>DASXBZ010000071.1:0-6897 GCA_036491435.1 Acidimicrobiales bacterium
GCCCAGGCGCGTCGTGCGCTCGACCAAGGTGGCCACGACCGAGCGGTGGTATCTGCCGGTGATGAGGTCCCCCTCCCAGTGCCCGGGCACGGCGCGGTCGGCCACCTCGGCGGGGCGCTCTGAGATGTTGACCATGCCCACGATGCGCGCCGCGCCGCTCAGGTTGTGTGCACTGCGGCGATGGGGCCGGCGATTGGCCCGCCCCGAGCGCAGGCACTTGGCCAGCTCCTTTTTCAGCTCACCTTTGGCCTGGACGAAGATCGCCTGGTAGATCGACTCGTGCGACACCCACCACTGTGGCTCGTCGGGGTGGTCCCGGCGCAGTCGAGCGGCGATCTGTTCGGGCCGACAGCGCACCCGCAGCAGGTCCTGGACTTCTTCCCAGAGCCACGGGCGCGCCTCGCTCCAGTGCGCCTTGGGTCGAAGGGCCGCCTCGTCGGCCCGGGCGTGGGCCCGATAGGCCCGATAGGCCGCCCGCCCGCCGTTGGCTCGGATCTCGCGTCCGATGGTGCCTCGGTGACGCCCGAGGCGCCGAGCGATGGCGGCATCGCACTCGCCGCGACAGATGCCCACCCGGATCTCCTCACGCTCGTCGAGGCTGAGCGAACCTGATCGATGTCGTCGTTCTCGCAGCATGACGACAGCTTCTTCGCGCGCGTAGCGCAGAACGGTGGATGTGCCGATGCCCGCCTGCTTCCCCGCCTCTTTGGCCGTGGCGCCTTTGGCAACCGCCAGCAGGGCGCGCTCGACCGCCGCGGCGGAGGCCTTGGGGGCGCCTCCGGCTCCTCGGACCTCGTAGCGTGGATCCTGACGCAGGCGCTTGTACACCGTCGTGGCCGAGACGCCGACCAGCGCCGCCGCCTCCTTCAGCGTCGCCCCCTTGGCATGGGCCTCGAGCGCCGGGCGAAGCACAGAGTCGGGCAGCGGCTTTGGTCCCCGCAGTCCCATACGACACCTCCATCAGGTCGGTGTCGCGATCACCCCTTGAGGGCGCCTTTCGTTCACGTTCCGGCGCAAAACCAGAACCTTTGTGCCATAGACCGGTGCGAGCGGGTCCCCGCAGCCCCGGGCGCCGATCTTGCCGCTGGGTGCGCCAGTCGCTAACGTGCCCCCCGGCCCGGCGTCGGGCGCGTCCTCCCCGGCGCGCCCTCGGCCCGGGATCACGAGATCGACCGCCGTGGTGCCGAGCGCTGCCGCACCCGGGGGACCAGGGCACCCTGCCCTCTCCCCGCCGGGCGGGGAGGAACGAGAAAGGGCGCACCCGGAATGATCAATCTGCTCGCAGCCGAGGGCGGCTACCAGGCCTTCCACCTCAGCGGGGCTGACAAGACCTGGCTCTACATCTGCCTCGTGGCCGGCATCGTCGGCATCGGCGCCGGCCTCCTGCTCGCCCGCAACGTGCTGGGGTTCGACCAGGGCACGGTCAAGATGAAGGAGATCGCCCAGGCCGTCCAGGAGGGCGCGCAGGCGTTCCTGGCCCGGCAGTTCCGGGCCATCGTCATGATCATCATCCCGCTGGCCATCCTCATCTTCTTCACGGCCACCAAGGTCGTGAAGCCCGACGGCGGCGTCGCGCTCACCTTCCAGCAGGACGGCCTCTACCGCGTGATCTGCTTCCTGTTCGGTGCGGCGTTCTCCGGCCTGACCGGGTTCATCGGCATGAGCATCGCGGTACGCGGCAACGTGCGGACGGCCGCCGCGGCCGCCAAGGGCGGCGGCATGGCGCAGGCGCTCAACGTCGCCTTCCGCACGGGGGCCGTGACCGGCATGCTGTGCGTCGGCCTGGGCCTGGCGGGCGCCACCGCCATCGTCCTCATCTTCCAGAACTCGGCCACGGCCGTGCTGATCGGCTTCGCCTTCGGCGCCTCCCTCCTCGCGCTCTTCATGCGTGTCGGCGGCGGCATCTTCACCAAGGCGGCGGACGTGGGTGCCGACCTTGTCGGCAAGGTCGAGGCGGGCATCCCCGAGGACGACCCGCGTAACGCCGCCACCATCGCCGACAACGTGGGGGACAACGTCGGCGACTGCGCCGGCATGGCGGCCGACCTGTTCGAGTCCTACGAGATCACGATCATCTCGTCGCTCATCCTCGGCTACTCCGCCTTCACCTCCATCCACAAGAACCCGACGCCGGCGGTGCTCTTTCCGCTCATCGTCCCCGCCTTGGGGATCTTCGCCTCGATCATCGGCGTCCTGGCCGTGCGGGCCCGCCGGTCGGACCGCAATGCGCTTCCGGCGATCAACCGCGGGTTCTGGCTGGCGGCCGGGCTCACCGTCGTCGGCACCCTGTTGGTGGCGCAGTACTACGTGCACGACCTCAAGGTCTTCTGGGCCGTGGTGACCGGCGTCGTCCTGTCCCTGGTGGCCAGCCAGATCACGGAACAGTTCACCTCCACCGAACGCAGCCCCGTGCACGAGATCGCGCAATCGGCTCGCACCGGTCCGGCGACGACCGTGCTCTCGGGCTTCTCCATCGGCCTCGAGTCCTCGGTGTGGGCGATCATCGCCATCGCCATAGCCATCGGGGTCGCCATCGGGCTGGGCGGGGGCAATATCGAGTTCACCTTCTACCTGATCGCGCTCATCGGAATCGGCCTGCTCGCCACTGCGGGCATGGTGGTCTCCGAGGACAGCTTCGGTCCGGTGTCCGACAACGCAGCCGGCATCGCGGAGATGTCCGGCGAGTTCACCGGCGAGGCGGAGCGGGTCATGGTGAGCCTCGACGCCGTGGGCAACACGACCAAGGCCATCACCAAGGGCGTGGCCATCGGCTCGGCCGTCATCGCCGCCGTGGCGTTGTTCTCCGCCTTCATCGAGACCATCAACACGCAGCTGAACCTCCATCTGCGCGCCAACCAGCTTCTCGTGTCACCCTTCACCCAGATCAACGTGTCCAACCCGAAGACCTTCATCGGCCTGCTGATCGGGGGGTCGATCGGATTTCTCTTCTCGTCGCTCGCGATCCGGGCGGTCGGACGCTCGGCGGGGACGGTCGTGCTCGAGGTGCGGCGGCAGTTCCGTGAGCACCCCGGCATCATGACCTACACCGAGAAGCCCGAATACGGGCGGGTCATCAGCATTTGCACGGCGGCGGCACAGCGCGAGCTGGCGACGCCGGCCTTGCTGGCCATCCTGACTCCGGTGATCATCGGCTTCGGCATCAACTACTTCGCGCTGGGCGCATTTCTGGCCGGCACCATCCTGACGGGCCAATTGCTGGCCAACACGCTGTCGAACAGCGGTGGCGCGTGGGACAACGCGAAGAAGTTCATCGAGGACGGGAACGAAGGTGGCAAAGGCTCGGAGGCGCACAAGGCCGCCGTCATCGGCGACACCGTCGGTGACCCGTTCAAGGACACGGCGGGACCGGCGCTCAACCCGATGATCAAGGTGATGAACCTGGTTTCCTTGTTGATCCTGCCCGCGGTGATCACGCTGCGGCACAACAACGGGGCGCGCTACGCCATCGCCGCCATCTCGCTGGTGGTCCTGCTCGGGGCGCTCGCCTATTCCAAGCGGGCCCCCCAGGCGATGGACGCAGCGGCCGAGGATTCGGCGCCCGCGGCAGCGGCGGTGGCGTCCGCCGATTGACCTGGTCACAGGCAGCGAAGTTGCCCCGTGGAGCGGCCGTTCGGCCCGGCCTGCCCTTGACAGGCGGGGTATCGGACCCGCACTCTGACCTGACCATGCCCCTCGATTTCTCGTCCCCGTCGCTGCCTCGCGTGGTGTGCCATGGGTAAGGCCCTCGTCATCGTCGAGTCGCCCGCCAAGGCGCGGACCATCAGCGGCATGCTGGGCCCCGACTTCGTCGTGGAGTCCTCCGTGGGACACATCCGCGACCTGCCACGCGGCGCCGACGAGGTGCCCGCGGCGTACAAGGGCGAGTCGTGGGCACGCCTCGGCGTGGACGTCGACAACGGGTTCAAGCCGCTCTACGTCGTGTCGGCACCGAAGAAGTCGGTCGTCGCCAACCTCAAGAAGCTCTTGAAGAACGCGGACGAGCTCTACCTCGCGACCGACGAGGACCGAGAAGGCGAGTCCATCGCGTGGCACCTCTCCGAGGTGTTGTCGCCGACCGTGCCCGTCAAACGGATGGTCTTCCACGAGATCACACCCGCCGCGATCGCGCGCGCCGTCGACGAGTGGCGCGAACTCGACCGCCGTCTGGTCGACGCCCAGGAGGCGCGGCGCATCCTCGACCGTCTCTACGGCTACGAGGTGTCGCCAGTGCTCTGGCGCAAGGTGATGCCGAGGTTGTCCGCCGGCCGCGTGCAGAGCGTGGCCACCCGCATGGTCGTCGAACGCGAACGGTCACGCATGCGCTTCCGCTCCGCCACGTGGTGGGACATCGACGGCACCTTCACCAACGCCGCGGCCCCCGCGGGCTTCGGGGCCACCCTGGTCGCGCTGGGCGGGACCACCATCGCCACCGGGAAGGACTTCGACGAGAGCGGCGAGCAGACCGGCCGGGCGCAGGTGCGGGTCCTGGGCGGCGAGGAGGCGACCTCGGTGGCGGCCGCCCTCACCGGCCGCAGCTTCACCGTCAGCTCGGTCACCGAGCGACCCTTCCGGCGCTCGCCGGCGGCACCGTTCATGACCTCGACCCTGCAGCAGGAGGCCGGGCGCAAGCTGCGCTTCAGCGCGCAGCGGGCCATGCAGGTGGCCCAGCGCCTCTACGAGCAGGGCTACATCACCTACATGCGCACCGACTCGACCACGCTGTCGGACGAGGCGCTCGGCGCGGCCCGCACGCAGGCACGCGAGATGTACGGCGACACCTACGTGCCCGACGCACCGCGCCGCTACGAGCGCAAGGTGAAGAACGCGCAGGAGGCCCACGAAGCCATCCGGCCGGCCGGCGAGACGTTCCGCACACCCGAGGCGGCCTCCCGCGACCTGTCGGGGGACGAGCTCCGCCTGTACGAGCTGATCTGGAAGCGCACGGTGGACTCCCAGATGAACGACGCCACCGGCACCAGCGCGCAACTCCGCCTGACCGCCACCGTGCCCGAGGGCCCGGCGGCGGGCCAAGAAGCGGAGTTCTCGGCGAGCGGGCGGGTCATCACCTTCCCGGGCTTCCTGCGCGCCTACGTGGAGGGCGAGGACGACCCCGAGGCGGAGCTGGCCGACCGCGAGGTCGTGCTGCCGCCGCTGGCGGAGGGCGACGTGGTCGAGGGGAGCGCGTTCGAGGCCAAGGACCATACGACGCAGCCGCCGGCGCGCTACACCGAGGCCTCCCTCGTCAAGGCGATGGAGGAGCTGGGCGTGGGCCGGCCGTCCACCTACGCCAGCGTCATCGCCACCATCCTCGACCGCGGCTACGTGTGGAAGAAGGGCACCGCCCTCGTGCCCAGCTTCACCGCCTTCGCGGTGGTCGGCCTGCTCGAGCGCTACTTCGCCAACCTGGTCGACTACGGCTTCACCGCCGCCATGGAGGACGACCTCGACGAGATCGCCGCGGGCAGCGAGGAGTCGTTGCCGTGGCTGACGCGCTTCTACTTCGGCAGCGACGCCCCCGGCGCCATGGCGAGCGACGGGACCGAGGTCGACACGCTCGGACTGAAGGCGACCGTGGCGGCGCACCTCGAGGAGATCGACGCGCGCGAGATCAACTCCATCCCCATCGGGGTCGGCAGCGACGGCGGGCAGATCGTGGCGCGCGTGGGGCGCTACGGGCCGTACCTGCAGCGAGGGGAGGACAGGGCATCGATCCCCGAGGACCTCGCCCCCGACGAGCTGACGATCGAGCGGGCCGAGGAGATCCTGGCGGCGCCGTCCAACGACCGCGTGCTCGGGTCGGACCCGGCGACCGGCCTCGAGATCCAGGTGAAGGCGGGTCGCTTCGGGCCCTACGTCCAGGTCGGTGCGGTGAATGACGGCGGGGAGAAGCCGCGGACGGCGTCGCTCTTCGCCTCCATGGACCCGGCCACGCTGACGCTCGAGCAGGCGCTGGAGCTCTTGCGCATCCCGCGCACGGTCGGCACCGATCCGTCGACGGGAGAGGAGATCGTGGCGCACAACGGGCGCTTCGGCCCGTATCTCAAGCGCGGGTCCGACACGCGCAGCCTCGGCAGCGAGGAGCAGCTGCTCACCGTGACGGTGGACGAGGCGCAGGCCCTCTTCGCCCAGCCCAAGCAGCGCCGCGGCCGGGGGGCGGCGGCGGCGCCGCTGCGCGAGCTCGGCACCGATGCGTCCACCAACCTGCCCGTCGTCGTGAGGGAAGGACGCTTCGGGCCGTACGTGACCGACGGCACCACCAACGCCAGCCTGCGCAAGGGCGACTCGGTGGAGTCGATCGACATCGAGCGGGCCTCGGACCTGCTGGCCGAGCGCCGCGCGGCGGGGCCGTCCACGCGCAAGAAGAAGGCGGCCGCCAAGAAGGCGCCGGCCAAGAAGAAGGCCGCGGCGAAGAAGGCGCCGGCCAAGAAGGCCGCGGCGAAGAAGGCCGCCGGCATCCCGCAGACGCCGACCGAACCGTTCTGAGGTGCCCGGGGTGCCCGGCGCCCGCGCGCGCGGCCGCCTCCTCGCGCTCGAGGGCATCGACGGCAGCGGCAAGTCGACCCAGGCCCGGGCGCTGGCCGATGCGCTCGGCGCCCGGCTCACCCACGAGCCGGGGGCGACGCCCGTGGGGGCCCGGCTGCGCGAGCTGCTGCTGGCGCCCGACGCGCCGCCGTTGTCCGTCCGCGCCGAGGCCCTCCTGATGGCGGCGGACCGGGCCGAGCACGTGGCGCGGGTGATTGAGCCGGCGTTGACCGCCGGCGACTGGGTGGTCACCGACCGCTTCTCGGCCTCGACCATCGCCTACCAGGGCTACGGACGCGGCCTCGACCTCGACGCGCTGCGCTCGCTGGTGTCGTGGGGCGCCGCCGGCGTGGTGCCCGACCTCTCCGTGCTCGT
>DASXBZ010000072.1:0-22520 GCA_036491435.1 Acidimicrobiales bacterium
CCTCTTGTCGAACAAGCTGGCGAAGCAGTCGAGCAACTGGCTGGGGCTCGCCGTCATCATCGGACTGCTCTCGTGGACCTATGTCGCACGACTCGTGCGAGCAGACTTCCTCTCGCTCCGAGAACGCGACTTCGTCGAAGCTTCGCGCGCGCTCGGTGCCACCAACCGCCGGATCATCGTCAAGCACATGCTGCCGAACGCCGTCGGGCCGATCATCGTCAACGCCACTTTGACGGTCGCGTTGAGCATCATCTTCGAGTCGACGCTCTCGTTCCTCGGACTGGGGGTCCAGCCGCCTCAGGTCTCGCTCGGTCTGCTGGTCAACCAGGGGCAGGACTCCGCCACGACCGAGTGGTGGTTGTTCGTCTTCCCCGTCGTCTTCCTGATCATCCTCATCCTCTCGATCTTCCTGATCGGCGACGGCCTGCGTGAAGCGTTCGACCCCAAGAAGAGCCGGGTCAGGGCCTGAGTGGTTGACCCCGTCCTGCTGGTCGAACGGCTCGAGGTCGACTTCCCCACGAAAGACGGGGTCGTCCACGCGGTGCGGGGCGTCGACCTGGAGCTCACGCCGGGCGAGGTGCTCGGCATCGTCGGCGAATCGGGGTCCGGGAAGTCCGTCACCGCGCTGGCCTGCATGGGCTTGCTTCCGAAGAGCGCGCAGGTGCGCGGCTCGATCCGCTTCAAGGGTGACGAGTTGCTCGGTCGCCGGGAGAAGGAGATGACATCCGTTCGCGGCACCGGGATCGCCATGATCTTCCAGGACCCGATGACGTCGCTGAACCCCGTCTACACCATCGGGTGGCAGATCTCTGAAGCCGTGCTGGCGCACCAGGACGTGACCAAGGACGAAGCTCGAGAACGCGCCATCGACCTCCTGGCGAAAGTGGGCATCCCGAACCCCGCCGAGCGAATCGACAATTTCCCGCACGAGTTCTCGGGGGGCATGCGGCAGCGGGCCGTCATTGCCATCGCCATGGCGAACGACCCCGACGTGATCCTCGCGGACGAGCCGACCACCGCCCTCGACGTGACGGTCCAGGCACAGGTGCTCAACTCTCTGCGGACGGCCATGGAAGAGACCGGGGCGTCCCTCCTCCTCATTACCCATGACCTCGGCGTGATCGCCG
Organism: Acidimicrobiales bacterium; assembly: GCA_036491435.1. Classification (GTDB taxonomy): domain Bacteria; phylum Actinomycetota; class Acidimicrobiia; order Acidimicrobiales; family RAAP-2; genus Bog-473. The sequence continues at coordinate 1,128 of DASXBZ010000072.1, forward strand.
GTCTGGCCGACCGTGTGATGGTCATGTACGGGGGGCGACCGGTCGAAATCGGCACGGCCGAGGACGTCTTCTACCGTCCCTCGATGCCCTACACGCTCGGCCTGCTCGGGTCGCTGCCGCGGGTCGACAGCGCCGGCAACGAGCGGTTGCGCCAAATACCCGGCGCTCCCCCGTCGATGGTGGGTGATCGTGTCGGCTGCCCCTTCGCCCCACGCTGCCCCTTGGCCCAGGAGGTCTGCACCACGACCGAACCGGACCTGATCGTGGTGGAGTCCGTCACCTCCGAAGCCGGTGAGCACCAGGCGGCCTGCCACTTCGCGGTCGAGGTCGGGCGCGGCGACCACGGCAAGGTGTTCTCCGACGGTGTGATCGACAACGTGATCGCATGACGGTGCCATCGGTGCAGGCCCCGACACCCCCCGCGGCCGCGAAGCCGGCGCTGTTGGAGGTGGACCAGCTGTTCAAGCACTTCCCAGTACGCGCCGGCGGGCTCTTTCGTCGCCAGATCGGCGAGGTCCAAGCCGTGTCGGGTGTCTCGTTCTCCATCGCGCCGGGCGAGACCCTGGGCCTGGTCGGTGAGTCCGGCTGCGGAAAATCGACGACGGGCCGCTCAGTGCTCCAGCTGATCAAGCCAACGTCGGGCTCCGTCCGCTTCGACGGGACGGAACTGACGGAGCTCGACTCCACTGAGATGCGCAAGATGCGCCGACTGATCCAGGTCGTCTTCCAGGACCCGTTCGCCTCTTTGGACCCTCGGCTGCCTGTCGGCGAGGCGATTGCCGAGCCGCTCCAGATCCACGGGATCGGCGACCGCGCGGCGCAACAGCGCCGGGTCGCCGAGATGCTCAAGGTCGTCGGTCTCGAGCCCTACCACGCCAACCGCTATCCGAACGAGTTCTCGGGTGGTCAGCGCCAACGGGTGGGGATCGCCCGGGCGCTCGTACTCCAGCCCAAGCTGCTCGTCATGGACGAGCCGGTCTCCGCGCTCGACGTCTCCATCCAGGCCGGGGTCGTCAACCTGCTCGAAGACCTGCAGAACGAGCTCGGGGTCGCCTACCTCTTCATCGCGCACGACTTGTCCGTGGTCCGCCACATCTCAGACCGGGTGGCCGTCATGTATCTCGGCAAGATCGTCGAGATCGGCGACCGCAAGGACGTCTACGGGCGGCCGGCGCACCCCTACACCCAGGCGCTGCTCTCCGCGGTGCCCATTCCGGACCCGCGGGCCGAACGCGCCCGCAAGCACATCGTGCTCGAGGGCGACGTGCCGAGCCCGCAGTCACCCCCCTCCGGTTGCCGCTTCCGCACCAGATGCTGGAAGGCACAGGAGATCTGCGCCACCGAAGAGCCGGCCCTGATCGACCGGGGACAGGGCCATCCCGTCGCCTGTCATTTCGCTGAGGTCTCCTCCGTCGTCTGACCGCCGCCCGAACCAGGGCTGGCCGCACCACGGCAGGTCCCGGACGAAGGCCCAACTGCGCCGGTGGATGGCCGACGGGCCGTAGCCGCGGAGCGCGGTCTGGTGGACCAATGACGGGTAGCCCTTGTTGCGTTCGAAGGCGTACACCGGGAAGTGGTCCGCCTCTTCCCGCATGATGCGATCCCGGACGACTTTGGCCAGCACGGACGCGGCGGCAACGGACACGCAGCGGGCGTCGCCATCGACGATCGGCCGTACCACCCCCTCGAAGGGCTCGGCTTCCAGCTGGCCCTGTCGCAACAGGTTCACGGGCCCGTCGATCAGGAGGGCATCGGGTGTCTGGCCAAGGCCCGCGAGTGCCCTCTGCGCGGCGACCCGCAGCGCTTCGGTCATGCCCCACTCGTCGCATTCCTTCGATGTCGCGTGGCCCACCGACCATGCCTCGCACCACTTGCTGACCGCTCCGAAGATCTCCTCCCGGCGGGCCTCGCTCAACATCTTCGAGTCGCGCAGCCAGGCCGGGACGGAGCGGAGCTGGACGCGAGGTCGGACGACGGCGACCCCGACGGTGAGCGGGCCGGCCCATGCGCCGCGACCCACCTCGTCGAGTCCCGCCACCCACTCGTGACCCTCACGCCGGAGTCGGCGCTCTTCCTTCAGGTCTGGATCGCAGACCGTCACTCGGCCCACCCGGTCCGGCTCCGGCTTCGACCGTGTTGGTGCCCGTCAATACGATGGGGGCCGTGAGCGACGGCGGGGGGCAAGTACTCGATCTGAACGCACGGTCCCCGCTTGCGCCCGGGACCAAGGTCGACGTGCGCAACCGTTATCAGGGGACCTGGGTACGGGGCTTCGAGGTCGCCGAGTCCACACCTGACGGGTACCGCATTCGCCGTCTCTCCGACGGGAGCATCCTCGGTGACCTCTTCTCCCGCGACGACGTACGACGGGAGCGCAAGCGTCAGGGTTTCTGGTGGCATTGACGTCGGAGACCCTGTGGGCGCTGCAGGCACGAACGAGGCGTCAGCCCTTCTCCGACTTCGACCTCAACACCGTCTCGATGTACTCATCGATCGGGATCGCCGACAGCGTGAGCGTCTTGAGCGTGCCCCGGGAGCCGAGCACCAGCGCGACGCGCGCCATGGTGGGCTCATCCGGCGCGTCGAGGACCGTGCAGAAGTCGTAGGGCCCGAGGAGGGCCCACTGGGCGATGACCTTGACGCCCATTGCTTCCACCTCGGCGTTCACAGCCTTGAGGCGGTCCGGGTTCTCGGTGAGGGTCGCCGCACCGTCGGGCCCCACGGTCGACAGCATGAGAAACGTCGCCATGGCGTCACGCTACCTCAGGCCCGCGTTCGGACTCCGGCCCGGATCAGGGTGACCGGAGCTGGCCCCGGACCACCTTGCCCAGCGCGTTCCGCGGCAGCGCCTCGACGATGTGCACCCGACGTGGCCGTTTGAACGAGGCCAACTCCCGGGTCGCCAGGTCGTCGAGTGATTCGAGGTCGGGGTCGCCGACGACGAACGCCTCCACCGTCTCACCCCACTCCGTCGACAGGATGCCGACGACCGCCACCTCGCGTACACCGGGGTGGCGGGCCAGCACGGCCTCCACCTCGGCGGGATACACGTTGTGGCCACCCGTGATGATCAGCTCGGTCCGCCGCCCGCGGATCGTGACATACCCGTCGTCGGAAACCGACACCAGGTCGCCTGTGGCGAACCAGCCGTCCGTCGTCGTCGGGTCCGGACGCCCCCAGTACCCGCGGCACAAGGGCGCGCCGCGTACGACCAGCTCGCCAACGCCGTCCTCGTCGGGGTCATCGACCGCGGCCTCGACGCCGGGGAGGGGAAATCCGACGGCTCCGGGCCGGCGCTCCCCTTCCAATGGATTCGACAGGGTCAGGAGCGTCTCGGTCATCCCGTATCGCTCCAGCACCTCGACGCCGTGGTCGGCCAGGCGATGCCAGAGCTCCGCCGCCAGGGGGGCCGAGCCCGACACGCACAGGCGCAGTCGGGACAGCGTTCGAGCCTGACCCGTGGCCTCCAGCCGGTGGTACATCGTCGGAACGCCGAAGAACATGGTGTTCTCGGCACAGGCGCCGAGGACCTTCTGCTCGTCGAACCGGTCGAAGACCGTGGCGGTCGCGCCAGCGGTGAGCGTGCCGAACACGCCGGCGACCAACCCGTGGACGTGGAACAGAGGCAGGGTCAGAATCAGCCGGTCCTCCCGTCGCCAACCCCACGCGGCCAGCAGCGCGTCGACTCCGGCGCGGAGCGACGCGTGGGTGTGCACGGCTCCCTTCGGGACACCCGTGGTCCCCGACGTGTAGACGATGAGCGCGTCGTCCGTCGGTCGCGTCTCGGGAAGGACAGAGGACGGGTCGGCGGGAGTTGCGTCAGCCAACTCGGCGACCGACAGGGCAGGGATCAACAACCCGAACACGTAGGGCTGGTCGGCAATGGCGACAACCGGTCCGGCGTCGTTCACGAAGTGCTGGATCTCCGCCGGCGTCGACGCCGGATTGACCGGCACCAGGACGGCGCCGGCACGAAGCACGGCGAGCAACGTTTCGACGGACTCGAGCCCGGCCCGGGCGCACCACGCCACGCGGGTCCCCGGAGCCACGCCGTGCTCTGCCAGGACAGCGGCGAGGTCGGCCGTCCGCTGCAGCAGGCGGCCCCCGTCGACGGTGCGCTCGGGCTCCGACCCGTCGACCAGCACGGGCCGGAATGGATCATCCTGCCAGTGCGCCAACCAGCGGTCGACGAGCGTTCCGCTGGGTTGCCGATGCGCATCTTCGGGCCACCGGCCGGGTGGGACGAGCGCCCTCACCGCCGACGACCGCACGTCATAGTCTGAGGATCATGACCGCTCGCCGGATTGCCATCGTTCCGCACACTCATTGGGACCGGGAATGGTACAAGTCCTACCAGGACTTTCGCCTCAACCTGGTGGAGTTGATCGACACGCTGATCCCACTGCTCGAGAGCGACGCGAGTTACCCCTACTTCATGCTCGACGGACAGATGGCGGTGGTCGACGACTACCTCGAGGTCCGGCCCGAGAACGAGGCCCGCTTGCGGGCGCTCGCCGCCGCCGGCCGGGTGAGCATGGGGCCTTGGTACATCCTGATGGACGAATTCCTCTCCTCGGGCGAGACCATCGTGCGGAACCTGCAGATGGGCGTGGAGCGGGGCGCCGCGTTCGGCGGCGTCATGGACGTCGGCTACCTGCCGGACATGTTCGGGCACATCGCGCAGATGCCGCAGATCCTGCGCTTGGGCGGGTTCACCGACACCGTGGTGTGGCGCGGCGTGCCCTCGCAGGTGACCACGAGTGGATTCGTCTGGGAGGCGCCCGATGGTTCGTCTGTCCGCGCCGAGTACCTGCCCGTCGGGTACGGCAACGGCGCCGCGCTCCCCGACGACGCCAAGGCGCTCGTGCGCCGGACGCACGACCACCTCGAAGAGGTGGGTGAGGAGTTCGTGCACGGCGACCTGCTCTACATGAACGGGTCGGACCACCTGATGCCGCAGCCGTTCCTGGGTCGCGTCGTGGCCGAAGCAAATGACCTCCAGGACGAACTGCAATTCGAGGTCACGTCGCTCCCGCGGTATCTGGCCCGCAAGTCGACCGACGGTCTCACGACGGTGCACGGCGAACTTCGGTCCGGCTACCGGGCCAACATGCTCATGGGCGTCACCTCGAACCGCGTGGACGTGAAGCGCCAGGGTGCCCTGGCCGAACGCGAGCTCGAGCGCCGCGCCGAGCCACTCGCTGCGCTGTTCCAGCCGGCTGAGGCGTATCCGTCGGCGCTGCTGAACATCGCCTGGCGCGAGATGGTGCGCAACTCGGCGCACGACTCCATCTGCGGGTGCTCCGTCGACGACGTCGTCGATGCCGTGCTGCACCGGTACGCCGAAGCCCGGACGATCGGTGCCGGCTTGGCCGACCGTGCCGTGAAGTCGTTCGCCCGCTCGCTCTCCGAGCCCGGTCCGTCGGTGCTCAACCCCTCGGCGCGCACACGCGGCGGCGTCGTCGAGCTCGTCGTCCCGGCGGATGGACCGGCTCCCGACAGCGTCCAGGTCTTGTCGGAGCGCGCCGGCCTTCCGGGCTCGATGCTGCTCGACGCCAACACCGTCCGCACCATGCTGGGCATGCTGCAGGGTCCCCGGATCAGCGACGACGCCTGGATCCACGACGTCCGGATCGCCGACACCGAGGAGGGGCTCGACATCACCATCGCCGTCGGCACGGAGGAGAAGCCGAACGTGCCCATCGCGGAGGCGAAGCAGGAGGTCTTCACCAAACTCGGCGCCCGCCCCGACATGAGCGTGCGCGTGGCAATGGACCAGCCGGCGACCCGGCGCATCGTGGCCCGGACCACCGACGTGCCCGGGTACGGATGGGCAGCTTTCGCCCCGGCGCCGCTGGAACACCCGGTCGAAGTGACCGAGACCGACGGCGGGCCGACGCAGCTCAGCAACGGTCTCGTTCGGGTGGATGTCGATCACGCCACGGGGACTTTCGCTCTGAACGGCGTCGCCGGTTACGGGTTGCTCGTCGACGGCGGGGACCTCGGCGACTCTTATAACTATTCGCCTCCGGGCCAGGACTCGTTCGTCGATGCGCCTCGCTCGGTCGAGGTCCTGGTCAGCGAGCGCGGCCCCGTCCGCGCCCGGGTGCGGATCACCGCCGCCTACGCCTGGCCCGACCACGTGGACGGCTCCTCCCAGGCGCGGGTGGGCGAGCACCTCGTCGAGGTCGAGACGGATTTGGAGGTACGGGCCGACGAGCCGACTGTCAGGGTCACGACCAGTTTCGTCAACCCCAGCGGTGACCACCGCCTGCGCGTGCACCTGCCGCTCCCCGAGCCGGCGACCGAATCACACGCGGAGAGTGCGTTCACGGTTGTGACGAGGGGCCTCACCGCGGAAGGGCGAGTGGACGAATACGGCCTGCCGACGGCCCCGGCACATCGGTTCGTGTCGGCCGGGCGACTGACCGTGGCGCACGAGGGCGTCTGCGAGTACGAGCTGATCGACATCGAGGACGGGACGGCCAAGACGATCGCGCTCACCGTCTTGCGCTCGACGGGGATGCTGTCGCGTCTCGGCATGGCGTACCGGCCGTTCCCCGCCGGGCCGATGACCCCGGTGGAGGGCCTCCAGATGCGCGGGAAGCGGGTGACGCTGCGCTACGCCCTGGCGGTCGACTGCGAGGATCCCTACGCGTTGGCCGACGACATGCTTCTGCCGCTCGAGACCACCGCCAGCCTTGGCGGCGGCACCCGACCCGCGACGGGAACCGAACTGACCGTCGACGGTGCAGAGGTCAGCGCACTCCACCGGGTGGCCGGCACGCTCGAGCTCCGTGTCTACAACCCTCGACCCGAAGTCACCACCGTGTCGATCCCAGGACGATCCGGCTGGCTGGTCGACCTCCGCGGCTACCCGCAGGAACCGTTCGAAGGGTTTTTCGTGTTACGTCCCTTCGGCATCGCCACTGCCCGACTGCGCGCCGACTGATTCCTCTGGTCTGTTCGCGGTCAACAGCCGCTCGCCGACGCCCCGGAGCTCTTCGAGGTCGCGCAGGACCTCGCTGAGACGCTCCCAGCGGACGTTGCGGCGGCGGTCGGCGGCGACACCCGCACCGTCGGTCTCCTCCCCGGTCCGGCCACACCACCAGAGCTGCACCCGCCCCAGGTCCTTCAGCAACCTCGGCCGCAGAGGCTTGCCCGTGAACTCGTCCGGGGCCTCCTCCTCGAGTGCCGTGTGGAATTCGTCGGACATCAGCACCGTGCCGGGGTTCCCGATGTTGACGATGCGATGGGCCAGATTGACAGTGGGACCGAAGTAATCGCCATCTCGGGGGAGCACCGGCCCGAACGCCAGACCCACCCGGACGTCGGACAAGAGGTCGTCGTCGGCATACGCGTCGGCCAGGCCGAGCCCGATCCGGGCGGCGTCGGCGGCGCTGTCGACGACGAACATGACCTCGTCGCCGATCATCTTGACCACCCTCCCCCGGGCGTTGGTCACGATGTCGTGCGAGATCTCCTCGAACCGCCGCACGACGGCCGCCAACTCCTCGTCGGTGATGTGCTGGCTGAGAAGGGTGAACCCGACCATGTCGGCGAACCCGACCGCCATCTCGGGACTCTGTCCCGGGCTGAGACCGTGGCTGCGCAGCAGCATGTTGCGCTGGATGCCCGCCGCCACCTGCCGTCGCCACACGAACTCGAGGAGCCGTGCCACTCCCGAGATGGTCACGTCGGCCACACTGGCGAAGGCGTCAGCAGAGATGACGGGGTCGACCTCGTTGCTGATCAAGTTGCCGGTGCCGAGTTCGGCCTCGGCGATCCGCGCCATCGATGAGCCCATCACCCGGGCCAGCTGCACGGACGTGTCGACGTCCGCCGCGCCCAGGGCCTGCAGGCCCTGATAGATGCGGACCGCCTCGAGGTCCAGGTCGGTGAACACCGTGTCGTCGTCGTCCACCCCCGGGAAGCCCAACGCCCGCCAGAAGCGCTCGAGCTTGTCGATCGGCACCCCCGTGAGCTCGGACACTTCCATCCTCGTGTAACGGCGCCTCGACGGCACGAGCATGCGATCCGCCACGAAGAGGTCGATGACGCCGTCGTCGACGGCTCGGTCGATTTCTGCCTCCGTCGCCCCGCGCATGACCAGGAGCTCCTTGATGCGCACCAACGCAGCCGCGCGCCTCGCCTCGTCCACTTGTCCCGACGGCTGCTCGAAGCTCTGGAACAGTCCGGTCACGTCGGCAGACCCCGCAAGAGCGCCTCGTCCCACTCAGGCCGTGAGGGCCGTCCCATGAGCGACATCAGTGCCTCTGAGGGCGAGCAGCGCCCTTCGACGATGGCATCGACCTGCTCGGCGATCGGCATCTCGACGCCGGCGGCGCTGGCGAGCCCGACCAGCGGTCCGGCGCTCTTCACTCCTTCCGCCACCATGTGCATCCCGCTAACGATCTCCTCGAGGGACCGACCCTCTCCCAGAGCGAACCCGACCGTCCGGTTGCGGCTTTTTGGGCTGGCGCAGGTCGCCACGAGGTCGCCCACCCCGGCGAGGCCGCCGAACGTGAGCACCTTGCCTCCCAAGGTCACGCCCAGGCGGCCCAGCTCGGCGAGGCCCCGGGTGATGAGCACGGCGCGCGTGTTGTCGCCCAGACCGAGGCCATCGCTGATGCCGGCGGCGATCGCCATCACGTTCTTTGTTGCGCCCGCGATCTCACAGCCGACGACGTCGGTCCCCGTATAGGCCCGGAACGTCTTCGTGTGGACGAGGGTCTGCACCCGGCACGCCAGCTCCTCGTCCGGCAGCGCCACCACGCACGCGGCGGGATGGCCCGCGGCGACCTCGCGGGCCAGGTTCGGGCCGGTCAGCACCCCGGCGGCCACGTCGGGCAACAGCTCGGCGACGACCTGCGACATGCGGAGATTGGTGCCGATCTCAATGCCCTTCGAAAGGCTGACGACTGCCTCGACGTTGCCCGCCAAGGGCGCCACATCGCCGAGCACGGCGCGGAAACCATGGGAGGGCACGGCCATGAAGACGATGCTCACTCCTTCGAGCGCCTCCGCCAGCGAAGAGGTCACCCTCAGGCCCTCGGGAAGTGTGACCCCGGCGAGATACGAACTGTTCTCACGCGTGTCGAGCATCGACGTCGCGAGGTCCGGTGATCGCACCCAGAGAGAGGTCGGATGCGTGGCGCCGATGAGGGCCGCCACGGCTGTGCCCCACGATCCAGCGCCGACCACCGCCACCCTGTCGCTGTTCATGCCAAAAGACTACGGCGGCCCCGCGGCGCACCCTGCGGGCACCCGTACACTGTCTCGGTGTTGAGGGCGAACACGCCGGCCGTCGAGGACATGCGCATCGGGGCCGAGGTCGTCCTCATACCCGTCAAAGCCTTCCACCAGGCCAAGCGACGCCTCGATCGGGTCCTCTCGGGATCAGAACGGGAGCGGCTCGTTCGCACCATGGCGGCACACGTCGTGGCCGCCTCGGACCCCCTACCCGTCGCGGTCGTGTGCGACGACGAAGACGTGGCCGTCTGGGCGGCCGACCAGGGCGCCACCGTCCTGTGGGAGCCCGGGCAGGGACTCAACCGGGCGGTGCGCGCAGGCGTCGATCGGCTTGCAGCGTCAGGTGCGAGATGGGTGACCATTGCGCACGGCGACCTGCCTCGCGCGCACGGCCTCGGGACCCTGTCGCCCTTTGACGGCGTCACCCTGGTGCCGGACCGCAAGGACGACGGCACAAACGTCCTGCGCCTGCCGGCGCAAAGCGACTTCCGTTTCGCGTACGGATCGGGATCCTTCCGCGCCCACCGCGCCGAGGCCACGCGTCTCGGCCTCGCCGTCCGTGTGGTCCGCGACCCCGACTTGGCCTATGACGTCGACTGGCCCGCCGACGTCGAAGAGCTCGAGCGCACCTGAAACCCCGTAGACGCGGAGCCGGGGGCCCGAAGGCCCCCGGTCTCACACGTTCCAAGCGGAACTTGGCTACTAGCGCCGACGCGCCGCCTTGCGAGCGCGAGGACGAGCCACCCTCTTGGCGGGCGCGCTCTTCTTCGCAGCACGCCGCTTCGCCGGGCGCCGCTTCGCAGCCTTCTTGGCCGGAGCGCGCTTGGCCGTTGAACGCCGCTTCTTCGCAGCCTTCTTGGCCGGAGCCCGCTTCGCCGTTGAACGCCGCTTCTTCGCAGCCTTCTTGGCCGGAGCCCTCTTGGCCGCTGAACGCCGCTTCTTCGCAGCCTTCTTGGCCGGAGCCCGCTTCACGGACCGCTTCTTCGTGGTCCGCTTCGCTGCCTTCCGAGCCGGAGCCCGCTTCACGGACCGCTTCTTCGTGGTCCGCTTTGCTGCCTTCCGTGCCGGAGCCCGCTTCACAGCCTTACGCGTAGTGCGCTTGGCTGCTTTCTTTGCGGGAGCCCGCTTTTTTGCGGCCTTTCTGGCCGGGGCCCTTCTCTTCGCGGCTACTGCCACAGGTGCACCTCCCTAGGAGCATGGTCACTGCATAGAGGTGAAGCCTGCGCCACGTCGAGGACCGACGCCCCACGCCGTGCGCACTGCCGCACCGGTTTCATTGTCATTGCTGACGGATGGAGATCCGTGGAGACGTCATCGCCTCCACACCACACCACGCCGCCTTGTTTCCCCAACATGCGACATCGAGCCGGCGCACAGCGACTGGACGCCAGGCGCGCAATGAGCGATCCGACATCCTTCGCTTTTGCGCGCCACACGTCGTGTCGCAGCACATGTCAACCCTCCCTCACACGTCGGGTAATACCCATTCTTCTGTTGTCAACATGCTCAGGTCAAGCATTCTTGAACGCGCGGGTCATTTTTGTTTCGCTGCTGAGTTTCGTTAGAGACCGTTCTAGGCACGAAAACGATCCTCATGCTGCATATGTGTGACATGTCAGACGTTCGCGCATTGCCGCGTTTAACGAATATAAAAATGGAAAATTTTCTGTTCACCAATGCAAAACGCATTCCGCGTGGAACGTACTGATTCGTTCGTACGTTCCACGGTCGCGTTGCATGAGATCCACCGTTTTGCGCGTCACAGCATCTATGTTGGAGAGGGCGCCCAAGGGTGGTTATGGGCAGGCGCGCAGCGATCCACGCTCGTGCTCGGACCACCGCGCTCGGGGAAGACATCTTCCCTGGTCATCCCCAATATTTTGGTGTCGGACGGACCGGTGGTCTCGACGTCCACAAAGCCGGACGTGATGCGGGCGACAGCTCCGTCGCGCTCGAGTGAAGGGCGGGCGTTCCTCTACGACCCGAGCGGAGAAGTTGATTGTCCGCCCGGCGTCGAACGCGTCGGCTGGTCACCGTTGACCACTGCGAGGTCGTGGGACGCCGCTGTCGTGACCGCGGACGCCATGGTCGGTGCCACGAGGCTGCACGGCCTGCGGAGTGGCGAACACCATTGGTCCGAGCGCGCCAGTGCCCTGCTTTCGACCCTGATCCACGCCGCCGCGCTGGGAGAGCACCCGATGCGGGACGTACTCCGCTGGATCGACCGTCACGATGGCACCCCGGCTCTCGAGCTCCTCGACTCGCACCCTGGGCACGATGAGGCCGCCACGGACCTGCTCGCCGGGATCGTGGCGACCGATCCCAGGGAGCAGTCGGGCATCTGGTCCACCGCGTCCGGCGTGCTCGCCGCGTATCGCACCGCATCCGCCATGGCATCGACGACGATCCCGCCGCTGGATGTCGACGCATTTTGCTCGGGGCCGAACACCCTCTATCTCTGCTCGGCGGGACGGCGTCAGCGCCAGTTCGCACCACTCGTCGTCGCGACCATCGGCGATGTGCGCGACGCCACCTATGCCCGCTCCCGCGACGGCCACGAAGGACCGCCGACCCTCCTTGCGCTCGACGAGGTTGCCAATATCGCCCCCGTCCCCGACCTGCCGGCCCTGGTCAGCGAAGGCGCAGGCCAGGGTCTTTTGGTGCTCGCCTGCCTGCAGGATCTGTCACAAGCCCGCACGCGCTGGGGCCAGGCGGCCGACGGCTTTCTCTCGTTGTTCGGCACGACAGTGGTGCTCCCCGGCATTGCGGACACGGCGACACTGCGCGACCTGAGCGCGCTCGCGGGTGACCGCGACGTCGTCTCGACCACCATCAGCCGTTCGGTGGACCACTGGGGGCGCATCAGGCCGTCGACCTCGATGAGCCCGTCACGACAGCCGCGCCTTCCCGTCGATGCCGTATCCCGCGGCGTGCCCGGTTCCGCGCTCCTCCTCGGTCCGGACAAGGACGTCACTGCAGTCAGGCTGACCCCGGCGCACGCGTGGCCGCCCTGGCGCGACCTGATCGGTCGAGCACGAACCCGCACGACCGCCGAGAGGGACCCACCGGGCCTCGGCCGGTGAGCGGGAAGCGGGAAGCGGGTCCGTCACCGTCCCAACCCGAGCTCCATCTCTGCAGGCGCCCGCCGGCCGAGCCGCAGCCGCGCCGCATCGAGTTGGCGCGCCACGCGTAGGTGGTCGGCCAGTCGGGCCGGCGGCAGCGACGACAACCCGCGATCGGTGCCGAGCGGCTCGGCCGCCCGCTCGATCCCCCACCGCTGCCGATACACGTCGATCGCACGGGCCGCCGTCAGCCACGTCTCGTGGCCGGCAGGATCGACCGGTCGCGGACCCAGCGCCCGCAGGTGGTGGTTCCCCGGGAGCACCGATCGCCGGGATGTGAGCGTCTCGGCCACCCCGATCCGTGTGTCCGGCACCCACAGATCGGTCACCCGTTCGAGCGAGCCCGCCGGGACGCCGTCCCGAGCCGAGCCGGCGAAGGCCGCAACCACGTCTCGGCGATGCGCCCCGCCGTGCGGCGTCGCGGCGATCACCCCGGCGAACCGGTGCTCGTCATACGAGCCACGACCAGCAGCAAGGTCGTGCGTCCGCCCGTCCAGCTCGAGCCCGGGACCCGCCTCACCGGCCCGGCGTCGCCACTCCACGGTGAGCTCGTCGTAAGAGTGCCCGGTCACCTTCGCGGGCCGCGTCGCCGCCCACGCCACGTGCCGGCCGCGGGCCGAGCGCGCCCCCATTGAGAACGCGTGCATCCGCACATCGGCACCTCTCGACGAGAACTCGCCCAACACCGACGGCGGCACGCCGGCGATCTCGGACGTACGGCCAGGACCGGTTGGCGCGTCCCATCCCACTCCGAGCGTCGACGTCAGCGCCTGCCGCAGGTTGGCCTCGTAGACGCCGCCCGCCGCCGCCCGATGCGCGTCGAGCCCTCGCCCGTCGCACGCACTCCAGCGCCCGTCCACACCGTGGACAGCGTTGACGACGACCAAGTGGCTGTGCAGGTGCGGGTCGAGGTTCCGGTTGACGCCGTGGGTGAATTGCGCGCCAGAGAACCCGGAAGTGGCGATGACCTCGCGCTCCCGCTCCTCACTGCGCCACCGCGTCGCGCCCAACCCGTGCTCCTCGAGATACTGGAACCCGCCCGCCACCGCCTGCGTGTGCGCCGCCACCACCGCTCGCGCCACCTCTTCCCCACCCAGTGCGAAGACGACGCTCACCGACTTGGGCGCGCTGAACGTCAGGTCGTAGCCCGCCACCCGCCGGGCTCCGGCCGCCGGCAGTGGCAAAGGGCGGCCCGTGCCTGGATGCCTACCGTCCAACAACGAACGAAACTGCGTCGGGTCGACCGGTCCGGCAGCGCCGTCCAGCCCCAGGTCGCCGACGGCCGCCCCGATCCAGCGGGCCGCATCCCGGCGCAGAGATGGCGCCGGCAATTCCGCCGCCAGGTCGGCCAGGTAGTAGTCAGCCCGGCCTGCGCCGATCCGCCGTATGCCCAGCATCGCCCTGCCACAGCGTCAGCGTCAGCATCACCGACCGAACGGTCGGCGGCCCTATCCCGCCCGGCGCAACTCCACGACGGGGATCACCCGTCCCCCGGTGCGTTCCTGGTACTCACCGAACCCGGGCATCCGCACCACCTGCGCCGCGAACACACGGTCACGCTCGTCCCCGGTCAGGACGTGGGCGACGGCGGCGAATTTCTCGTCCCCGTACTCCACCTCGACCTCTGGATGCGCGACCACGTTGTAATACCAGTCCGGGTTCGTCGGAGCCCCGCCCTTCGACGCGAAGACGTACAAACGGCCGTCCTCGGGCAGCGTCGCCAGAGGGTTCGTCCGCTGCTTACCGGACTTCGCCCCCGTCGTCGTCAGGAGCACGAGCGGCGCACCCTCGAAGGGGCCGCCGACCACGCCGTGGTTGGACCGGAACTCTTCGATGATCCCGGTATTGAAGTCGTTGACCTGGCTCATTCCCGGCAACCTACCGGTCCGACCGCTACTGATAGCGCGCCAGCACCCGCCTGGCGGCGTCCGCCGCCAACCCCGTCAGCTCCGCCGGCCGCACCACCCGCGCCGCGGGCCCCAGCTGGAGCAACAGCCGCTCGAACCACGCGAACCCCGACACGTCCAGGACCACGTCGGTCAGCCTCCCGTCCCCGTCGTAGGTCACCTTCCGGACCGGCACCGACTCGGGCACCCATTGGGCCGAAGGACCCAGCCGCACGTGCACCTCGACGGCGCCCGGGCCGGGCACGAACATCTCCTCCAACGGCCGGGCCCGCTGCGGCCCCGCCCCCGCCGCACCACCGCCGTCACCGTCCGGCGCGTCCCGCACCGCATTGATCCGGTCCACCCGGAACCGCCGCATGTCCCCTGCTCGATGACACCACCCGTCCAAGTACCAGTGCCCGTCGATCGTGATGACCTGCGCGGGATCGACCACCCGCGTGGTCAGCTCGTCCCTCGACCCCGACAGGTACTCGATCTCGACCGACCGTCCCGCCTCGGTCGCCCCCCGTACCGCACCCAAAAACTCCGGCGCGTCCACGTCCAAGCCGACCGCCGCCCGTACGCCCAACGCGGCGTCCAGCTTCGCCAGCGCCCGCCGCAGCGCGTCGTCGTCCGAGCCGGGCACCGCCAGCAACAAGCGCGCCGACGCCGCCACCGCGAACCCCTCCGCCGGCGTGAGCGGCCGCGGCCGCCCGTACTCCTTGGGGAGGAACGCCCGCACCGACGTCTCCGACACCTCGATCTCCATGAGCGTGTCCGGCGTATACGGCGGCGTCCCGCAGCACGCCGCCAGCTCCAACTCGGCCACCAACTCCTGCTCACTCATCCCGAACCGCTTCGACACCTCGGCGATCGGCGCCTCCCCCACCTGCGCCAGCCACCCGATCACGGCCAACAACCTCCGTAACCGCCGGCTCGTCTCGGCTCCTGGCGCAGAACGAAGTGCGCCCGCCGCCCCGGTTCTGCCCTCATCCGACGCGGCGGCCTCCGCCGCCTCCGCCCGACCCGAACCGCCGCCCGTCTCTTTCTCCTCGTCGGTCTCCGCCGCAGCCGGTGTCTCGGTGAGCGCGGTCAACCACGCGACGAGCTCGTCCCTGAACGCCTCGGGCTCGAGCACCGTGGCGTGGTCGGCGAGGCCGAGGACCCACGAGCGGATCGAGACGAACGACGACACGCCGAGGACGAGCTCGATGCTGCCGTCGTCGTGTCGGGCGACGACCTTGTCCTCACCGACCTGATCGGCGACGCGGCGGGCCTCGAGCGCGTCGACGAGGATGCGCATCTCGACGGGGTTCGCCGCCTCGGTGTCCCACGGCTCGTCGGGGAGCGCCGCCTCGATGTCAACCGCGCCCTCGCCCTCGGGCACGACGCCCTCGGCACTGCCCGCTTCTCCCCGCGTGACGTCCCCCTCGATCCGGTCGACGCGGAAGGTGCGCACCGCCGTGCTGTCGAGGTCCCACGCGACGAGGTACCAATGGCCGAAGCGGAACCACAGCCCGAGCGGGGCGACGCGACGATCGCGGCCCGTGCGGTACGAGAACGCCGCGGTGGCTTTCGTGCGCACGGCCTCGAAGAGGTCAATGAGCGCCGGCGTGGGGACGATCGACGCGATGGGCCGGACGTCGCCGAGGCCGGATGCACCCAACTTCAGCAGCGCATCCCTCCCACTAGGATCGCCCAGGTGGACGCCGGCGACGGCGAGGTGCAGCGCGACCTGCTCGTCCGGTTCGAGGGCGAGGTCGGGCAGATAGAACTGGTCGCGGTCGATCCGGTACCCGTACTGCTCGTTGCCCGGGAGTCGTTCGGTGAGGACCGGGATACCTTCGTCCCTCAAGAGGCGCTTGTCGCGTTCGAAGGCCTGACGCCGGGCCGCGTGTTCGGCGGGGTAGCCGGGGACCTGGTGCGCGATCGCATCGAGCGTCAGGGGTTGCTGCGTCTCGAGCAGGACCAGGACGAGGTCGGTGACGCGCTCGAGCCTGTCCAATTTCGTGGTGGACGGGGTCGGGACCGGGGGGGCGGTGGCCATCGGCACGAGCCTAAGACACCCGCCGGGACGTCCGTCACGTGCTGACCGCCGTTTCCGCCGTGTCCGCCGTTGCTGGGCCGGGGCACCCCTTCGACTGGCATCTGCACGTCGTGTGGCTACTCGCGGTCGTGGCCCTGATCGCCGGGTACCTATGGCTGACGTCGAAGTCGGAATCCCGGTGGCCCTCCACGGGACGAGAGAAGTTCCTCTTCATCACCGGCGCGGTGCTGTTGGGCGCCTCGGTGACGTGGCCACTCGCCGACCTGGCGGCGCACTGGCTGCTGATCGCATTGGTGCTCCAACGGCTGCTGCTCATGCTGGCGGTGCCGCCTCTGTTGGTGCTGGGGACGCCGCGGCCTCTGTTGGTTCGTCTTACGAGACCGACGCCGGTGGACGCTGTCCTGCGGGTGGTCGTCCGTCCCGTCCCGGCGATCGCAATCGTGACGGTGGTGGCGGTGGCCACGCTGACGACCGGCGCCGTGAACTGGGCCGCCCGCTCGTCGGTCGCGCAGGTAGTGCTCGAGCTCATCGTGCTCGGGGCCGGCTTCGTCCTCTGGGCACCCGTTCTGCACGAGTTGCCCGGGGCCCCGAAACTGTCGGCGCTGGGACGGGGGGCCTACCTGATCGTGCAGTCGATCGTGCCGAGCTTCCTCTCGATCGTGTGGATCTTCGCCCGGCATCCCCTCTACCCCGCCTATGCGCACTCGGGAAAGGTGATCTCCATGTCCCCCCTGCTCGACCAGCAGCTTTCGGGGTTCGTGGCGAAGCTCGGGACCATCGCCGTGCTCTGGACCGTGGCTTTCGTCGTCATGACACGGGCCGAATCGGCCGACCGGGCCGGTAAGGACTCCGAGCCGATGATGTGGTCCGACGTCGAGCGCGAGCTCGAACGGGCGGACCGGCGCGAACGGCGGCACGGATGGCGGGACCTCCTGCCGCCGCCGCAGGACCAGTCCTGAACTGACCGACGCCGCTACGCGTACTCCCGTAGCGCCAGTCCCGTGTCCCGGTGCACAATGGTGTCCTATGGGTGTCTCGGTGATGGTCCGTGTCCGCGGACAAGCGGACGCAGCGGGACGAGCAGCGACGCAGTCTCGGACAGAACTTCCTCCCGCCTGAGCAGGCCGACCAGCTCGTCAACGCCGCGACTTTCGTCGCAGGCGACCTCGTCGTCGAGATAGGCGCCGGACGCGGCGCGCTGACCTACGCCCTCGCCCGGCGTGGCGTCCAGGTCGTCGCGCTCGAAAAGGACCCGCAGTGGGCCGCGTCCCTGCGCCGCGAGATGGGACGGCGGGGCCTCGACAACGGGGTCAGGGTTGTCCGTTGCGACGCTCTCGATTACCGCATGCCGCGCCGGCCGTTCCGCGTCATCGGTTCGCTCCCGTTCGGCGCCACCACGGCGATTCTCCGCCATCTGCTCGATGAACCGGACTCGTGCCTCCTACGGGCCGACCTGATCGTGCAGTGGGAGGTGGCACGCAAACGCGCCGTCATGCCACCGTCGACGTTGCTGTCGACGACCTGGGCGCCGTGGTGGTCGTTCGAGGTCGTCCGGCGCATCCCGGCCGCCGCGTTCCGCCCCGTGCCCTCCGTCGATGCCGCCATGCTCCGCGTCACGCGCCGTGACCCACCCCTCCTCCCGCCACGCATGGCAAAGCCCTATGCCTCCTTCGTGCGCCGCCAGTGGCAGTAGCGTCTTCTGGTCATATGGCCGAAGAGGAGGCGTGGACCGTACCCGACGTCTACCTCTTGACTGCGGGCGCCGATGGCCAGGTCGCGGTGCCCCATCTCCGGCTCACCTTCCGGGTGAGCGGCCTGGAACTCGACAAGGCCGACGGCGAGTTGGTCTGGGACTGCGACTGGTCCGACCTGGTGGAGATGGCGCCGGTCGAACGGTCGGTCCTCCCCGACGGCAAGGACGGCGTCGTGATGGTCGTCGTCGAGCGCAACCGCCGGCGGCGTCACCGCTTCGTCCTGGCCACGGACGACGCCGACGCGACGGAGGATTTCATCCGCGGACGCGCCGGCGCCCACGGACTGAGGACCCGTTGGCCTCGTCCCGCGGTCTCACGGCCCCTGACACTGGTGATCGTCGTTGCGTTCGCGGTCACGCTGACGCTGCTGCTTCTCTCCGCCGTTCACGTCATCCAGCTCTGACGGCCGCGGTCCGGACGCGACGGGACACATCGGCAAGACGCAAAAAGAAGTAAAGGCCTACTCGTCGGCGTCGGAGCGCGTCAGGCCAGTGAGGCGCTCCGCAGGTCGTCGAGCGACAACTCGGCGGTCTGGTTCCCGCCGCACTGGGGGCAGTGCTCCACGTGCCGCCACGAGCGGAGCAGCCGCGTGCCCTCAGGGTTCAACATGACGACGAAAGACTCCGAAATCGGGTCGATCTCGAGCCCGTAGTACGCGCGCCATGCGGTTGTGGCCGACGGCGCGTCGAGAGCCAGGCCCTTCAGGACGCGCCGGAAGCGCATGCGGTCCGAGTCGAAGATCCAGGTGCTGTGGCACGACTCGAGGACGAAAAGGGAGTCGTCTGTGGGGGGGACCACATCGCTGATCATGCCCGATCTGTTACCGAGTTCGGCGTCGAATGCACCTCAGGATCGTTACGAATTGGTGACAATCCGCATCATCCCAGCGTGAAGACCTATTGCGGGCCGGAATCGTGCTTTCGCCCGACAACGAACTCCCGTTTTGTCGCGAGCTGGCGCAACACGGCGCACAGAGCGATGCGACTCTCTGCCGGGTCGATGACCTCGTCGACGAGCCCACGCTCCGACGCAGGCCAGGGGTTCAAATAGGCCTCCTCGTAGGCCGTCTCCCGGTCCGCCCGGGCGCCCGGCTCCAAACCCCGGTTCAAGATCTGCACCGCCCCCGACGCCCCCATCACCGCCACCTCGGCCCCCGGCCAGGCCAGACAGACGTCGTTGCCGATCCCCCGGGAGTCCATGACGATGTAGGCGCCGCCGAACGCCTTCCGCATGATCAGGCACAGTCGGGGAACGGTGGCCTGCGCGTACGCAAAGGCCAGTTCGGCCCCGTGCCGGATCATCCCCCGCCACTCCAAGTCCTTCCCGGGCAGGAACCCCGGCGTGTCGACCAGGCTGACGATCGGCACGTTGAAGGCGTCGCACAGGCGGACGAAGCGAGCGGCCTTCTGCGACGCCACGATGTCGAGCGTCCCCGCCAGTATCCGGGGCTGGTTCGCCACGAACCCGACCGGCAACCCGCCCATCCGGCCGAACGCGGTCACGACCTGCCCCGCCCACCGGGGCCAGAGCTCCCGGAACTCGCCGTCGTCACACAAAGCCCGCACGACGTCGCGCACGTCGTACGTCGCCGCCTTCCGGTCGGGGATCACCGTCCGCAGTTCGGGCGTCGACCGCAGCACCGAGTCCCCCACCGGCGCCGTCGGCGGAAGCTGGTCCGTAGACGAGGGCAGGTAGTCGAGCAGCTCGGACACTGCGCCATCGACATCGTCGGACTCGACGGCGCACAGCCCGCTCGACGTCGCGTGCTTGACCACCCCACCCAGGTCGCTCAATCCGACCTCGATACCCGTGAACTCCCGCACCATCTGCGGCCCCGACACGTAGGCGACCGCGTCCGAGCTCATCACCACGAGGTCCGACAGCCCCAACAACAGCGCCGGCCCCGACACCACCGGCCCCGTCGCTGCGGCGATCACCGGAACCTGTCCGCTGCACCGCGACACCGCTGCCGCCGCCAGCCCCCACCCGTGCAGAGCCGCCACGCCGTCGTGCACGTCGGCCCCGCTCGATACGACATAGAAAACAAACGGGATCCCCAGCTCCCTCGCCTGGTCCGCCGCCTCCCCCAACCGCACCCCGTCGGCGTGGGTGAGCGCCCCCCGTCGCATCGAGCCCTCCGACCGGCAGATCACGACGTTGCGCCCGCCGATCCGCTCGACGTGCGACATGACGGCGCCGACCCTGCCCTTGCCGACCTGTGGCGCCTCGGTCGTGGTCACCGACGCCGAACGTACACGACACGACGCGCCCGACCATTCCCCCCTCGATGGCCCCCACCACCACGACGACGATCTCCTCGATCGCCACCCTCTCGACGTCCGAGCTGATGGAGGAGGCCGCCGCGACCTCGCGCCAACTCGCCTCCCTGGCGGGGCGCATCGTTCTGCTCGCCGCGGAGCTCGATCGCCGCGAGGCGTGGAGAGAAGAGGGGGCTACGAGCGTCGAAGCCTGGCTCTCCGAGCGCTGTGCCGTCTCTCCTGCGACGGCGCGGGCCTGGGCCCATGTGGGCACCCGCCTCTTCGACCTGCCGGCCCTCGCCGACGGTCTCTGCGACGGCGCTGTCAGCTTCGATCAGGTCCGCGCCGTGGTCGACGTGGCGAGGCCCGAGAACGAACGGGCTCTGCTGGCCCAGGCCTCCGAGTGCTCCGTGCGCCAGCTGGCCGACGTGGCCAAGGCCACCGCGCCGACGCGCCACAGCCCTCCGTCTTCTGCGCGCGAACACGAGACGCGCTCGGTGCGCTTCAACGACGACTGTCGCACGATGACCGCTCAGCTCCCCGCCGAGACCTACGCCGAAGTGCGCGCTGGGCTCGAAACGACCGCCCGAGGTGTCCCCTCAGACGGCGAGACCCGCTGGGACCAACGCCTCGCCGACGCGCTGGTGGCTGTCGTGCGCCGAAGCGGGCGACCGTCCCGTCGTCCTTCTTCCCCACGCCGAGGCGCCGACAAAGCACCCTCAGGCGAAGAGGTCGTCCCCAGTCCGTACCTTGTCGTCGCCCACGTGCCGCTGGCGACGCTCACCGAGGATGCGGACCTGGCCGGCGAGCTCGAGCACCGTGGACTCATCGACGCCGTGGTCGCACGGCGCCTGGCCTGTGACGCCACGCTCATTGTGGCCCTCGACGACGACGTAGGCCACACGATGTACGAAGGCCGGGCCCGCCGAGATCCGACCCCCACTCAACGCCGAGAACTCTGGCGCCGAGACCGACATTGCCGCTTCCCCGGTTGTAGAAACGCGACCTTCGTCAATCCTCATCACGTCCGCTGGTGGAAACGCGACCGCGGCAAGACCGATCTCGACAACCTGG
>DASXBZ010000073.1:0-24784 GCA_036491435.1 Acidimicrobiales bacterium
CCTGACATCGGCGTCACGTTAGTGGGACCCGGGTAGGGTCCCCTGCCGTGACGGCCCGCCTCCGACCCACGTGGGTGCCGAGCCAGGCCCGCACGTACCGGCGACCCGGCGGGCCATGGGACGTGCCGACGCTCGACGAGCTGATCTCTGCGCACGGCGGCGCCATCGTTGACGGCGACACCCGGTTGTCGGGCGCCGAGGCCGAAGTACTCGTGGCGAAGGTCGCGGGCGGCTTACGGGCGCGCGGCGTCGCCAAGGGTGCAGCAGTGGCCTGGCAGGTACCGAACAGCTTGGCGGCTGCAGTGCTCGTCCGGGCGTGCTGGCGGTTGGGCGCGGTGGCGGCACCGCTCCTCCACACGTTCGGTGCGAACGACGTGGAGGGCGCGCTGGCCCAGATCGATCCTGCGCTCGTGTTGGAACTCGGGCCCGACGTCATCTCGTCACCGGCGGCACTCGAGGATGTCCTGGGCGGGCCGCCGGTGCCCGTCGGGGGCGGTGGTGCCGTCAAGGGGTCGGACGTCGCGCTCGTCCTGTTCACGTCCGGCTCCACCGGCGTCCCCAAAGCCGTGCTGCACACCCACCGCGGCTTGAGCTGGAAGGCGTCGCTGATGACGCGGGTGCACGGTCTCGGGGGCGGCGACGCCGTCCTGATACCGGCGCCGATGGCCCACATCTCGGGGTTGCTCAACGGCGTCCTCGTCCCGGGTGCGGCCGGCATGCGCTCGGTGCTGATGCGGCGGTTCGACGCCGACAGGGCACTGGCGCTCGTGGCGACCGAGCGCATCTCCTTCATGGCCGGCCCGCCCACGTTCTTCATCGCCATGGGCGGGGCGCTCGGCGGTCCCGCGAGTGCGGGGGTCGACGTCTCGTCGGTGCGGTTGATCTCCAGTGGCGGCGCGTCGGTCACGCCGGCCTTCATCGAGGAGACGGCGCGGACGTTCGACTGCCGCGTCAAGCGCACCTACGGGTCGACCGAAGCGCCCACCGTCACCACGAGCACCAACGACGACCCCTTCGAGATCGCGCGTGACACCGACGGCCGTGCGATCGGACAGGTGGAATTGCGCATCTCGGATCCCGAGACCGGCGCGCGCCGGCCGACGGGGACCGCCGGCGAGCTCTGGGTGCGTGGGCCCGAGATGTTCGCCGGCTATGCGGACGCGGCGCAGACGAAGGCGGTCATCGCGCCGGGAGGTTGGTTCCGCACCGGTGACCTGGCGACGGTCGACGGTGACGGCTGGCTCCGCATCGTCGGCCGCCTCAAGGACGTGATCATCAGGGGCGGCGAGAACATCTCCGCCTCGGAGGTGGAGGCCGCGCTCGAGGCGCACCCCGACGTCCGCCACGCGGTCGCCGTCGGCTATCCCGATCCCTTGATGGGAGAGCGCGTCGCCGCCTTCGTGGAGTCCACAGCGCCGTTCGACCTCGAGGAATGCCGCCGCTGGTTCACCAGCCGCGGCATCGCGACCTTCAAGACGCCCGAGAAGGTCGTACGGCTCGAACGTCTCCCGCTGCTCGGCTCGGGCAAGGCGGACCGTGCCGGGCTGCGGCGTCGGGCGGCCGCGTCCTGACGCGGCGACGGCGACTCGCGGCTTGCAGCGCCTGATGCCCGGGGGGAACCGGCGTCGAGGCGGCGCCCGGCACTACGTTGGACGAATGCCTCCCCGCAACTTCGTTCCGTTGGTGCTGCTCGCGGTGCTGACCGTGGCGACGGCGCTCTTTGCCGTGCTGGGAGTGCGAGCGGCGCCCACCTCTACGACCATCCAGGTGCAGAACGCGGCCGAACAGACCTTCGGCACGCCGACGGGTGCGAACTCCTGGATCATGGAGCTCGTCACCTCCGTGAACGTGGGAGTGGGCACTGCGAACGGGACGACCGAGCGTCTCATCGACTACTCCGCGCCTTCGCGGATGGTGGTCTACGACGTCAGCGGGTCCTCGGCGAAGATCGCGGGCGTCCTGCACCAGCCCGCCGTCTCCTGTGTGTTGAGCTCCTATGCCGCCATGCTCCAGGGCCAGAAGTCGTGGAACCAGAAGGGTGGCACCTTCACCAGGACGGAGAGCCTGGCCGACTACTCGGCCCGGGTGCCGCATGCGAGTGGGACCACCTGCACCGCGGTCCCCAGCGCCACACCGGGGCAGGTCCACGAGACCGCAATTCTCCGGTCCGACTATCTCGTTGCCGCGCGGGCGCAGGTCGTCGCACCGACACACGGGACCCAGGGCGAGACGCTGGTCTTCATCAGAATTGGTGACGTCCCCGTCCGGACGCTCAAGCCGTAGTCAGGACAGCGCCTGGCCGGACTCCAATCGTGTGCGCAAGATCGTTGCGATGCGGTCGCGGTGGAACGACGCGTCGCCGTAGCTGACCTGGTCCAGCTGGGCCCGCTTCACATAGAGGTGCATGTCGTGCTCCCAGGTGAAGCCGATGCCTCCGTGCACCTGCAACCCGGTGCCCATCACGCGCCGCGATGCATCGGAGCACCACGCCTTGGCCATGCTCGCGGCCAGTGAACGCTCGGGGTCGTCAGCGGCGGTGCACCACGCCCCGTAGTACACCGTCGACCGCATCCCTTCGACGTCGACCAGCGCGTCGGCCAGCATGTGCTTGACCGCCTGGAACGACCCGATCGGCTTGCCGAACTGGACGCGGTCCTTCGCGTAGTCCACCGACATCGACAGCACGTGGTCGGCGGCACCCAGCATCTCCGCGGACACCAGGGTCGCGGCGCGGTCGATGGCGCGCGTGGCGGCTTCCACCCCACCAAGGCGCACGGCCGGCGTGTCGTCGAAGGAGAGGATCCCCAACTCTCGGGTGCGATCCATCGCAGGCACGGCGTCGGGCCGGCCCGCGGTCCGGAGGTCGACGGCATACGTGCCGTCCTCGCAGACCAGGACGGCGACGTCGGCCGAGGGCGCGTAGAGCGCGGGCGGCGCCTCGCCGTGGACACGCACCTCCCCCTCCGTCGGCGCCTCGGTGATCGAAAGGCGACCGGGCGGGACGACGACCGTGCACCCGACGGCTGATCCCTGGCTGAGCGCCTCGCGCCATTCCTTCGTCGCGGCGGTGGCGCGGGCGTCGGTTCCGCTCAACGCGCCGAGCGCCACGACGGTCGGAAGGAACGGCGCGGCGACCAGACGCCGGCCCAACTCTTCGCAGAGCACCGCGACCTCCACCAGCCCGAGCCCCAGCCCGCCTTCGTCCTCGGGTAGCTCGATGGCCAGCCAGCCCTGTTCGGTCATGGCGTCCCAGGCAACGGCGTCGTACCCGTGCGGGGCGTCCGCGGCGACCGGGGCGGATGTATCTCCCGCACCGGGCAGTGTGCCGACGACCGCACCGGCGCCGACACGCGCCCGGAGCGCGTCGTGTCCGGCCTTGCCCTCGAGCAGCGCGGCTGCCGCCTCGCGCAGCGCTTGTTGGTCGGCCGAGAGGTCGAAGTCCACGGCGGCGCAGTCTACGGTCATGGCTGACACGGGTGTCACCTCGCGAGGCGCCTGTGCCATGCTGCGGCGGATGGATCTCCGCTCCACCCCCGAACAGGAGGTGCTGCGCGACGCATTCCGGGCCTGGCTCGAGGAACACCTCCCGTGGCCTTACGGCGTCGGGCTCCCCCCACGGTTCGACGACCTGGCCGAAACGGTCGCGTTCGGCCGGCGCTGGCAGGCTGCGTTGGCCGGCGCCGGGTGGGTGGGAGTCACCTGGCCGCAGGAATACGGCGGCCGTGGCCTCGGTGCCCTCGAGAACTACGTCATCATCGAGGAGCTGGCGCGGGCCCGTGCCCCGGAGCTCGTCGGCCGTATCGGCATCAACCTCGTCGGCCCGACGCTCCTCGCGCACGGCACGGAGGAACAGAAGGCGCGGTTCCTGCCACGGATCCTCTCCGCCGAGGAACTGTGGTGCCAGCTCTTCAGTGAACCGGACGCCGGCAGCGATCTCGCGTCGTTGACGACGCGCGCCGTCCCGGTCGAGGGCGGCTACCGCGTTACCGGCCGCAAGGTCTGGACCTCCTACGCCCAATTCGCCGACTGGGGCCTCTGCCTCACCCGCAGCGACCCGGACGCACCCAAGCGTCAGCTCGGGATCACTGCGCTGATCGTGGACATGCACGCTGACGGGGTGGGGGTGCACCCGCTGGTCCAATCGACGGGAGAAGCCGAGTTCAACGAAGTCGAGCTCGACGACGTGTTCATCCCCTCCGAGCGACGCGTCGGCGTCGAGGGCGAGGGCTGGACGGTCGCCGGTTCCACGCTCGCCCACGAACGCGGCATCAACCCACGACAGCTCGTGATCCACACCCAGCTCATCGAGGAGTTGCTCCGCCTCGCGCAGGACAACGGGAGCTTCGACGACTGGCGGCTCCGGCAGGAGTTGGCCCAGGCGGCCACCGAGGTGCGGCTCTTCCAATTGCACAATTGGCGCTCGCTCACCCGGCTCTCGAAGGGCGAAGCACCCGGGCCCGAGGGCAGCGCCCTCAAGCTGTACTGGAGCGAGATGTCCAAGCGGTTGCACCGCACGGCGCTCGACGTGCTCGGGGAGGCCTCGCCGCTGTGGGAGGGGGCTCCGGGCAACCCGGCCGACGGTGCGTGGCAGCGCTCGTGGCTCTATTACCAGGCGTCGTCGATCTTCGCCGGCACGAACGAGATCCAGCGCACGCTCGTGGGCGAGCGCGTGCTCGGGTTGCCCCGGGGTTGAGCGGGCTGCCCGAGCACGGCGGCGCGACGCGCCATGATGACGCCAGGAGGATGACCGAGATGGCAGAGAGCTTCGAGAGGATCCGCTACGAGACCGATGGCGCCGTCGCGACGATCACCTTGAACCGGCCGGACCAGGCGAACGCCCAGGACTCGAAGATGATCGACGAGATCGACGCCGCCTTCGACCTGGCCGACGCCGACGACGCCGTTCGAGTCGTCATCCTCGCCGCCGCGGGCAAGCACTTCTCCTCGGGCCACGACCTCAAGGCGATCGTCGCCGATGACGGGTCGGACCCGTGGGTGGCGCTGCGCGAGACGCCCGAGGGGAAGTTCCACCACGAGAAGACGATGTACTTCGACCGCTGCCTGCGCATCCACGACTTCCGCAAACCGACGATCGCAGCGGTGCAGGGCAGCTGCGTGGCGGCCGGACTGATGCTCGCCGCCATGTGCGACCTCATCGTCGCCGCGGACGACGCCGTCTTCTCCAACCCGGTGCTCCGACTCACGG
The DNA here is from genome assembly GCA_036491435.1 of Acidimicrobiales bacterium. Lineage (GTDB taxonomy): Bacteria > Actinomycetota > Acidimicrobiia > Acidimicrobiales > RAAP-2 > Bog-473. Next base: position 5,207 of record DASXBZ010000073.1, read on the forward strand.
GGGCCGGTGTCGAGTTGCTGGTCGAGCCGTGGGAGCTCGGGATCCGCAAGGCGAAGGAGTTCCTCTTCACCGGCGACACGATCGACGCGCAGGAAGCCTGGCGCCTGGGGCTGGTGAACCGCGTCGTGCCCCGGGCGGACCTCGAAGCGAAGACACGCGAGCTGGCCGACCGGGTGGCCCTGGTGCCGCCCGTCACGGCGCAGACGGTGAAGGACACGATCAACCAGACCGCGGACCTCATGGGAAAGCGCGACGCCCTCAAGTACCACTTCATGGCGCACCACTGGGTCCACAACACGGCGACGGCGCTCAACGCACTCTCGGCGCGCAAGGCCAAGGGCTCGATGAAGGACGTCATCGCCGAACGGGACCAGGGACAACCCGGATCCGGGTCGTGAGCGAGGAGGCCTCGTCGGGCGGCCCGCTCCGCGGCCTCCGGGTGATCGACATCGGCACGAGGATCTCGGCGCCGTTCTGCGCCGGCCTGCTCGGCGAGCTCGGGGCCGACGTCATCAAGGTCGAGTTGCCGGGCGAGGGCGACTTCATGCGCAGCATGGGGCCGTTCGTCCCCGTCGACGACGGTCCCGCCTACTCGTTGTCGTGGTCGGTCGAGGGCCGCGGGCGGCGGGGCGTCACGTGCGACCTGCGGCACCCCGAAGGCAAGGATCTCTTCCTGCGCCTCATGGCGACCGCGGACGTCCTCTGCGAGAACTTCCGGCCCGGCACGATGGAACGCTGGGGACTCGGCCCCGACGACCTGCCCCAAGACCTCGTCTACGTGCGGATCAGTGCGTTCGGCCAGACCGGCCCCTACGCACCCCGGCCGGGTCTTGACCGGTTGGGCATCGCCTTTGGCGGGCTCCTCAATCTGACCGGTGAACCCGATCGGCCGCCGGTGCGGTCCGGCGTGAACATCTCCGATTACCTCACGGGGACCTTTGCGGCGTTCTCCGCCGTCGCGGCGCTCTACGGCCGCGACGCGGCGGGCGGATCAGGCGCCGCGGGCGGGCAGACGATCGGGCGCGGGGAGGTGATCGACGCGGCCCTCTACGGGTCCGTGCTGCGCGTCCTCGAATGGACGCTCGCCGGGTACGACCGACTCGGGATCGTGCGCCAACGCGAGGGGAATCGGCTTTCCACCTCGGCCCCGCTCGACAACTACCCCACCGCGGACGGCGCGTACGTGTGCATCGTGGCCGGTTCCGACGCCAACTTCCGGCGTCTCTGCGCCGCCATGGGCCGGCCGGAGCTCATCGAGGAGCCGCGCTTCGACACGCTGGCGCACCGGGCGGACCACGGGGACGAGATCAACGGGATCGTGGCGGCGTGGACGTCGAGCCACACCGCAGACGAGATCACCGAGCGCTGCGTCGAGCACGACGTCCCCGTGGGGACCGCCTACAGCGCGGCCGACATCTTCGCCGACCCCCACATGGCGGAGCGGGGCGACCTCGTGCCGATCGACGACCCCGTCATCGGCCCGGTACGTCAGCAGGCGCCGTTCCCGCGGCTGACGAAGAACCCTGCGCCCGTGCCCTCCGGCGCGCCACGCCTGGGCGAGCACAATAAAGAGGTCTGGTGCGGCGTGATCGGCCTCAGCGAAGCCGAGCTCGAGGACCTCACCGCACGCGGCGTCCTCTGATCGGCGCCGGCCGGTGACCCGGCCGCACGCCTGTTCGAGCTAGGCGACCAGCCGCCCCATGTAGGAGGCGCCGCCGAAGGTGAAGATCCCACCGTCGGCCGCGGCCAGCCAGTAGCCGTTCGTCGTGTTGTCGGCCGCGATCCCGACCACCGGGGCGGACAGCGACATGCCGCCGGTGGAGCCGTCGTACGGAGCCTGCCCGTAGGTGAAGATGCCGCCGTCGGCCGCCACGAAGCGGTAGCCCTGGCCGTTGGGCGAGCCCTCCATGCCGACAATGGGCCGGTTGAGGCGGATCGCACCCGTGCTCCCGAAGAACGGGGCGTTGTAGGCGAAGATGCCGCCGTCGGTCGCGACCTCCCAGTACCCGCCGGTGGCCGGGTCGGCCGCCAGGCCGACGATGGGCTGGTTCAGCGGGCGGCCACCCATGGAACCGAAGAACCGGGCGTCGCCGTAACTGAAGATGCCGCCGTCGGAGGCCACCAGCCAGTAGCCGCCGCCGTTGGGCGTCGAGGCCATGCCCACGATGGGCTTGTTGAGGCGCAGGGCGCCGGTCGATCCGTAGAACTGGGCGTTGCCGAAGCTGAAGATGCCGCCGTCGCCGGCCACCAGCCAGTACCCGCCGCCGTTGGGCGTGGCGGCGATGCCCACGATCGGTGCGTTGAGCCCGCCCGGGACCGAGCCGAAGTTCTGGGCGGCGCCGAAGGCGGCGACCGTGCCGTTCGCCTCGGCCTCCCAGTAGCCGGTGCCGTTGGGCAACGGCGCGATGCCGATCGTGTTGGACGACGACTGCACGGCCGCTGCCACGGCGCCCCAACTCAATGTGATGTCGCTCGGTGCCCCACACGAGCTGACGAACTCACCGGTCAGCGAGCCACCGGGGTAGCCGCCCGGTGAGAAGGCGCCGCCCATCGACAGGATGGGCGCCCCACCCGGGCAGTTCGGGAACTCGTGCAAGATGATGTCGCGGTGGCCCCAGCACTCCGAGCTGGCCATCCCGCCGCACGCGACGTTCGTCGTCGACGAGCCGCTCCACCCGTCGTCGTACATCCAGTAGTAGTCCGCCTCGAGCACCGAGGTGAGGCCGCCGGCCCACACGGCGCCACCGAACGTGATGGGCGCGCCTCCGCTCAAATTGGAGGGGAACGACGGGTCGCTGCCCGAGTTCGCCCCGCCCTGGGCGTAGGCGTCGAGCTGTGAGGTCACGTAGTTGATCGGCGGCAAGCCCCGATCGACCCGCTCGTCGTTGACGACGGTGAGCACTTGCTCGTCGATCGGAAGACCGGCGAGTTGCGACTCGGAGATGTTCATCGGTCCCACGCCCTCTTGCGCGCGGGCGGCGTTGATCGAAGCCAACCAGTCACCACTGCTCGGTGCGATGTTCGCCGGAGGGTTGGACGGCGGCAGGTAGCCCGCCGCACCAACCGGCGCGCTCGACGCGGCTGCAGCCAGCGTGCTCGCGACCATGATCCCCATCGGCACCAACAACATCGCCATCCGCCAACGAACCCGACCAAGCACTGCGGTCCCCCTCCGAATTTCGCTTCCGGAGTGAGTATCGGGAATGCGCTTTCCCATGTGAATGGGACCTTTTGACTAAAACGTGTGAATCGAATCCGCGAAGCGCGCAACACAATGGGACCTTTTGACTAAATGGTGTGAATCAGCGACGCGCGCGTAGGTCCTTTGGACCACGCGGTTTCGGTCACCGCCGCTCGGTCACGCGACGGACACAACGGACCGTCAACAAATTGTCGGCGTCGTGCTACGCAGGCGTGGCCGGTTTGAGGCCGATTGCTCGAGCGTTGTCAGGGCGTAGACGGCCGCCCGAGCGTGTCGGGCGAGCGCTCTGTTCAGCCGCGCGGCAGTCCGAGCACGCGCTCGGCGATGATGTTGCGTTGGATCTCGGACGTGCCGCCGGCGATCGTGTGCGAGAACGAGCGCCAGTACTGGTCGGCCCACGCACCGTCGTAGAACGCGCCCATGACCTCGGCGGGACCGACGTCGAAGTTCTCGACGTCCCAGTCGGTGAACCGTCTCGGGCCCGCCCCGTCGAGGTCGAGGCCGTCGGTGCCCAGCGCATCCCGGGCCACCTCGCACGCGCGCTGCTCCGCCTCGCTGGAGAACAGCTTCAGCACCATGTGCTCGGGTGCCATCTCGCCCCGGACCGACTTGGCGAAGCCCCGATAGCCCATGCAGCGAATCGCCGTCGCGTCCGTGGCGGCGCGGCCGATGGCCTCGGCGAGGCGGGGGTCGTCGCCGAGCAACCCACCGCGGCCGTCGGGGCGGCGGGCAACGCGCACCAGCCCGCGCATGGTGCGTTCCATCCGCGCCGCGTTCAGGATCCACAGCATCCCGCGCTCGTGCCGCAGCGACCCCTGGCTGATCGACCACCCGTTGTTGAGCTCACCGAGGAGGTGCTCCTCGGGCACCTCGACGTCCGTGAAGAAGACCTCGTTGAAGTCGGCATGGTCCGGGTCGGTCAATTCGGGCAGCGGCCGGCAACTGATGCCGGGCGTCCGCATATCGATGATGAGGACGCTGATGCCACGGTGCTTCGGCGCCTCGGGGTCGGTGCGGACGAAACAGAGGCAGAAGTCCGCGTCGTGCGCACCCGATGTCCACACCTTCTGGCCGTTGACCACGAAGCAGCCCTCGCGCCGCTCTGCCTTGGTGGTCAGGGACGCCAGGTCGCTGCCGGCGTTGGGCTCGCTCATGCCGAGGCACCACGTGATCTCGCCCTTGAGGGTCGGGACGACGAAGCGCGCCTTCTGTTCGTCCGTGCCGAACTCCACGATCGACGCGGCGCAGATGGAGAGCCCCTGGGGGTTGAGCGACCGGGGCACCTGCCGCTCCGAGATCACCTCGAAGTAGATCATCTGCTCCTGCGGCGTCGCGTTGCGCCCGCCGAGCTCGGGCGGCCAGCCCGGGACGAGGTATCCGGCCTCGAACATCTCGCGTTGGAACTCGCGCGCCCAGCCCGGGAGATGGGCGGACGAGTTGCGGTGCTCCTGTTCGACCGCGTCGGGCGGTGGCAGGTGCGCGTCCAACCATGCTTCGAATTCGCGTCGGAACTCGAGCAGGTTTTCGTCGGTGGCGAGACGCATGCCCAACTATGGCACGCGGGTCAGCTGCCCGGTTCGGGGTCCTTGGGCTGCCCGAGCATGCGTTCTGCGATGACGTTGCGCTGCACCTCGCTCGTCCCGCCGGCGATGGTGAGGCAGCGCGTGGAGAGGAATCCCTCTTCCCATCGCTGGGCCTTCCCGTCCAGCACCGCGCCGTCGGCGGCGTAGAGCGCCATCCCCATCTCCTGCACGCGCTGTTCGTGTTCGACACCGAGCAGCTTGCGGACACTCGAGCCGCTGCCGGGGTCGACCCCGGAGAGGGTGCGCAGTGTCGAGCGGTGCCCGAGCAGCGCCACCGATTGTGCCTCCGCGATCAGGTGACCAAGACGCTCCTCGAGACTGGAGGGCTGCGCGTCGCCGCGCTCCGCCCGCCTCGCCATGGTGCGGATCAGCGACTCGACGCCGTTGCCGAAGGACGCGCCCGACGACATCGAGACGCGCTCGTTGGCCAGGGTCGTGCGGCCGATCCGCCACCCGTCGCCCGGCATGCCGATGACGCAGTCGTCGGGGACGAAGACGTCGTTGAAGAAGACCTCGTTGAACATCGCGGCTCCGGTGAGCTCGCGCAGCGGTCGGATGTCGATGCCCTCGGTGTGCATGTCCACGATGAAGTATGTGATGCCCGCGTGCTTGGGTGCATCGGGGTCCGAGCGCGCCAGGCAGATGCCGAAGTCGGCCGTCTGCGCCAGTGACGTCCAGACCTTCTGCCCGTTCAACACGTAGCCGCCTTCGACGCGCTCGGCCTTCGTGCTCAACGCGGCGAGGTCGGAGCCCGCGCCGGGCTCGCTGAACAGCTGGCACCAATGGAGCTGACCGAGCAGCGTCGGCCGCACCCAGCGCTCCTGTTGCTCCTCGGTGCCGTAGGCGATGATCGTCGGCAGGGCCCAGGCGCCGACGGCGAGGTGCGGGCGCAGCACGCCGGCCGCCGCCATCTCCTCGTCGATGACCAGCTGTTCGAGCGGCGACGCGCCGCGGCCCCACGGCGCCGGCCAGTGCGGCGTGATCAGCCCGGCTTCGGCCAACGCCGCGCGCTGCGCCTGCCCGGACGGGTCGTCGGCACCGGCGGCCGCGACTTCTTCGACGATCGTGCGGACGGTGGCGCGCAGCGGCTCTGCTTCGTCGGGCAGGTCGGCCACCAGGTTGCGCCGGGCGCCGGCGATGGCCCGGGTGGCGACATCGAGCTCGATCGCCCCGACGTCACCGCCGCTCACCAGTTGGAGGTTGGCCATCGCACGCTTCAGATAGAGGTGGGCGTCGTGCTCCCACGTGAAGCCGATCCCGCCGAGGATCTGGACGCACTGCTTGGCGCAGTGTGCGGCGCCCGGGAGCGCGACGGCCCCGGCGATGCGTGCGCTGAGGTGCCGGGTGGCGGGGTCGCCTTCGTCGGCGGGCTCGCTCCAGGCGGCGGCCGCGTCCCAGGCGACGGCGGCGCACTGCTCGACCGCGACGAGCATGTCGGCCAGCGCGTGCTTCACCGCCTGGAACTGGCCGATGGGCCGGCCGAACTGCACCCGCACCTTCGCGTAGTCCGATGCGGTGTCGAGGCACCAGCGCGCCAGCCCGGCGCTCTCGGCCGCGCTGAGCACGAACGCGAGGCTGCGCACGGTTTCGTCGGGGATGAGGATCTGTCCGTCTGCGGGCAGCGTCACTCCGCCGCCGTCGAATTCGAGTGCGCCGACCGACCGGGTCGGGTCGAGCGCGGGCAGCGCGTCCGTGGAGAGCGCGTCGCCGAGAACCGAGCGATCGAGCAGGCACCACTCGGCCGAGCCGGCGAGCGGAACGAGCACCAGCTGGGCGGCCGGGAGGCCGAGCACGGGGCGGACCGCGCCGCGCAGGACGACGGAGCCGTCGCCGTTGTGATCGGCGTCGACGGACGCGCCGAGGACGACCGCCGCGGTGAGCGAGCCGTCAGCCAATCCGGGCAGCAGCCGCCGGCGGACCTCGGCGTCGGCGTAGCCGGCGAGGGCGGCCGACACGAGCAGCGTCGGCAGGAGGGGGCCGGGGAAGAGCGCAGCGCCGAGCTCCTCGAGCACGACGGCGACCTCTGCCAACGTGAAGCCTTGGCCGCCGTCCGCCTCGGCGATGTGCAGCCCGAGCCAGCCCTGCGCGGCCATCTTCTCCCACACCGGCGGCAGGTCGGAGGTGGCCGGGACCGCAGAGGGCACCGGAACCGCCTCGGCCAGCGCACGCGGCTCGGTCGGCGGGCAGTGCGTCTCGAGCCAACGCTGCGCAGTGCGGCGGAGGGACTCGTGCTCCTCGGTGACGGCGATGGGCATCAGCCGGCGTCCTCGAGCGAGAGCCGGGTGCCGTTGCGCCACAGCGAGATCGCACCGACGGGGCAGCCCTGGGCGGCGATGCGGATCTTCTCCTCGGGCGACGCCGTGGGGTCGGTGACGACCGCGTGCCCGTCCTCGCTGAGGTCGAAGGTGTCGGGCGCCCAGAACATGCAGTTGCCCGACCCCATGCACAGGTCCCAGTCGATCTGGATCTCGATCGGGTCGCCTTCGCTCATCTCGGCCATGCGCTCGAACCTAGCTTCTGGGTTTGGCGCCCATGGTCCCGGCGGCCGCCACCGATCCCGGCGGAAGCGCGGCGCCGCCGAGGCAGAGCGCCGATGTCAGCGGGCCTCGAAGACCACGGGGAGCGACAGCGGCGATCGGAAGGCCAGGCCCTCGATGTGCGGAGGCTCCGCCTCGGGGTCGAGGGTGAACGGGCCGAGCCGGTCGAAGAGCGTGTTGATCGCGATGCGCGACTCCATGCGGGCGAGATGCATGCCGAGGCACACGTGGACGCCGAAACCGAACCCGACGTGTTGGCGCTGGCTGCGGAACATGTCGTAGCGATCCGGCTCGCTGTACTTGCGCTCGTCACGGTTGGCGGCGCCGATCATCAGCGCGACGTCCGCCCCCTTCTCGATCGCCACGCCGGCCAGCTCGGTGTCGGCGGTGGCGCGGCGCAGGATCACGGTGACCGGCGGCTCCCACCGCACGACCTCCTCGAACGCCTGGGCGAACAGCGCGCGGTCGGCGTAGAGCGCGTCGAGCTGGGCCCGGTCGTTGAGCAGCGCGTAGAGCAGGCTGCCCGACGCCCGGTACGTGGTCTCCACGCCGGCCGGGAGCAGGAGCCGCAGGAACGAGTAGATCTCCTCGTCCGTGAGGTGCTCGCCGTCGACCTCCGCCCGCACGAGGTCGCTGATCAGGTCGTCGCCCGGCTTGGCCCGGCGCTCCTCCATCACGTCGGCGAAGTAGTCCCGCAGGGCCTCCGACGCCGCGACGCCGCGGTCCCAGTTGGTCGCCACGCTGGTGATCTCGAGCGCCCAGCGCTGGAACCGTGGGTAGTCGTCACGCGGCAACCCGAGGATGCGCGCGATGACCTGCACGGGGAAGTTGAAGGTGACGGAGCGCACGAGGTCGGTGCGTCCCTGCTCGACGAAGGAGTCGATGAGGTCGTTGACCACGACGGCGACGAGCTCCTCCTCCCAGCGGGCCAGCATCTTGGAGCGGAAGCTCGAGGCGACGAGGTCCCGGATCTTCTTGTGCTCGGGCTCGTCCATCTGGAGGATGGTGCGTCCCATCACGATGCCGATGACGTCCTCGTAGACCACCGACGAGTACGTCTCGTTGTCGCGGAGGACCTGGACCGTCTCGTCGAACCCGAAGACGGTGGCCGGCTGCGGCTTGGAAGGGTCGTGGATGAGGTGGTCCTGGCCGTCCCCGAGGTCGATCAGCCCCGTGTGCACCGGCGACTGCCGCCGGAGCTCGTGGAGCAGGGGATACGGGTCGCGGATCGTCCCGCCCACCATGTCCTTCAGCTCGTACGGATCGAACGGCATGGCGGCCGCATCGGCCGCAGTGTCGACTTCTGGCATCTTGCCCCCTGACCCCCTACCTTTGGTGCCCAAAGAACGGGTGGTCTCTGACACCCGTGTCATATATAGCAAACGATCGTTGGGTCGTCGACCTACGGGGGCAAGGGGTCGATGGCCGCTGAGCGGTCGTCAGTGCGCGGATACCAGCGGCCTGACCTGGGACGTCAGAGAAACTTGCGCGGGCTGCGAGCGGAGGAAAAAAGTTGAGATGACGATCGACTCCCACTCGTCAGAGCCGGATTCGACCGCCACGTCCCCGACGGGCGGCGGGCCGCGGGCAGCCGCGGCGGCCGGCGAGGGCTCGGCCACGAGACGGCGCATCCTGCAGATCGCGTTGAGCCTGATGTCCCAGCGGGGGGTGGACGGGACGAGCATGCGCGACCTGGCGTCGGCCTGCGACCTCAACGTCGCCTCGCTCTACCACTACTTCCCCTCGAAGCGCGATCTCCTCGAGGCCGTCCTCGTCGAGCACGGCTTCCTGCCCGTGCACGCGCCCCGGCCCGATCCCCGCCAGTACGAGAACATCGGCTCCCCGCTGGCGCAGCTGCTGGCCGACATCCTCGTCTCCATGTTCGAGGTGGAGGACTTCGTCCGCCTGATGGTCGGCGAGGCCATCCGCTCCGAGTCGACCGCCCGCTCCGTCGGGCTCGACCTCTTCACGACGTTCCAGTCCTCTATCGAGGGGTGGATCGCCGAGCACCGGCCGGACCTGGCCGAGCGGGTGGGCGCGGGGCCGGTGGCGCGCATGTTGAGCGCAATGGTGGTCGGGGTCTTCATCGAGCACGCGTCGGGTGCGATCGGGGACGGGACCGACCTCGTGGCGTTGTCGCTGCAGCGGGCGCGCGAGGCGGCGGAGATCCTGGCACCTCCGCCGACTTGAGCACGCTCGCCTGACCGCCCACACTGACGCCCATGCCTCTCTCGACACCCGACCACGATCCATCTGCGGTCGCCTCCGCGACCTTCTCGGTGCCCGCGGAGGCCGTGTGGCAGTACCGGCTCGACTTCTCGAACCTGCCCGCCTACAACCCCGACGTCAGCAACCTCACCCGGACCCAAGAGGGCCAACCGGTCCGAGCCGGGGGCACCAACGGTCCCGGGGCCCGCTACTCCTTCACCATGGCCGACCCCCAGAATCCCGCGGGCCAGCCGGTCGAGCTGTGGATCATCGACGCGGTGCACCCGACGATGGTCGCCGCCGGCATGAAGGGTGGCAGCGAGGCCTATGAAGAGTTCGTCGTGCTCCCCCAGGGCGAGCATGCGTGCGAGGCGACCCTCATGCTCTGGATCATCCTCCCCGACGGGCTGGGCGACGACATCGTCGCCGCCGCGTCGGCCAGCGGACAGGCCCAAATAGAGAAGGAGATGCGCCTGATGAAGGAGGCGCTCGAGGGACGGGCTGGATCGTCATAGGGGGCTGCTGCTGCCGGCCGACGTGACCACGCCGGACCCGGTCCGGCGGCACCGGTTCGTCCACCTAGCCAAAGGCATGCCCCTGTGTACTGGTGAGGAACCACTCGTCCATGCACTCACATGAGATCGCCTGGCCGTCACAAGCGGGACACTTCTCGAGATCGCACCCGTGGTGGTGCACCGCGCCCTTGGACACGTTGCAATCGCCGCACCGCTCCGTCATGTCCTGGAAGGGGTAGCCCTTCTCGTCACCCCACCGGATGGGCTCGTAGTCGACGCCCCGAATGTGCAAGCGCTCCTCCGAACACGTCGTCCCGTTGATCATGTCGTTGCCACAGAACGTGCAGATGGCCGTCATGGCCGCTCCTTTCTTCTCTCGTGAGCGTCGGAGAACGGTCGGGGCGACGGGGTGGTTGCGTCGGTTTTTTTGCGGAATTCAGGCTGTTTTTGGGTCGTTTCGATGTCACAACCGCGTGCTTCGATGATGCCGATGCGGCCTACCGCCACAGCAGAGATCCAGTCCCCGTCGATCCGGGAGTTGTCGTCGGCGATCGATCATCTATTGGAAGAAGGCGTTGACGCGCATCAAGACGCAACCTCGATCCGGTGGCTGGTGCAGCAGCAGACGCGACTCGAGTCGGTCATCTCGGGGACGGCTGCGGCGTTCGACGCATCCGGTGATTGGGCCCTGTATGGCGCCAAGACCTCGTCGGCCTGGCTCGCACGGACCTGCCGGCTCCCGAAGGCGGCGGCCCGGCGGATTGTGCGGCGGGGCCGGCATCTCCGTCACCTCCCTGTCGCGGAGCGGGCCTTTCAATCAGGTGAGATCAATGCCGCCCACGTCGATGCCGTCGTCGCCGTCCGGCGTCCGGATACCGAAGAGACGCTCGCCCGGGACGAGGCGGTGCTGATCAAGCAGGCCAAGCGGCTGCCGTTCGAACACTTCGTCAAGGCCGTCGCCTACTGGGACCAGCTGGCCGACCCGGACGGAAGCGAGGACGCGGCCGAGGAGCGGCGCGCTCGGCGTGACGTGTATCTCGAGGCGAGCATCAGCGGCATGTACCTGGGATCGATGACGCTCGACCCGATCTCGGGCTCGATCGTGTCCGGAGAGCTCCGTCGCATCGAAGACGAGTTCTTCAAGTCGGACTGGGCCCGGGCCCGGGACGAGCGGGGCGGGAACCCTTCCGTCGAGGATCTCTGGCGCACGCCGGCCCAGCGCCGAGCGGACGCGCTGGTGGAGATGGCGGCCCGATCGGCGCTCGTGCAGCCCGACGGCGCCCGGCGACCGCCGGCTCCCCTCTTCAGCGTCCTCGTCGACTGGCCCACCTTGTCGGGCCGCGTGTGCGAGCTCGCCGAGGGCATCGTGCTGTCGCCCGGCGAGTTGGTGCCGTGGTTGTCGATCGCCGACCTGGAGCGCGCCGTGATGGAACCGTCGGGCCGGGTCGAGGTCTCCCCCACCCAGCGTCTGTTCACCGGTGGGACGCGTCGGGCTATCGAGTTGCGTGACCGCGAGTGCGTGCACGCCTACTGCGACACGCCGGCATCACGCTGCCAGGCGGACCACCTCTTGCCCTGGGCCCGGGGCGGCCGGACCACCCAGGAGAACGGCCGGCTGCTGTGCGGGTTCCACAACCGGTTGCGGAACCACGACCCGCCACCGCAGCGGGAGTAGCGCTCTCCCGGAGGACGGGGCGTTGGGGAACGGGGCGGATGTCGTAGTTCGAAATCGAGGGTGGGTTCAAGCAGGCGCGTCGCTTTGGCGCGCCTGGCTTTTTGAGGGCGGAAGGAACCACGGTGCGCGACCGCTTGCAGCGCGTAACTGCAGCACATCTGCCTTTGACGTTATGTCCGCCTTTCAGTGGGTACATGTCGACCAGCTTCGAACATGCGACGGGACAGAGGAGGTCGTTCGATGCGTGCAATCGGCGGGCCACTTTCTGCGCGACTCGTGTAGGTGAACGTTGATCGAAGCAGAGCTGCCCACACTTGAACCTTCGCTCTTCGAAGGCATTCTCAGTCCACGCCGGTGGCGCCAGTTCGACGCGACCTTGCGCCGGAGCGCCGCCCTCATGGAGGGGCGGACACTGTTCCACGTGAACTCGACGGCCACCGGCGGTGGGGTCGCAGAACTCCTTAGTTCCGTACTCGGTTACCTGCTCGGGGCGAATATCCAGTCTCGTTGGTTGGTGGTCGAAGGCACGGAGGACTTCTTCGTTCTCACCAAGAGGATCCACCACCTCCTCCATGGCAAAGAGGGTGACGCCGGCGACCTCGGACCTGCCGAAGCGCAGCTCTACACCTCGGCGTTGACCGCGGAGCTGCCTTCGGTCTCCGCCCACGTCAAGCCGGGCGACGTCGTCATACTCCATGATCCGCAGGTGGTCGGCCTGGCCCCGCACCTTCGGGAGATGGGGGCGAGCGTCATCTGGAACTGTCATGTCGGCGCCGACGTTGCCAACGGAGAGTGCCGACGAGCCTGGGAATTCCTGCTGCCCGCGACGAGCAGTGCTCATGCGCAGGTGTTCAGCCGCGCACAGTACGTGTGGGAGGGGCTGAACCGGGAGAAGGTTGTCGTGATCCCGCCTTGCATCGACGCGTTCTCTCCGAAGAACCAAGCGCTGGACCCAGATCAGGCCCGCCGCATCCTGGCGGCGAGCGGGCTCTTCGTAACGCCGGGAGGGCCAGAGGGGCGAGAAGGGCGAGAGGGGCCAGGAGGGCCAGAGGGGCTCGATGGGCGTTCCGACGAGAAAGCCACGTTCACGCGCATAGACGGCAGCGTCGGGAAGGTCCGGCATGCCGTGCGCGTCCTCGGGACATCTGCCCTCCCGCCGGAGGCGCCGCTCGTCACGCAGATCTCCCGGTGGGATCCGCTCAAGGACCATGCGGGCGTGGCGAAGTTCTTCGCGGAGGCGGTTCCCCCCGAGGTCGGTGCTCACCTCGTGCTCGCCGGGCCGTCACCGGACGCAGTGGCTGACGACCCCGAGAGCGTGGCCACGTTCGACGAGCTCGGCACCTGCATCGCGTCGCTGCCCGAGGAGGCTCGGTCCCGTGTGCACGTGGCGTGTCTGCCGATGGACGACATCGAAGAGAACGCCGCCATCGTGAACGCACTCCAGCGCTACTCGGACGTGGTCGTCCAGAAATCCTTGGCCGAAGGCTTTGGCCTGACCGTGGCCGAGGCGATGTGGAAGGGTCGCCCCACCGTCGCCACCTCCATCGGGGGGATCCAGGACCAGATCTCGCACGGCCTGACCGGTGTCCTCATCGACGACCCCGAGGACAGCCGCGCATTCGGCAAAGCGGTGACAGACCTGCTCTGCGACCGTGACCTGTCGAACGACCTGGGACGTGCAGCGCACAGGTCGGTCGTCGACAACTTCCTCGCACCGCGCTATCTCGGCCAATACCTCGAATTGGTCGAGACGGTGCTGACTGCTTGACGGACTGAGGCTGACCAATGCTCTTCAGCATTTTCATCATCTGCAGCATCAATCTGGGTATCGCGGCGATCCTTCTTTTCCTTCTCGGTGCCCGGGTGCGGTTTGCCTCCCGACTCGTCGGGGTGCTGCTCGGCGCAGCAGGAGCCTTCCTCGCCGGCTACGTCGCGGCGTTGTGGCTCCCGCTACCGGCGGCACCGGTCGAAGGCAGCGAGGCCTTCGTCCTCGTCTGCGTCATTGCGATCGCGATCCTTCGACCGGTGTGGAACCCGTTGGGCCAGTACTTCTTCGCTTCTTTTGTGGCCGCCGCGCTCGCCTACCTCGGTTTTGCCGCCGATGTCACGGTGGCGAGCAACTTCTCCTTCCTGGGCTCCCTGGCGGCCGCCTTCTTGTTCCTCCTCGAGTTGGCTGCGTTGGCGATCGGCTCCACGTTCGCCTTCGAAACCTGCGACGTCGTCTGTCGAGTCCGCCACTCCCGCGTGTTCCCAACCCCGGACCCCTCCTATCAACCGAAGGTGTCCATCCACATTGCGTCCTACAACGAGCCGCCGGACATGCTGATCCAAACGATCAAGGCGGCCAGCCAACTCGACTACCCCGACTTCGAGATCGTGGTCGTGGACAACAACACATCCGATCCCGACATGTGGCAGCCGGTCGAGGCGTACTGCGCCGAAAATCCCCTCGTGAAGTTCGTCCACGTCGACCCGTGGCCCGGCTACAAGTCGGGGGCGCTCAACCTCGCCCTGGAGCGCTACGTCGATCCACGTTCCGAGATCATCGGCGTGGTCGACTCCGACTACCTCATCGACGACGACTGGCTCAAGGACACAGTCGGCTACTTCGCCGACCCGCAACTCGCCTTCGTCCAAACGCCTCAGGACTATCGCGAGTACGAAGGCAACCGTTACTTGACCGCCTGTTACGACGCCTATCGCTACTTCTTCGCCTCGGCCATGCCCTCGCGCAACGAGCGGAACTCAATCATCTTCGCCGGGACCATGGGTCTGCTACGGCGAAGGCCGCTCGCGGACGTGGGCGGATGGGATGAATGGTGCATTACGGAGGACGCGGAGACGTCGCTCCGGCTGCTCATGGCCGGCTACTCCGGCCTCTACATTCCCAAAAGCTATGGGCGCGGCATCATGCCGCTCAGCTTCTCCTCGTTGAAGAGCCAGAGGTTCCGGTGGTGCTTCGGGGGGATGCAGATCCTGCGGCGCCACTGGAAGAGTCTCCTGCCGTGGGACAGGGACCCGGGCAACCGCCTCACGGCCGAGCAGCGGATCGACTACCTCATCGGCGGACTGCAGTGGACGAACGATCTCATCCTGTTCGGCTTTGCCCTCGTCCTGACGGTGGTCGGCGCACTCCTGCTCGCCGGCTCGTCGGTGGCGATCCGTCCTCTCATCGGACCCACGATCCTGCTTCCGGCCACCCTGCTGGCCGTCGGGCTCCTGCGGGCCGTCTGGGCCCTGCGGAACAGGACCCGGATCTCCTACACGAGGGCGGTGCTGGCGTTCGCGAACTGGTTGTCCCTGTCGTGGACGGTCGCCCTTGCCTGCATCCAGGGCCTGATCCGCCGAGAGGGTGTCTTCATGCGGACCCCCAAGAGCGAGGGCGACCGCCGGCTCAGGGCCGCCATCGCCGCCGCCCGCACCGAACTGCTGCTCACGATCCTCATGTGGGGCATGGCTGCGGCGCTCGCCGTCCGCGGGAACGCCACCTGGCTGCTGATCGGGCTCCTCTCGTGGCAGGGCTTCGTGTACGCCTGCGCGCCCGCGATGTCCTGGCTCGATCAGCACGAACACCTCACCCCGGAGCTCGAACTGCGCCGGCGCACGGAGTCGCGACGGGAGCGCCTCGTCGCCGTTGCCCGTCCCGTGGCGATCGGTTCCCTCGTGGCCACGAGCATGGCCGGGGCGGCCTTCCTGGTCGTCCTTGCCCTCGGGGTCAGTCATCCGGGGCACCCTTCCAACCCCTTCGCAACGCCGCATCCGGGTCCGGGGGACAACGGTCCCTTCGGCCTCGTGAGCCATCCGGCCTCTCCGTCGAACGCCACCACCACGACGACGACGACGTCCGGGTCCGGGAGTGGGAGCGGCAACGGGTCCTCGGGGACGAGTACCACCACCGGCTCCTCCGCTTCGTCGACCAGCACCACGACCGGCGGTGCGACGTCGACGACAGGCACGTCCAACACGACCACCACCACGATCCCGTCGTCGACGACCACATCGGTGGCCACGACCACGTCGACCGCTGCCCCTGCGGGCTAGGTGTACAGCTAGGGGCTCAGCGAACGGCCGGTTCTGGAAACCGAGGCGATGTTGTCGGCGTGGCCGTCGATCGTCAGCCGCCGGCGCGCAGCTGCTGGCGCAGCACGAACTTCTGGATCTTGCCCGAGGGGGTCCGGGGGAGAACGTCGACGACCCTGAGCTCCTCGGGCCACTTCTGCCGGGCCAGTCCGGCCTCGGAGAGGTGCGCCCGCACCGCCTCGAGGTCGGGTGCGTCGATTCCCTCCTGCATGCGGAAGAAGGCGCACCCGTGCTCGCCGAAGCGCTCGTCCGGAGCGGCGACCACCGCGACCTCGGCCACGCCCTTCATGTGCGCCAGCAACTGCTCGACCTCGGCGGCGCTCACGTTCTCGCCGCCCCGGATGATGATGTCCTTCAGCCGGTCGGTGATGGTGAGGTAGCCGTCGGCGTCGATGATGCCGACGTCGCCCGTATGGAACCAGCCCCCCTCTTCGACGAACTCGTCGGTGAGCGCCGGATCCGTGTAGCCGGCGAAGCGGTCGGGTCCACGGGACAGGATCTCGCCCGGCTCGCCGATGCCGACGTCGTTGCCGTCCTCGTCGACGGTGCGGATCTCTACCCCGTCCATCGGCCTGCCGTCCGTGTGAAGACGCTTCTCTCGGGGCGCCTCGTGGTCCGATCCCGTGATGGACGGGTGCTCCGTGCTGCCGTAGGCGCGCACCAACGAGATCCCAAGGTCGTCCGCCCGGTCCGCCACCGCGTCGGGAATGGGCGAGCCGCCGAGCCCGGTGAAGCGCATCAACTCGGCGTGTTCCGGGCCGAAGCCCGGGCAGTCGAGCAGGCTGGTGAAGAAGTACGTGGAGCCGCTGCCCGCTGAAATGCCCTCCTCGATCATGGCGTTGAGCACGGTCGGCGGATCCCAGCCGTCGATCATGTAGATCGCCTTGCCACCGACGAGCGGGCACAGCAGGCCACCCAGCATGCCGATGGCGTGGCCGACCGGTGCACCCACCAACGACGCCCGGTCGCGTGACGCCTGGTGGCCGCTCAGCTGGCGGACCTCGCAGCCGAGCGTCCGGTGCGTGTGCACGACGCCCTTGGGGTCGGCCGTGGTGCCCGACGTGTAGCCGATCACCGCGGGGGTCTCGGGGTCGACGGCGACCGGGCCGGCCATCGGCTCGGCGGCGCGGAGCTCGTCGAACGGCAACAGGTCCGGCGTGCCGCCCCCGCCCCCGCCGCCGGTGTCGCCGGTGTCGCCGGTGTCGCCGGTGTCGCCGGTGTCGCCGATGACGAAGACCATCTCGAGGTCGCTGAGCCCGTCGCGGATGCTGGCCAGCTCGGCGAGGAAGTCACGCTTCCCGTACGACGACACGGTGACGAGGGCGCGGGCCCCACTCTGGCGCAGGATGAAGCCGACCTCCTTGGGCCCGTAGAAGTGCACGATCGGCACGAGCGTCACGCCGACGATGGTGCAGGCGTAGAAGGTGATGGCCGCCTCGACCCAGTTCGGCAGTTGGAAGGCGACGAGGTCGCCCGGGCCGAGTCCGGCGTCTCGGAGGCCGCCGGCCACCTTCAGGGCCTCGTTGTACACGGCCCCCACCGTGCCGACGTAGGGATTGGTCGGCGACCAGATGCGGAAGCGGCGGTCGGGGTCCTCGTTGAGCGCGTCGCCCAGGAGCTGCCCGAGGGTGCGGTCGTCCCACCAGCCCTCCGCGAGGTACCGCGCAGCCAGATCGGCCGGCATGGGGCTGAGCTCGAAGCGCGACGAGCGGTTTGCGGAACTCGAGGAGTTCGAGGAGCTCGAGGAGTTCGAGGAGTTCGAGGAGTCCCAGGATTCAGTCACTCACGCCGACTCTATGAACATCGACGCCAGGCGGTGCAGCTGGGCGCCGGCGCCGCCCGACAGGACCTCGTTCTGCTTCACCCGCTTGAACAAGAAGTGCGCGTCGTTGGCCCAGGTGAAGCCGACGCCGCCATGCATCTGTATGTCCTCGCCCGTGACGCGCACGCCGGCCTCGGCGGCGTAGCTCGCAGCCATGGCCGCCGCCTGCTCCCGGTCGGATGCCTCGGTGTCGGAAGCCCAGGCGGCGAACTGGAAGCCCGCCCGGGCCATCTCGACCTGCTGGAACATCTCGACGAGCCGGTGCCGGATCGACTGGTACGTCGCCACCGGCTTGTCGAAGACGATGCGCTCGGAGGTGTAGGCGATCGCCTCCCCGAGCGCGCGGTCCGCTGCGCCCACGGTCTCGGCCGCGAAGCCGATCGCGATGTCGTCCTGCACCCGCTGCCAGACGTGGGCCTGGTTGCCCGGGGGGCCGAGGGGGACCACGGGCGTCTCGTCGAGGAGGAGGCGGGCGAGCTTGCGGGTCGGGTCGAGGGAGGGCACGAGCTCGACGGTGGCGCCGGCCCCGGCGGCCTCGGCGGCCTCGGCAGGAGACTCGAGCAAGTACGAACGCACGCCCTCCTCGCTGCGGGCGACGACGATGACCCAGTCGGCGGTGTGCCCGTCCATGACGAAGGGCTTCTCCCCGGTGAGCACCCACCGCGCGGCCTTGCGGCGGGCGCGGGTGCGCACGGTCGAGAGCGGCTCGCCGTGGCCCTGTTCGCCGAGAGCGATGGTGCCGCGCCGGGTGCCGGCGGCCAGGTCGGCGAGCAGCTCGGTCTCGCCCAGGGCGCGGGCGGCCAGCGTGGCCGCGACGGCGGAGGAGAAGAACGGCCCCGGCAGCGGGAGGCGTCCCATCTGCTCGAGCACGATGCAGGTCTCGAGCAGGCCGGCGCCGGTGCCGCCGAGCTCGGCGGGGACGAGGAGGCTGTTCCAACCGAGGTCGACGAGCGTCGACCAGAGCGCGGGCGTGGTCCCCGTCGGGTCGTCGGCCAGTTCGCGCAACAGCTGCGGGCTGCATTCGCGCTCGAGCGCGGTGCGCGCCACCTCTTGGAGCGCCAGCTGCTCGTCGTCGTACGTGAAGTCCACGGCCCTCCCCTGGAGCAGCCCTACAAGACCGCTACTGCCGGTCCGAAAGCAACCGAAAGCATCAGAACGTGTGTCACGGACGCCGTGATCGCGGCCCGCCGTTCCCTGACACGGGCGTCAGAGTACACGGTCGGTCGGCTACCCTTCCTGCGTGGATTTCGCCCTGGCACCCGAGGACGAGAAGTTCCGCGACGAGCTCAGGGCCTGGTTGGACGAGAACCTGCCGCCGTTCTTGGAGGCCGAGGCCCTCGGGGACGACGTGCAGCTGAGCGGTGAGGCGAGCCAACAACGGCGGCAGAAATGGCAGCGCAAGCTCCACGAGGGCGGGTGGGCCGCCATCCACTGGGGACCCGACTACGCCAAAGGCCGCACGGTCAACGCCATGCAGCGCCTCATCTACTCCGAGGTGATGGCCGAGTACCGCACGCCGGGCATGTTCAACACGAACGGGATCTGGCAGATCGGCCCGATGATCATCCAATGGGGAACCGAGGAGCAGAAGGCGAAGTGGCTGCCGTCGATCCTCGAGGCCGAGGAGCACTGGTGCCAGGGTTTCAGCGAGCCGATGGCGGGCAACGACCTGGCGAACCTGCGGACGACGGCGATCTACGACGAGGCGACGGACGAGTACGTCGTGAACGGATCGAAGATCTGGATCTCGTCCGCCCACCTCGCCACGTGGGGCCTGTTCCTGTTGCGGACGGACCCCTCCGCGATCGAACGGGGCAAGAAGCACGAGGGGATCACGGCCTTCATCCTGAACTTGAAGACGCCGGGGATCGACGTACGGCCCATCCGCGACATGGCGGGCGAGGAACTGTTCAACGAGATCTTCTTCACCGACGCCCGCATCCCGGCGTCGGCGCG
>DASXBZ010000074.1:0-2210 GCA_036491435.1 Acidimicrobiales bacterium
TGCTGCTCATGCACGGCGAGCCGTCCTGGTCGTACCTGTACCGGAAGATGATCCCGGTCCTCACCGGCGCCGGGCTCCAGGTGGTGGCCCCGGACCTGGTCGGCTTCGGCCGCTCGGACAAGCCCACCGAGCGCGGCGACTACTCGTTCGCCCGTCACGTCGAGTGGATGCGCGAGCTCCTCTTCGACCGGCTCGACCTCCGGGACGTCACGCTGGTCGGCCAGGACTGGGGCGGCCTCATCGGCCTGCGCCTCGTCGGCGAGCACCCCGAGCGCTTCGCCCGCGTCGTGGCGGCCAACACCTTCCTTCCGACGGGGGACACGAACCCGGGCGAGGCCTTCTTCGCCTGGCAGAAATTCTCCCAGGAGGTCGAGGAGTTCCCGACCGGCGGCATCGTGCAGGGCGGCTGCGCGAAGGGGATCACGGCCGACATCCGGGCGGCCTACGACGCCCCGTTCCCCGACGAGTCGTACAAGGCCGGCGCGCGTGCCTTCCCCATGCTCGTCCCGTCGCGGCCCGACGACCCTGCCCACGACGCCAACGTCGCCGCCTGGGTGGGCCTGGCCGCCTTCGACCGGCCGTTCCTGTGCGCCTTCAGCGACAGCGACCCCATCACCGGCGGGGCCGACAAGAACCTGAAGGAGCGCATCGCCGGCGCCAAGGGACAACCGCACACGACGATCGTCGGGGGCGGGCACTTTCTCCAGGAGGACTGCGGGGAGGAGCTGGCGCAGGTCGTCGCGGACTTCGTGCGCGCCACGCCGTGAGCTCTGCACACCGTGTCGTCATCGTCGGCGCCGGCTTCTCCGGCATCGGGATGGCGGCCCGCCTGCGCTCGATGGGCATCGACGACTTCGTCGTCCTCGACCGCGGCCATGACCTCGGAGGCACCTGGCGCGACAACTCGTATCCCGGTGCGGCGTGCGACGTCCCCTCCAACCTCTACTCGTTCTCGTTCGCGCTCAACCCGGACTGGTCGCGCTCCTTCCCCTCCCAGTCCGAGATCTGGGACTACATGCGCGCCTGCGTCGACAAGTTCGACGTGGGCGGGCACCTCCGTTTCGACCATGCCGTCGACGAGGCCCGCTGGGACGAGGAGGCCGAACGTTGGGTCGTGCGCGCGGCGGGGGAGGAGTACGTCGCGGAAGTGTTGGTGTGGGCGACCGGTTCGTTGAGTGAGCCCCAGATCCCGGAATTCCCCGGCCTCGACGGCTTCCGCGGCAAGGTGTTCCACTCGGCCAAGTGGGACCACGCCTTCGACCTGCGCGCCAAGCGCGTCTGCGTCGTCGGCACCGGCGCGTCCGCCGTCCAGTTCGTGCCTCAGATCGCACCCGCGGTCGAGCACCTGTACCTGCACCAGCGGACCCCGCCGTGGATCGCGCCCCGCGGCGACCGCCCGGTCTCACGGCTGCGCAAGCTCGCCTACCGCAAGATGCCGGTGCTCCAGAGGCTGTCGCGCTTGCGCATCTACGCCATCTTCGAGTCGCTGCTCGGGGTCTTCGTGGGCCAGCACGACCGCACGAAGGCGGTCGTGCGCAAGCGCGCGCTCGACCACCTGCGCAAGCAGGTACCCGACGACACGCTGCGCGCCAAGCTCACGCCCGACTACGAGCCCGGCTGCAAGCGCCTGCTGCTCTCGGACGACTACTACCCCTCGCTGAGCCTGCCCAACGTCGAGGTCGTGGACACGCCCGTGGCCTCGTTCACCGCCCACGAGGTCGTGGGCCAGGACGGCATCGCGCGCCCCGTCGACGTCGTCATCATGGGCACCGGCTTCGAGGCCGCCGAGCCCCCCTACGCCGAGCACATCGTCGGGCGCGACGGCGTCCGGCTCTCCGAACTGTGGAAGGCCGACGGCGTCGAGGCCTACGCAGGCTCCGCCGTGGCCGGATTCCCGAACCTCTTCCTCATGATCGGGCCCAACTCGACGCTGGCCCACAACTCGATGATCTACATGATCGAGTCGCACATCAACTACATCGCGAGCGCCCTGGGCTTCATGGCGCGTCCCGGGGTGCGGACCGTCGAGGTCAAGAAGGGCGTGCAGCGCCGCTACAACGAAAAGCTCCAGGCGCGCCTCGAACACTCGGTCTGGGTGGAGGGCGGGTGTGGCAGCTGGTATCTCGATCACCGCGGCCGCAACACCACGCTGTGGCCGGACCACACCTGGAAGTTCCGCCGGCTGACCCGGCGCTTTCACCCCGGCGAGT
>DASXBZ010000075.1:0-24878 GCA_036491435.1 Acidimicrobiales bacterium
GTGCCGCTGCGATCGACCGGAGTGCGGCTGCAGATTCACTGCCCGGACGGTCGGTGAACGACCGACCAATGGTAGTCCAGACCACCTCACCCGACGGCCCTGGGAATCCGCCATCGAGCTGTGATCGAATAGGCGCATGGCAATCGACCTCGCTGCAGACAGTCGCCTCGACCCTCGGATTCGTCCGATGATCGCGTTCCTTCCCGACGAGACGCCACGCGACGTCGCCTCCCGGGAGGAGCTGCTGGCGGAGGCCGCCACGCCCGAGGCCGCTGCCATCCGCGAGGGCATGGAGCAGTTCTTCGCGCTCTGCGACACCGAGGAGGTGGCACCGTCGGAGGGGCTGATTACGACGACGCAGGAGTTCACGTCACAGCCGGACGGCAACACCATCAAGCTCCAGGTGATCCGGCCCGATACCGACGAGCTCCTTCCGTGCGTCTATTACATCCACGGCGGCGGGATGGCGGCCATGTCGTGTTTCTACGGCCTGTACCGCGCCTGGGGCCGGATCATCGCCGCCAACGGCGTCGCCGTCGTGATGCCCGACTTCAGCAACTGCGTCGTTCCCTCCTCCGCCCCCGAGGTGGCCCCGTTCCCCGCCGGGTTGAACGACTGCCTGTCCGGGCTGCGCTGGGTCGCGGCGCACCCCGACGACTTCGGCATCGACCCCGAGAAGATCATCGTGGCGGGTGAGAGCGGTGGCGGGAACCTCACCTTGGGCACCGGCCTCGCCCTCAAGCGCGACGGCGACCTCGGACTGGTCACGGGCCTGTACGCGCTGTGCCCCTACATCGCCGGGCAGTGGCCCGCCCCCGACTCCCCCTCGAGCATCGAGAACGAAGGCATCCTGCTCCACCTGCACAACAACCGCGGTGCCATGGGCTACGGCATTGAGGCCTTCGAAGCGCGCGATCCCCTCGCCTGGCCCGGCTTCGCGGAGGTCGACGACGTGCGCGGCTTCCCGCCCACGGTCATCAACGTCAACGAGTGCGATCCTCTTCGGGACGAGGGCATCAACTTCTATCGCCTCCTCCTGGCCGCCGGCGTGCCCGCACGCTGCCGGCAGATGATGGGGACGATGCACGGCACCGAGATCTTCGCCATCGCGTGCCCCGACATCAGCCGCGACACGGCCCGGGACATCGCCGCCTTCGCCACCGGCTGACCCCCGCGACCCCGGCGGCGCAGCTACAGTCCCCCGCCGTGAACGGAACCCCACTTGCCTCCAGGCCTCGCCGCGCCCTCGCGGCACTGCTGACAGGGGGCGCCGCCCTCACACTCCTCGCCGCCGCAGCGCCTCTCGCAGGAGCCGCCACCCGCGGGTCGGCGCACGTCGTGCGGGCGGCCGTGCCCGCCGGCCACATCAACCACGTCCTGATGATCGAAATGGAGAACGAGGGCTTCGACACGACGTTCGGCGGGAACTCCCCCGCGACGTACCTCAACGGCACATTGCGCAAGAAGGGCGAGCTGCTCCAGAACTACTACGCCATCGGCCATGTCAGCCTTGACAACTACATCGCCCAGGTCTCCGGCCAGGCGCCCAACCCCTCCACTTCGGCAGACTGCCTGACGAACGGCGCCACCTTCACCGACGTCACCCCCGGGACGCCCAACGCCAACCAGACTTCGAACCCCGGCCAGGTGGACGGGCAGGGGTGCGTCTACCCCGTCTCGGTCAAGACCATCGCCGCGCAGCTCGATGCCAAGTACCCGCCCAACCACAAGACGCACGTAGCGGCCTGGCGCGCCTACGAGCAGGACATGGGCAACACGCCGTTGCGCGACGGTGGGACCCCGGACCCGACGGGCGGCACCGACTGCGCGCACCCGGCGATCGGTTCCCCCAACAACACGAACGCGGCGACGCCGGCGGACCAGTACGCGGCGCGGCACAACCCGCTGATCTGGTTCCACTCGACGATCGACAACACCGCGGAATGCAACGCCAACGAGGTGCCGCTCGGCACCCTCACCGCCAACGGCACGCCGGCGCCGTCGGGACACCTCGCCCACGACCTGAAGAGCGAGAAGACCACACCGCGCTTCGGCTTCATCACGCCCAACCTGTGCAACGACGGACACGATGCCACCTGCGCCGGCACCAACAGCACCGGCGGCAAGGTCGGCGGCCTGACCGCGGCCGACCAGTTCCTGAAGGCCTGGATGCCCCTCGTCCTGAACTCCCCCGCCTACAAGCACGGAGACATGCTCGTCGCCATCACCTTCGACGAGGCGGAGGGGCCCAACGCCGGCGCGTCCTGCTGCGGTCAGGAGCCGGGCCCGAACACCACGGCGACCGGTGGCGGCCAGGTCGGTGCGGTCCTCCTCAACGCCAAGTACATCGCTCCGGGTTCGGTCGACATCAGCGGCCTGTACAACCACTACTCGGCCCTCCGGAGCTACGAGGACCTCCTGGGGCTGACGACGGGCGGCACGGACGGCCGGGGCCACCTCGGCTTCGCCGCCGCCAAGGGACTGACCCCCTTCGGCACCGACGTGTTCAATCGCCTGCACGCCGCGAGCAAGTAGCAGGGCGAACCCCGCTCAGTCGAGTCGGCGCAGCCCCTCGCGGTAGCGCTTCGCGTTCATCACGTACTGCGCCGCCGACAGCTTGATCATCGGCACGTCCGAACGGCCTTCGAAGACCTTCGCCGGCACCCCGAGCGCCAGGGCGCCCTCGGGCACGACCATGTTGTTCGGCACCACCGCGTTCGCGCCGACCGTGGCCCCGTGGCTGATCACCGCGTGGTGGAGTACCACGCTGCCCGAGCCCACCAGCGACCCGTCCTCGAGCAGGCACCCCTCGAGGTGCACGATGTGGCCGATGACGCAACCGTCCCCGATGACCGTCGGGAAGCCCGGACCGGCATGCACCACCGTGCCGTCCTGGACCGACGTCGCCGCGCCGATCGTGATCGTGCCGTAGTCACCGCGCAGCACGGCGTGCGGCCAGACGCTCGATTCGGGGCCGATCGTCACGTCGCCGATGACGACGGCGTCAGGGTGGACGTAGGCCTCGGGATCGATACGGGGCGCGACCCCTTCGATTTCGTAGACGGGCACGGAGGGCGACGCTACACGTGCGCGGCGACCCAGGTCACTCCCTGATAGCCGCGGTAGCCGAGGTAGACGATGCTTGCCAGGATCATCATCTTGAAGTACCAGGGGATCGGCCGGCGCTCCTGCTCGGTGAGAATCGTCCCGCACGTGGGGCACTCGCCCTCCGCACCCAGATCCTCGTCCTCGACGAGCGCGTCGCACTCCTCGCACCACGCCATCAGTGCCCGAACCTCACTTACCCCCGACGCGCACGCGCAGCTTCATCGGTGTCGCGCCCAGTTCGAACTTCTCGCGCAGCCCGCGCTCGATGTAGCGCAAGTACGTCTGCGGCAGCCGCCCGCTGCTGAAGAGCGTGAACGTCGGCGGGTCGATCGCTCCCTGCACGCCGTAGCGGATGCGCGCCCGCGGTGCCGGTTGGCGCCCCTGGAGCTCCTGCAGCGTGCGGTTCAGCGCACCGGTCGGCACCCGCTGGTGGTACGCCTCTTCGGCGTCCCGGAGCGCCGGCAGGATCCGCCGCACCCCCTTGCCCGAAAGCGCCGCGATCTTGAGCACCGGCGCCGCGCCCAGGAAGGCCAGGCGGTCGCCGACGCCCGCCAGCACGTCGTCGCGCTCGTCGGCCGCCACGAGGTCCCACTTGTTGAGGGCCACGATGGCCGGGCACCCCGACACGCCGATCCGCTCGGCCAGGCGCTGATCCTGGTGCGAGGCGCCCACGGTGGCGTCGATCACGAGGATGGCGATGTCGGCCCGTTCCAGCGCGCGCAGCGCCCGCAGGGTGGCGTGCTGTTCGGTGCCGCGATCGGTCTTCGACGGGCGCCGGAGCCCCGCCGTGTCGATGAAGCAGATCGGGCCGTCCTCCGTCTCCACGACGGTGTCGATGGCGTCGCGTGTCGTGCCCGGCATGTCGTGCACGATCGAGCGCTCCTCCCCGAGCAGCCGGTTGAACAGCGTCGACTTGCCCACGTTGGGGCGCCCGATGATGGCCACCCGGGGGCCGTTCGCCGCCGCGTCCTCGCCTGCAGACACCTCGCCGTCCCGCTCCGATGCGACCTCCCCGGGGAACAGCCCAACCACTTCGTCGAGCAGGTCCCCGGTCCCCCGCCCGTGCAACGCACTGACCGCAAAGGGGTCGCCCAACCCGAGCGAGACGAACTGCCACGCCTCGGCCTCCCGCATCGCGTCGTCGACCTTGTTCACTACGAGCCGCACGGGTGCGCCGGAGCGCCGGATGACCTTGGCCGCGGCCAGGTCCTCCTCGGTCACGCCCGTCGTCACGTCGACCACCATGAGCACGACGTCGGCTTCTTCGAAGGCGCGCTCGGCCTGCTCGCTGATCTTGGCCTCGAGCGCGTCGCCAGCGGCCAGCCAGCCGCCGGTGTCCATGACCGAGAACGGCCTCCCGGCCCAGTCGGCCGTCAGCACCTTGCGGTCGCGCGTCACGCCCTGCTCCTCCTCGACCACCGCCGCCCTCGTCCCCACGATGCGGTTGACGAGCGACGACTTGCCGACGTTGGGGCGGCCGGCCACAACGACCATGGGAAGCCTCATGCCGCGCAGGCCGGACGGAAGGACGTCCCCTCGAGCGCGCGCCGCAGCGACGCGCCGTCGCAGGGCACGACCTCGACAGGGCGGGGCAGGTCCGCGAGCGTGAGCCCGTCGAGGAAGCGGCCCTCGTTGAGGCAGGCGTCAGGAAGGAGGCAGCGCCGGTCCCCGGGCACCGCCCGTAGTGCCCGCCCGACGTCCTCCCCCGTGAGCAACCCCGCCACCCCGATGTTGCCACCGAAGAACTGATTGGCCACGGGCCACACCGCGACGTCGGTGCGCCCGAGGGCCGCCACCAGCGGCGCGAGCACGCGCGCGCCGTAGGCCCCCGTCAGCACGGTGACCGGCCGGTCGTCGCTGCCCGCAGGCGCGCTGGGCAGGCGCGGGGCTCGATACCCCTCGGCCGGCGCCGCGTCGACCGACGCGAAGAACCCGTGCCGCACGCCGCCCGGCCCCTTTGCGGCCGGCCGCGTGAAGGACTCCTCGAAGGCCCGCGCCATGCCGATCCCGTTCTCGTGCTGGGGGAAGCCCTCGTAGCGGCGGGCCGAGGGGAACGCCCGCCCGGCCAAGAGGTAGTACTCGTCGGCCAAGAAGACCATCCGGTGCCCCAACGCCCGCTGGTAGACGCCCTGCCACTCCTCGATGGTGTCGACCACGCTCACGGCCTCGTCGTACGTGTGCGGCCGCATGCTCGGCTCGTTCGAGTAGCGGCTCACCCCGAGCGGCACCGCGCCGACGCTCGCCAGTCCCGGGTACCGGTCCAAGATCCCGGCCAGCGTGTCCTCGAGCACCACCCCGTCGTTGACCCCCGGGCACACGACGATCTGGCCGTGCACCTCGATCCCTCCGTCGAGCAACACGGACAACCAGCGCAGGCTCGTTGCGCCCTTGGGGTTGCGCAACATCTGTGCCCGCACGTCGGGGTCCGTAGCGTGGATCGAGACGAACAGGGGCCCGAGCCGCTCGGTCAGGATCCGCTCGGCGTCGAGCTCCGTGAAGCGGGTGAGCGTCGTGAAGTTCCCGTACAGGAACGAGAGGCGGTAGTCGTCGTCCTTCAGGTACAGGCTGCGTCGCATGCCTTTGGGCAACTGGTAGATGAAGCAGAAGGCACAGTGGTTGTCGCACGTCCGGATGCGGTCGAAGACGGCCGACGACACCTCGACCCCGAGCGGTTCGCCGGCCACCTTGTCCACCCGCACCAGGCGTGGCAGGGGCGCGCCCGACCGCCTGACGAGGACGCCGAGGTCCGCGCCGTCGCTGAGGCGTTGGAAGTCGATGACGTCGCGCGGCTCGTGCCCATCGATACTGAGGAGCTCGTCACCCACGGCCAGACCGGCCCGGGCAGCCGGCGACGCCGCGGTGACCGAAGTCACCGTGGGTGCTGACATAGGGACCAGGTTACCGCCGGTAACCTGGACTTTGTGCCCGGAGTCGACCGCGTCATGCTCGCCCAGCCCCGTGGCTTCTGTGCCGGGGTCGAGAAAGCGATCAAAGCCCTGGCCTGGATGGTGCGGGTCTTCGAGCCGCCCGTGTACTGCTACCACGAGATCGTGCACAACCGGCACGTCGTCGAGCGCTTCCGCGCCCAGGGCGTGATCTTCGTGGACGACGTCGCCGACGTCCCGGAGGGCGCGCCGCTCATGCTGAGCGCCCACGGCTCGGCCCCATCGGTCGTGGACGCCGCCCGCGCCCGCGACGGCGTGGTCGTCGACGCGGTCTGCCCGCTCGTGACCAAGGTGCACCACGAG
This sequence comes from Acidimicrobiales bacterium, assembly GCA_036491435.1. Taxonomy (GTDB): domain Bacteria; phylum Actinomycetota; class Acidimicrobiia; order Acidimicrobiales; family RAAP-2; genus Bog-473. The sequence goes on from DASXBZ010000075.1 coordinate 6,357, forward strand.
ATGAAGGTGCGCAGCCGCAAGGGCTACACGGTCCTCTACGTCGGCCACGCGGGCCACGAGGAGGCCGTCGGCACCATGGCCGTGGCCCCCGAGTCGGTCCGCCTGCTCGAACACCAGGAGGACCTCGACGCGCTCGAGGACCTCGATCCCTCCGAGGCGCCTGTCGCGCTGCTGGCGCAGACGACGCTCAGCCACGACGAGTGGCGGGGACTCATGGAGGGCGCCCGCGCCCGGTTCCCCGACCTCTGGATGCCCAACCGCAGCGACCTCTGTTTCGCCACCACCAACCGCCAGGCTGCGCTCAAGGCCATCGCCTCCGAGGCCGACGCCGTCGTCGTCATCGGCTCGGCCAACTCCTCCAATACGGTCGCGCTCGAGAAGGTCGCCCGGGCGGGGGGCTGTCCGCGCGTCCTGCGCGTCAACGAGGCCGACGAGCTCCCCGACGACCTCTCCGGGACCGTCGGCGTCACAGCGGGTGCCTCGGCCCCCGAGGCCCTCGTCGAAGAGGTCATTCGGCGTCTGGCCCCCGCCGAGGGCGTGACCGAGGTCACCGTCACGACCGAGGACGAGTACTTCCCGCCTCCGCCCGAGCTCCGGGAGCTCTTGCGCGCCGTGGGCTCTACGCTGGCCTTTTTGTCCGGCCGCCCCGGTTCGGACCGAACCGATCCGGCGGGCCAGGACCGTGCCGTGTCCGCCGCGGACGTCCTGGATCTGTTGGCTTCATGAACCTTGGGGGATAATCAGTACATGACGTTCACCCGTATGGACCAGTCGACCAAGGAGCAGTGGGACCACATCATCGTCGAGTCGATCCAGAACCAGCCCCGCGTGGCCGACCGCGTCCTTGAGATGCTGGCCTCGCTCGAGGAGATCACCGACGGTTTCGAGGTCGACCAGCTCGTCCACTCGCTGCAGACCGCCACCCGCGCCGAGGAGGCCGGTGCGACCGACGAGGTGGTCGTGGCGTCGCTGTGCCACGACATCGGCAAGGCCGTCTCAGTGATGAACCACCCGATGATCGCAGCGGAGATCCTCCGCCCCTACGTGAGCGACGAGACCTATCAGATGATCCGTGCCCACCAGGACTTCCAGGGCAAGCACTACTACGAGTACCTCGGCCAGGACCCTGACGCCCGGGACAAGTACGTCGGCCAACCCTGGTACTCGCTCGCCGAGCAGTTCGCCGACGAGTGGGACCAGACCAGCTTCGACCCCGATTACCCCACGAAGCCGCTCTCTCACTTCGAGCCCCTGGTGCGCCAGGTCTTCGCCACGCCTCACTCACTTTGACCTCCCGACGCGGCGCGACCTCAGGCGCCAGCATCCACACCGATCCTGACCACGCGCGTCGCGTCATCGAGGCGTCGCGGGAAGAGTTCGACACGCGGCATCCCGACCTGAAGCTCTCTCCCGTGGTCGCGCTGATCTGCGCCTACGAGGAAGAGGGGAACATCGGTCCGGTCCTCGCCGCCGTCCCGTCGGAGGCCTGCGGCCTGGCCGTCACCACGCTTGTCGTTGTCGACGGCGGAAACGATCGGACCGACGAGATTTCGAAGGAGTCCGGTGCGGTCACCTTCGTGTTGAGCGAGAACCTCGGCCACGGCTACGCACTCAGGGTCGGCTATGCCTTGTGCATCGAACTCGGGGCGCAGTACGTGGTGACCCTCGACGCCGATGGTCAGAACGATCCGTCGGAGATCCCCGTCATGCTCCAGCCACTCGTCAACGACGAGGCGGATTTCGTTGTGGCCTCCCGCGTGCTCGGGCGTGACACCACGACCGATCGCTTCCGCAAAGCCGGAGTCCGGGTTTTCTCGTGGACCATGAGCGTCATGGGGCACACCAAGCTCACCGACACGTCGAACGGCTACCGGGCGCTGCGCGTGAGCATGCTCGACGATGTCGCGTACCGATTGATCCAACCGCAGTACCAGACGGCCGAGCTCCTCATCATCGCGATGAAGCGTGGGTGGCGGGTCACCGAACGGCCCACCGTCTGGTTGCCCCGTGCGTCGGGTACCACCAAGAAGGGTAAGAACTGGCTCTTCGGCGTTCGCTACGGACGCGTGGTCGCCGAGACCTGGTGGAAGTACCGGCAGGCCAAGCCCCACCCAGATTCAGCCTGACCAGCCCATACGGCGACGGTAGCCTCGACGCTGGGAACTCCGGATATTGAGGAGCGGTCGACAACGTCAGCCAGCGCGACGTTTCTGAACGACAACCAGGTCGAACTACGAAACCGAGAGCTCTCGATTTTGGACTGCGGATTCCTGTGCGCCCTGACCGCTCGAGAGCTCAGCGTCGAACAGATCGGTCGCTGGGCGATGAGCTACTACGCCAGTACCAAGAACGGCCATCTCGCGATTGCGAACTTTCTGGCCTACAGCCCCGAAGACGCCGGCCTCCGTGCCGAGCTGGCTGAGAACCTCTACGAGGAGGAATCCGGTCTGATTTCGGGCGCCGGCCGATGCCACATGGACCTGTTCATCGACTTCCTCAACGCTCTGCGCGTCTCGGCAGAAGAGGCGCCGCCGTGCCGGGGCTGGCCACGGCTGCCTACGCGCATCCGACTGTCGCCGACGAGTACTTTGCGCAGATCAGGCACCGCACTACCCGTCGATCTGGGACGGTCGCGGCGCCTGGCGCTGATCACCGCTGGTCAGACCAGCGGGCATTTGCTTCCTCGAACAGGCGACGGGTGCGTTCGAGGTCGCGAGGCCGCTCTTCAAAGGTCTGCGGATCCCACTCTGACCGCTCGACCGAGAAGAAGTCACCGCCGTAGACGTGGAGTGCGACGGCGAACTCACGGCGGGAGTTGGCAACAGAATGGATTGCCTCCTCACCGAGCACGAGGACGTCACCGGCTGGGAGTTCCCGGCCGCCAACCTCTTCGAGGCCGTTCGGTGCTCGGCGGAAGAACGCATTGTCCTCTTGGCCCCCATACAGCCCGATCACGGCCCACATGCGGTGGTCGTGGGGATAGAGGGCCATTCCTGGGGTCCACGCAACATGGAGCACGGTCAGGTCCGGGGCGTTGTGCAGGGAGGTGATGCCGCCCCTCTCGACCGGCCCGAGCACACGCTCGAGACCGCTCCGATCGGCAACCAGCTCCCTGAGGACGTCGCGCACGGCCAAGGCAGGTGAATGCTCGCTGAGCGAGTCTTGGCACTTCGCAACGATGTCCTCCACTGAGAGGGCCACGCCCTCAAATTTAACGACCTCCGTGGCCCACCGTCCCGGCGAGTTGGGCAGCCGGCTGCGTGATACATCACAATCTGATGGCATCGCCAAGCTCGCCGATGATCGACCTCGAGAGGAGTCAAATGGAAACCCCTACCGACCTGGTGTCCAGGTTCTGTGCGGCATGGTCCGAAAATCGTGCGACGGCCGAGCTGGCCGCGTTCTTCCTCGACGACGCCGTGTACCACAACATCCCGCTGGCGCCGATCACGGGTCGAGAGGCCATCGCCGCCGCCATCGATTCGTTCATCCGCCCAGGCGCACCGGGCATTGAGGGCATCGAGTTTCATGTCGTCAATATCGCCGCGAACGGTCCGATCGTCATGACCGAGCGGGTGGACGTCTTCAAGGTTGCCGACAAGTCCTTCGAGCTGCCGGTCATGGGGACCTTCGAAGTCAGTGAAGGAAAGATCAGCGCCTGGCGCGACTATTTCGACATGAACCAGTTCACCAGTCGAATGGGAGAAGCCTGAGGCGGCACACCTATCCCTCGTTCGGGACACGTCGGACCCTGAAGTGGACCCGACTGCAGCGTCTCGGTTATGTGATGTCGCGAATGACCGCTTTTGCCTCGTCCAGCGTCGCTCCGCTGAACGACGATTACGGAGCGCCCGTCGTGAACGGACCGAAAAGATCGTCCTCCGCCATAGCGAACGCCACACTGCCGACAGCCTGACTCAGCAGCGTGGTTCTAGCCCGTCTGGCCCCGACGATGTCTTTGAACACCAGCGAGTGAGCCTGGGACTCGATCACGCGCATCAGCGATTCGGACACCTTGAATACCCGCATCAACGTGTCAAATGGCCAGGCTTGCGATCGGTCGTGGATCCGGATTGCATTGTCCTTCTCCTCGGCCTCGGATGACGAGTAGGACGGCCGCGTCGTCTCGGTACCCAGCAATTCTCGCCCGAGCGCGTACCCGGAGAATGCGGTGATGGAAACTTCCGTCAGTGCATCCATTTGCTCGCGGCGCTTTATTCCAATGTTCTCGATCACGCTCAACGCAGTTCCCAGGAGGCAGTTACGCAGTGCCTTGTCCGTCGCGGACGTATCTTTTCCCCACGCCTGAGTGACTTTCACGATCGCCCTGTGCCGGTCTTCCGTGAAGGCGGCCACGCCCTCCTCGACGCGATGCAACATCTCCTCATCGGCCACGCCGGGAGCCTATTGCGCCCGACGGGCGCGTCTGCGGATCAGTCTCTTCGGGACGAGTTGGACTCCGCATAGGCCTGGGCCGCTTGGGTCTCCCACTTCTGTTCGATTTCTCCGAAGTGCCAAATGGCGAGAGCAACGATCCAAGTGACGACGAAGACGCCGACGATGATGAACCCGGCACGGTTGATGTTGAAGGTCTGCAGGAAGCCCCAGAATCCCCCACTGAGGTTCAGCTCCTGGGTGACGAGGCCGAGGATCTCTGTGGTGCCGATGAACAACGCAATGAACACCGAGAGCCCGGTGATGGTCAGGTTGTAATAGATCTTCCGGATGGGCTTGGCGAAGGCCCAGTCGTAGGCAAAGTTCATGAAGCACCCGTCGATGGTGTCGAAGAGGCACATCCCTGCCGCGAAGAGGATGGGGAGCGAGAGAACGGCGTAGAAGGGAAGACCTCCGACGGCGGCCGATCCGGCCAGGACCAAGAGCGCCACCTCGCTCGCCGTGTCGAAACCGAGCCCGAAGAGGGCGCCCACGGGGTACATCTTCCAGGGCGTGTCGATCCGCTTGGCAAATCCACCGAAGAACCGGTTCATCAGGCCACGCGCATCGAGCTGGCGTTCCAGCTCGGCGTCGTCGTATTTGCCCTGGCGCATCTCCCGGCTGACTCTGACGATCGAGACAAGCACAACGAGGTTCAACAACCCAATGAGGTACAGGAACGTCCCAGAGACCGACGTGCCGATGATGCCCGTCCAGTGGTGCAAGCCCGAGCCGTCGTTCTTGACGGCGCCGTCGAGAGCCCTGATGCCGAAGTTCAAGAGCACGGCGAGGACGAAGACGATGCTCGAGTGCCCGAGCGAAAAGAAGTACCCAACGCTCAGGGGCCGCTTTTCGTCTTGGATCAACTTGCGAGTGGTGTTGTCGATTGCTGCGATGTGATCGGCGTCGAACGCGTGACGCATGCCGAGTGTGTACGCGAGTACGCCGGTCCCAAACCCGAAAAGCTCGGTCTTGTTGATGTGGTAGTGACCCTTCAGCGCCAGGACCAACATGCCCCAGCCCAGCACGTTGAGACTGATGATCGTCGCCGCCATTCCGGCGACCTTCGCCCATTCCCCAGGGGTGAGGCCATGGCGGATCCTGCTCAAACGGCCCATCGGATCAGCCATGACGCCTGCCTCCCTCGGTGTCTCCGGATCCGTCCTGTTGCCAAGGTAAGGCAACTGCGAAGTATTCGCAACAGAGGAGGTGCGCGTATGATTGCAGGTGTGAGCGCTCGGGTTACCCCAGCTCAAGGCCCACACGACGTCAGCACGGTCGACGACGTCCTTGCTCTCGTTCGAGAGCAGGGTGGTCGTGTCACTAACTCCCGCCGGCTGCTGCTCGAAGCGATATTCAACGAGTCAGGCCATCACAGCGCCGAGGACCTGGCGGAGATCGTTCAAGCGACCGCTCCTGACGTCCACATCTCCACCATTTACCGGAACCTCGACGAGCTCGAGAAGATGGGTGTCATCGTCCACTCGCATCTCGGCCATGGACCTGCCACCTATCACCTGGCCGCATCCGCACACTGCCACTTCGTCTGTGAGAACTGTGGCGCTGCGGTGAAGGCACCGGATGCTCTGTTCAAGGATCTGGCCAAGAGAGCCAGGGCGCTGTACGAATTCGAGATCGACCCCCACCACTTCTCGATCCTCGGGCGCTGCAAGGCCTGCCAGCCACAGTCCGGCACGTAAACCAAGTGGCCCCTACGGCAGTCTGCCCGCGTCCTCAGTACCGACCGGTTCTAGCCCTGGCTTCGTCGTAAACGGCCTGTAGCGCGGGCACGAGCGCCTCTGTGGCGGCATGCACCGCCGAGCGAGAGACGCGCCCACGGCCGGTTCGGGCCGGCGGTGGAATGGCGGGACCGATCACGACTTGGATCGTCCGTGGCTTGGGAATTGCTGATCCCTTCGGCATGGCCAGGTCGGAGCCACCGATGCCGATCGGCACGATCGGCGCCTCTGTGCGCGCCGAGAGGAACGCCGCACCCTCCATGAGGTCTTTGATCACCGGGCCCTCACGACGCGTGCCTTCAGGAAAGAGGACGAGGGGGCAGCCCTGGCGCAACACTTCCTCGGCCCTCTGCAGCGCCTCGCGGTCGGCGGACTCGCGGTGCACCGGGAACGCGCCGACCGAGAGCAGGAGCCGGCCCAGCCACTTGTTCTTCCACATCTCGTCCTTGGTCATGAAGAAGAGCTTGCGGTCGGTGCAGAAGGCTGCGAACCCGAAGTCGGCGAACGAACGGTGGACCGGGGCGAGGATCACCGGCCCCGTTTCTGGCACATGCTCCCTGCCCGTCACCCTCGGCCGGAACCACGTCCACAGCGCCGTGACGAAGATCGTCCGTTCGATCCCATACAGCGGCGTGTAGTCCGGATTGATCTCAAAGGGCTGGTGGCGACCTGGCGCGTCTGCCGGCCCGGGCATGTGCGTGGATTCGGGTTCGGGTCCGGCGCCCGGCACCGGCCCGTTGACGTTCACAGCCACGACAGCACCTCCTCGACGACATCCTGCACCGTGCGGCCGGTCGTATCGAGATGGTGTGCGTCGTCGGCCTGCCGCAACGGGGATGCGTCACGGGTGGAGTCGATCCTGTCCCGCCGGGCCACGCCCTCGGGGGCCTCGTCGTGGCGCCGGCGCGCCCGCTCCTCCGGCGACGCGGTCAGGTACACCTTGACCTCGGCGGCAGGGAACACGACCGAGCCGATGTCGCGTCCCTCCACCACCCCGCCCCCGTGGGCGACGGCCCAGTCCCGCTGGCGCTTCACGAGCTGCGCCCGGACGTCGGGGTTGGCGGCCACGACGGAGACGGCGCGGCCCACCTCGGGCGAACGGATCTTGTGCGTGACGTCGATGCCATCGATGGTCACGACAGGCCCGACGACGATGTCGGCGTTGGTGGCGAGCGCAGCCACCGCGTCGGCATCGTCGGGTGCGACGCCGCGCTCGAGTGCGAGGGCTGCGACGGCGCGGTACATCGCTCCCGTGTCGAGCCGTTCGAGACCCAGATGGCGGGCGACCGCGGTCGATACGGTGGACTTGCCGGCGCCCGCGGGGCCGTCGATGGCGACCAGCAGGGCGCGGGGCGCTCGGTCCTTTTCCCGTTCGAGGCCCGACGTCGTGAGGTTCCCGAGGTCGTCTGCGAAGCCTGGGTAGCTGGTCGCTGTGGCATCGAAGCCCGTGATCAGGCTCCGCTGACCGGGCGCGGCGGCCATCGCCGCGACCGCGCCCGCCATGGCCATCCGATGATCACCCTGGCTGTCGAACCGAGCGCCACGCAGTGGTCCGCCGATCCCGGTGATCGAAAGAGTGTCGCCTTCAATGCGTGCCGATGCGCCGAACGCCTCGACCATGTCGACCACCGCAACGAGGCGGTCGACTTCCTTGACCCGGAGTTCGCCAACGTCCGAGAAGACCGTCGTGCCTTGGGCGACAGCCGCGGCGACGGCGAGGACCGGGACCTCGTCGAGCGAAGGGATCTCGGACGCGCGGATGTCGGTCGCCTTCAGCGGGTGGTTCGTCGCACGCACACGGATGGTGGCGGTGTGAGGGCCCCCGGATCCGCCGTCGGAGCCGACGAGTGTGATGTCCGCGGCCATCCGCTGCAGCACGCTGACGAAGCCGAGCCGGGCTGGGCCCGAGTAGACGTCCTCGATGTCGACCGCGCTCTCTGGGACAATGGCACCCGCGACCGTGAAGAACGCAGCTGCCGAGGGATCGCCCGGGACGGTGCGCTCCACCGGCTTGATCGCCGAAGGGCGAAGAGTCACCACGCGACCCTCGCCCCACGGCTCGACTGAGATGTCCGCTCCGGCCTCTGCGAGCATCTCCTCGGTGTGCGTCCGCGTCGTCACGGGCTCGCGGACGATGGTCTCGCCTGTCGCCGACAGGCCGGCCAGCAGGATGGCCGACTTGACCTGCGCGCTGGCCATCTTCGACGTCCAGTCGATGCCGTGCAGCGTGCCACCTTCGATACGCAGTGGTGGCAGACAGCGTCGCCCCTGTCCACTGACCGACGCCCCCATCAGTGCAAGCGGCTCGGCCACCCGGTCCATGGGCCGAAGGGAGAGCGATTCATCGCCGACCAGTTCGGTTGCCCATTCGAAGCCGGCGACGAGGCCGCACAGCAACCTCATGGACGTGCCGGAGTTCCCACAGTCGAGAGGATGTGCCGCCGGGCGCAGGCGACCTCGTCCGCCGTGCAGCACGAGAGTCCCCTCCGCCGGGCGTTCGACCCCGACACCCATGGCCTCGACGGCCGCGAGTGAGGCGGCGACGTCGGCGCCGTCGCTGAGCCCATGCACGACAGAGGTGCCCTCGGCGAGCGCGGCGAAGAGCACCGACCGGTGCGAGATCGACTTCTCACCCGGTGTACGGACCGCGCCCCGGCAGGGCACGCCGCCTTCGACGACCAGGATGCGGGGCGGTGTCATGACAGGTGAGCAACCTGGCAGCGGTACCCCTTGGCCTCGACCGCCGCGGCCAGCGTCTCGCCGTCAGCCCCGTCGACAATGAGGATCAGGACACCCCGAGGGCCTTCGGCCGAGTGCGCGATCTCGATGTCGTAGATGCCGATGCCCGCGTCGGCCGCCAACGACGTGATCTCGGCGAGAACGCCCGCCCGGTCTGGCACGGGGATCCGCAGTTCGGCCAGGTGGTCCGGTCGTGCGATGCGGGCGGGCAGGTTCCGCCGCGCGGCCGAGGCCGTCTGCAGGACGCCCAGTACGCCCTCGCGGTCTTGCGCCGCGATCCGCGCACGCATGGCGGAGAGGTCTCCGACGAGCGCGTCCAGGGCATCGACGATGGCTGTTGCATTCTCGGCGCAGATGTCCGGCCAGATCCCGGGATGGCCGGCCGCGACGCGGGTCATGTCGCGGAATCCGCCGGCGGCGAGCCGCAACAATGCGCCATCCTGCTCGGCCCCGGCGCTGGCCGCATTCATGAGCGTCGCGGCGACCAGATGAGGTACGTGTGAGACTACGGCGACGAGGCGGTCGTGGTCTTCGGCAGACAGTACGAGGACGTCCGCGCCCAGGCTCATGACGACGCCCTTGAGTCGGTCGAACGACTCGAGGTCTGTGACCGCCGTTGGCGTCAGCACCCACACCGCTCCCTCGAACAGATCAGGGTCGGCGCCGTGGAGGCCGATCTGTTCGGACCCCGCCATCGGGTGACCACCGACGAAACGCGGATGGTCCGCCTCCGCCACGATCGCCGTCTTCACCCCACTGACGTCGGTGACGACCGCATCAGGCCTGCGGTCCCGGTTGGCCAGAAGGTCACGGACCACGCGGGCGACCGAGGTTGCCGGCACCGCGACGAAAACGACCTCCGCGTCGGGATCGTCCCCCACGGCGTCGATGACCTCGTGCTCGAGCGCTGCTCGGGCGTGCGCGGCATCAGCATCGAGGCCGGACACGTGCCAGCCCCGCCGGCGGAGCCCCAGGGCGATGGACCCCCCGATCAGCCCTGTCCCGACGACGAGCGCCCGGCGACGCGTCCCGCCTTCAGTCCGGGAGGTCATCGCGGAGCCCTTGGGCACCGTGGAGATAGACGTGGTGCATCTCGTCGCGGGACTTCGGCGTGTGGACGTGGAGCAGCACCCGGATGCACTTGGGCATGGCGCCGGGCACGGCGATCTCGGCGGCACACAGCAGTGGCACGGCGCCAAAGCCGATCTCGCGGATTGCTGTCGCCGGGAACGTGCTCGTCACGTCCGCGGTCGCGGTGAACAGGACGCTGATGATGTCGTCCTCGGCCAGCTCGTTGCGGGCCATGAGTTCGCGCATCAGCTCCTGCGCACGCTCCGTGACCTGGGCCACGGTGTCGGCGTCGACCGTCGTGGCCCCGCGCAAGCCCCTGACCGTGAGAGCGGGTGCCATGACCGGCCACTCTACCGGTCGGTGTGGCATCTCCCCTGCTGGCGGCGTCTTCTCTGGGTGGACCAGCCGCCCATTTCCTCGACGGACTAACGCGCCGAGGCGGCGAGGGCCCGCACCTCGTCGGCGCTCAGAGCGCGCCAGTGCCCCGGAGCAAGCTTGGTGTCGCGTACGGGGCCGATCCGTGTGCGAACCAGGCGCTGGACCGGGTGGCCGATGGCGTCGCACATGCGACGGACCTGGCGGTTTCGCCCTTCGTGGATGACCAAACGGAGGACGCCTTCGGCGAGCACACCGACTTCGGCAGGCGCCGTCGGCCCGTCGTCGAGCTCGACGCCCTGGCGGAGCGCGCGCAGCGCGCCCGGGGACGGCGTCCCACCCGCGACCTCGGCGACATATTCCTTGGCCACGCCGTGCGAGGGATGTGTGAGCAACTGGGCCAGCGCGCCGTCGTTCGTGAGGATGAGGAGTCCTTCGGTGTCGCGGTCGAGTCGACCGACCGGGAACACACGTGGCTCAGTCGGTACCAGTGCCACCACCGTCTGCCGCCCCTGCGGGTCATCGGCCGTAGTCACCACGCCGTCTGGCTTGTTCAAGAGGTAGTAGACGAGGTCGGGAGCGACCGGGATGAGGTTGCCGTCGATCTCCACCCGAGCGGTGGCGACATCGATCCGCTGACCCAATAAGGCCACCTCGCCGTCGACGGTGACGCGTCCGGCCGCGATCAGCTCCTCGCAGGCACGGCGGGAGCCGAGGCCGGCCCGGGCCAGGACCTTCTGCAGGCGCTCGCTCTCCGTCCCCGCTGGGTCCGGTGTTCCGGGCGAGACGCTGGCGTCAGCCGTCGTCGCTGGCCGCCTCGACGCCGAGGCCCAACGCGGAGCGCATTTCGCTCTCGAGGTCGCCCGCAACCTCAGGACCGGGGAGGAAGTCCTCCACCGCCGGCAGCTGCGCCAGCGAGTCAAGGCCCAGCCGCTCCAAGAAGAGGTCGGTCGTGCCGAAGAGCGCCGGCTGGCCCGGTCCATCGGCGTGACCCACCACCTCGATGTAGCCGCGCTGCTCGAGCAGGCGGGTGACGCCGTCGACGTTCACACCGCGCAGGGACGAGATCTGCCCACGGGAGACGGGCTGGCGGTAGGCGACGATGGCGAGCGTCTCGAGCGCGGCGGTGGAGAGTCGGTGCGACACCTCGCGGTTGGCAAAGCGTTCGACGTATGGCGCGAGATCAGGGTGGGTCTGCAAGCGCGCGCCGCCCGCGATCCGTGCCAGCACGAAGCCCCGCCGTTCTTGTTCGTATTCCTCTGCCAGCTCGGTCAGTGCCTCCTCGATGGAGCTGACCGGCTCCTCCAAGAGCTCGGCCAAGAGTTGGGGAGCTAACGGCTCGACTGCGACCAACAAAATGGCCTCGATCGTCCGGCCCAATTCAGCGCGCTCCACGAGTCCCACTCCTCATCCTTCGTAGTCGTCGATCTCGTACCCGTCGAGCTCGGCCAGCCCGCGTCCGCTCACGACGCCCGCCAGCTCGTCCCTTTCGAGCCAGGAGATCCGCAGGTCACCGAACGTCGTCCCCTGGCCCAGCGTCACCCGGCCCATCTTGCACAGCTCGAGCAGCGCCAAGAACCGTACGATCACGTCGATCCGGGTGCGGCACGCACGCACGAGCTCCCGAAACGACGAGGTCCGGTCCATCTCGGGCATGGAGAGGAGCTCGGCGACGGCCTCGGAGACCGAGACGGTGTCGACCGTGACGTGGGACAGGTCGACCCGGGGCACCGGGCGCTCCGCCGAGCCGTGCAGATAGGCCTGGGCGAGGTCCTCGGGCGTCACTCCCGCCAGGAGGTCCGGCGCATGGACGACGAAGCCGTCGTCGAGCCCGACCTCGCGGGGTACAGAGCGCCAGGCTTGCTCGGTCAGGGCGACGAACACATCTGCCGCGGCGGCATAGGCCCGGCACTCGAGAAGCCGGGACAGCAGCAGGTCGCGCTCCTCCCAGCCGATCAGGTCCTCGTCGTCCTCGACAGATTCGGGGCCGGGCAGCAAGCGTTGGGACTTCAGCTCGATGAGGATGGATGCCACCAGCAGGAACTCCGACAGCTGGTTGAAGTCGATCTGCTCGCGCTCTTCGGAGAGGATCTGGACGAAGGCGTCGACCACCGGCAAAAGGGGGACGTCGAGCACGTCCACCTCGTGCGACGACACGAGATGGAGGAGGAGGTCGATGGGGCCCTCGAAGACAGGAGTAGAGACCGCGTAGGCCACTCGCCGACGTTATCGAACGGGGCGCCGGGTTCGGCGCACCCCTGGTGGACCCCTACCATGGCGGCCCATGAACAGGGTCCTTTCGGGCATCGCGCCTTCGGGCAGCTTCACCTTGGGGAACTACCTCGGGGCCCTGCGCCACTGGGTCTCGCTCCAGGACGGCCACGACGCCTTCTACTGCGTCGTCGACCTCCACGCCCTCACGACCGAGGTCGGTGAGACGAACCTGCGGGCGAACACGCTCGACGCCGCCCTCAACCTGCTCGCCATTGGGCTCGAACCCGAGCGCTCCACGCTGTTCATCCAGAGCCAGGTCCCCGAGCACACCCGCCTCACCTGGTTGCTCGAGTGCACCACGGCCATGGGCGAACTGCGCCGCATGACCCAGTTCAAGGACAAGGGCCACGGTCACGAGGCGGTACGGGTCGGTCTGTTCACGTATCCGTGTCTCATGGCGGCCGACATCCTCCTCTACGACGCCGACGCTGTGCCCGTGGGCGAGGACCAGCGCCAGCACCTGGAGCTGGCTCGCGAGCTCGCTAACCGGTTCAACAACCGCTACGGCGAGACGTTCGTCGTACCGGAGGCAGCGATCGCCGGCACGGCGGCCCGCGTAATGGACCTCCAGCACCCCGAGCGAAAGATGTCCAAGTCGGCGGATTCGCCTCTGGGCACAATCGGGCTCCTCGACTCCGACGACGAGATCACTCGCAAGGTGCGCAAAGCAGTCACGGACACGGACGGCGAGATGCGCTACGACAGGCAGAAGAAGCCCGGCCTGGCCAACCTCCTCGAGATTCTGGCCGCGGCCACCGGTCGTACGGCCGAGGGTGTCGCGGGCGAATACACCCGCTACGGCGACCTCAAGAACGACGTCGCCGCTGCGCTCGTCGAGCTGCTGCGCCCGATCCGAGAGCGCCGCACCGCGCTGGAAGGGGACCGGGCATACGTCGACGACGTGCTGGCCCGCGGCGCAGCGCATGCCCACGAGGTGGCCTCGGCCACGTACGCACGCGCGGCAGACGCCATGGGGCTGCTGCCCGGCCGAGCCGCTGACCTGAACTAGACCCCGAGCACCCTCCCCCACCAGCTGTAGATCTCGTTGAACAGCCAGGTGATGGGGCCCGTGTGCCCGTTGTTGTCGAGGAAGAAGTTCAGCACCACGAGGCCGAGCAGGATCGGCATCGTGTACTGGCGGTAACGCAGGTAGGTCGGCCACCAGCCTCGCGGGATCAGGCGTTCCAAGAGCACCGACCCGTCGAGTGGCGGAATCGGGATCATGTTGAACACGAACAGGCCTACGTTCACGACGCCCGCGAAGAACAAGATCTGGGCCGAAGTCGACCATTGCGTGAGGGTGATCCAGTTGGGCGGCAGATTCGGGCGCGCAAAGTGGATGAACAAGAACGCGAACACTGCGGCCAGCACCACGTTGACGAAGGGCCCCACCAGGGAGACCACCACCCCCTCGTTGCGGGGGCTTCGTAGTCGCCCGACGTTCACGGGCACCGGCTTCGCCCACCCGAAGACCCCGATCCCACTCAGTGCGAGCAACGCCGGGACGATCAAGGTGCCGACTGGGTCGATGTGCACAATCGGGTTCAGGCTCAGTCGGCCGGCTCGTTTGGCCGTGTCGTCACCGAATGCGTTGGCCACGAAGCCGTGTGAGACCTCGTGGAGGATGATCGAGGGCACGACGACGCAGAAGATGATGATCTCCTGCTTGGTGATGTTGTGATGGACGACCAGCGCAACCACGACGACCGCGATCGCGATCGTCCAGAGGGTGGCTTTGGTGCGCTGATCCATCGGCCGCCTCCCGGAGGAGGCGCCGGTTGCGTGCACCGACGACCTAGTGCTTGCCGGCGTCGACGATGCAGAGGCGGGCCGCCGGCATGGCCTCGAGGCGTGGCGCGCCGATCGGCTTGCCACAGACCTCACACCGGCCGTACGTCCCGTCTTCCAGGCGCTGCAGTGCGGCCTCGACCTCATCGAGGCTCTCCCGCAGCTCCGTCGCCAGCCGCTCCGCCTCGCCCCGCTCCGCTGTCACCTGGCTGGAGTCTGCAAAGTTGGAGTCGTAGTTGAGACCACTTCCCTGGTCCGCAAAGCCCAGCTCCGTCAGCTGGGCCTGCAGATGGGCACGCTCGTTGCGCAGGAGCTCGGCGAAATCGACGTCGGCGGTCTCGGCCGTGGGGGCCTCGTTCGGCATGGAGTCATGCTACGCGGTCCCTCCCCCCCTTTGTTCCCGCACGGGGGTGGGCTCCCTCGTAGGCGCGGCGCAGGTGTTCGGGCGAAACCTTGGTGTAGCGCTGGGTCGTTGCGATCGAGGCATGGCCCAAGAGCTCCTGTACGACCCGCACGTCCGCCCCGCGGCCCAGCATGTGGGTCGCGCAGGAATGGCGCAGCACATGGGGGCTGACCTTCGCCTCCAGGCCGACCCGGGCTGCGTACTTCTTCACCACCCCGAAGGCGCCGACCCGAGTTAGGCGACCTCCCCGGGCGTTGAGGAAGACGGCCTCGGCATCGCTGCGTCGCCGCCACTTCTTCGGCACGAAGAGCGGCCGCCCCTCCCCGGACAACCAGTCGGCGAGGGCCAGCCGGGCCAGCTGCCCCAGCGGGACGACCCGCTCCTTGTCCCCCTTTCCGAGGACGCGCACGAGGGTCAGGCCGTGCGCATCGACCGCGTCGGCCACGTCCCCGAGGTTGAGCCCCATCACCTCGCTTACCCGGGCCCCCGTCCCGTAAAGCACTTCGAGCAAGGCGCGGTCGCGCAGCACGGCGGGTCCGGTCCCGACGACCGCGCCGAGAAGCCGCTCGGTCTCTTCCTCGCTCAGTGCCTTGGGCAGCAGGTCGGACACCGAGACCGACGGCAGGTCCGCAGCCGGGTCGTCATCGCGTCGGCTTTCCTCGACGAGGAACCGATAGAAACCTCGGATGCTCGAGTGGGCGCGGGCTACGGAGGCTTTGCTGTGCGACCCTCGCAACGATGCGAGATAGGCAGCCACGTCGGACGCGGACGCAGTGTCCATGTCCTGCCGGCCCCCCTCGCGGAGCGCAACGGCGAACGCCGACAGGTCACGCCGGTAGGCGGCCAATGTCCGCGGCGAGCGCCCCCGCTCAACCTCGAGCCATGAGAGGTACTCCTCCGCCGCCCGCGACAGCGGCGCCGTCGCCGACGCGTTCACGGGAGTCGACCCGAGGAGGCCAAGCGCTCACGTGCCATGAAGAGCCCGAGCACCGTCGTCTCGTCCTTGAGCGTCCCGTCGGCGATCAGCGCGTCGAGGTTGCGCAACGCGATGCGCTCCACCGTCATGAACCTCTCCTCGATCCCATCGGGGCGGATCTCGACCGGCATGAGGCCGGTCGCCAGGTAGATGGATGTGTGCTGGTCGCTCACCCCGGGCGTGTTCCACGTCCCGATCAGCCGCTCGTAATGCGCGGCCTCGAGACCCGCCTCTTCGGCCAGCTCGCGCCGGGCCGTGTCCTCCTCGGACTCGTCACCCTTGTCGCGTGTCCCGGCCACGATCTCGAGCACCATGTCGTCGACGGCCGCTCGGTACTGGCGCACCACGGTGACTGTGCCGTCGTCGTGGGCAGGGACGACGGTGACCGCGCCGGGGTGACGGATCACGAATCGGTCGAAGGGGTTGCCGTCGGGATCGACCAGGTGGAAACGGTCGACCTTGAACAACCACGCCTTCAGGAGCTCCTCTTCCGACACGCGGCGGAAGCCCGGGTTGGTCACGGAACTAGGTGACGGCGTCGAGATCGAGCAGGTGCGGCTCGCGGCCATCCGCCCGCTCCAGTGCAGCGCCCACCAGCTCGCGGAAGAGCGGGTGCGCCCGGTCCGGCCGGCTCTTGAACTCGGGGTGGGCCTGCGTGGCCACCCAGTAGGGGTGGTCCTCCAGCTCGACGAACTCGACCAGGCGTCCGTCGGGCGAATGGCCCGAGCACACGAGGCCCACTGCCTCCAGCCGTGACTTGTACTTGTTGTTGAACTCGAAGCGGTGCCGGTGGCGCTCAGTGACAGCCAGGCTGTCGTATGCGCCCGCGACTTTGGACCCGGGCAACAGCACGGCCTGGTACGACCCCAGCCGCATGGTGCCGCCCTTTTCGGTCACTTCTGCCTGGTCGGGCATCAGGTCGATGACCAGATGCGGCGACATGCTGTCGAACTCGCGCGAATTCGCGTTGTCCAGCCCGGCCAGCTCCCGGGCTACCGAGATCACCATCACGTGCAGGCCGAGGCACAGCCCGAGACAAGGGATCCCCTGCTCGCGGGTGTAGCCGGCCGCGGCCACCATGCCCTCGATCCCTCGCTCGCCGAAGCCGCCGGGGATGACGATGCCGTCGAGGCCGCGCAAGCGATCCGTGGCGAGCAGGTCCGGCACCAGCTCGGCGTCGATCCAGTCGAGCTCGACCTCGGCTCCGTGGTGGAAGCCCGAGTGGCGCAGCGCCTCGACGACAGACATGTACGCATCGGGCATGTTCACGTACTTGCCGACGATGCCGATCTTCACCCGGCGCGTGAGCCCCTCTACCCGCTGTACCACCGACTCCCATTCGGAGATGTCGATGTGGTGCGACGACTCGTCGATCCCGAGGGTCCGGCAGACGTAGGCGTCGAGCCCCTGCTCGTGCAGGACGAGCGGGATCTCGTAGATGCTCGGCGCGTCCACCGCGGACACCACGGCGTCGATGGGGACGTCGCACTGCAACGAGATCTTGCGCTTCAGGCTCTCGGAGATCGGCTTGTCGCTGCGGCACACGATCACGTCGGGCTGGATACCACGGCTGCGCAGCTCGGTGACCGAGTGCTGCGTCGGCTTCGTCTTCTGTTCGCCCGACACCAGGTACGGCACCAAGGTGAGGTGCAGGTAGCAGACGTTGTCGCGCCCGATGTCCCGGCGGAACTGCCGGATCGCCTCGATAAAAGGCACGATCTCGATGTCGCCGACCGTCCCGCCGATCTCGACGATGACGATGTCGATGTCCTCGTCGGCCAGGCGGTGGATGCGGTCCTTGATCTCGTCGGTGACGTGAGGGATGACCTGCACAGTGCGCCCGAGGAAGTCGCCCCGCCGCTCCTTTGCGATGACCGAGCTGTAGATGCCACCGGTCGTCGTGTTCGATCGCTTGGACAGGTTCTCGTCAATGAAGCGCTCGTAGTGCCCGAGGTCGAGGTCCGTCTCTCCCCCGTCCTCGGTGACGAACACCTCGCCGTGCTCGCCTGGGTTCATGGTCCCGGGGTCCACGTTGATGTAAGGGTCGAGCTTGCACATCGTGACGCGTAGGCCACGGCACTTGAGGAGTCGGCCGAGCGAGGAGGCGGTGAGACCCTTGCCGAGGGAGCTCGAGACTCCGCCGGTGACGAAGATGAACTTGCTCACGCCGCCTTCGGGACGCCGCGCGTCGCCACGCATGATCGGTGCACCCGGCCACGATAATCGATCGGCGCGACATCCGGCGCGGACCCCGGGACCGCCCGATCGCTTCCGGAGCGCAGGAACAAAACTCGCATCCCGCGGAACAAACCCACTTACCCCGACCCGCGGTCCCCGGCTCCGAGGAGCTCGCGGGCATGCGCCCGGGCGGCATTGCTTCCGGGGTGCCCCGACAGCATGCGCGACAGTTCTGTGACGCGGTCCTCCCCCGCCACCACGGACCCCACCGTCACGGTGCGGCCACGGGACTCCTGCTTCACCACGCTGATCTGTGCGTCCGCCCGCGACGCCACCTGGGCCAGGTGCGTGACGACCAGAACCTGCCGATCGGATGCCACCGAGTGCAGCGCCTCGCCCAAGGTAAGCGCGGCCGCGCCGCCCACCCCGGCGTCGACCTCGTCGAACACCATCGTCTGCGGCCCACCCAATCCCACCAAGCGGATCGCCAGCATCGCCCGAGCCAGCTCACCACCCGACGCCGCACGGGCCAGCGGCTGCATCGG
>DASXBZ010000076.1:0-2131 GCA_036491435.1 Acidimicrobiales bacterium
TGACGCACCGCCGGGCCCGCTCCTCGTACTGGTCACCGGCCTGCCCGGCACCGGCAAGTCGACGATGGCCGATGTCGCCGCCGCGGCGTTCGGTGCGCCGGTGCTCGGCCACGACTGGGCGATGAGCGGCCTGCGCCCCTACCCCGAGCTCCAGGATGCACTCGACGCGATGGGGCTTCGGGGCCATCGCGGCGTGGGGTGGTCGATCCTCTGTGCCTTGGCCCGCTCGCAGCTGCGCCAGGGTCGGCCCGTCGTGCTCGACGGCGTGGCCCGCTCGGCCGAGGTCGCAGGATGCCGCGCGCTGGCGCACGAGGAGCGTGCGCCCAGCTTCGTCGTCATGACGCAGTGCTCGGATCCCGAGCTGCACCGCAGCCGCATCGAGGGCAGGCAGCGCGGCATTCCGGGCTGGTACGAGCTCGACTGGCCGCACGTGATGCGCGCTCGGAGCGATTGGGAACCACCGGACGACGTGGACGTCGTCCTGGAGGCGGTGACGACCGTCGCGCAGAACGCGGCGTCGCTACGGAACGCGTTGTCCGAGTGGCGCCTGAGGAACGCTCGCTAACAGGCGTAGTCCTCGTCGAACCCCGCGCTGTTGTACTGCACGATCTGGGGCGGGCTCGGGAGGTGCTGTCCCTTGGCCACCCAGTTGGCATAGTCGGCACACGAGCCCGGTCCGCTGGGCGAGGAGAGGTAGTCGGCCATCCAGTAGGGAACCGAAGGGGCGTAGTTCCCGAGGATGCCGTTCCAAAGGGCCGCGCTCGTGTAAATGCCGACGTCGGCAACGCCATTCGTTTCGTGCAGCGCGTTGATCGCGCCCTGGACGAAGTTGGCGTTCTCCTGCGTGTTCTGAGACCACGGCGAGGGGTCGTAGGGTTCGACGTCGAGCCACCAAGGAACCGCCGCATCGACGCCGGCGTTGACCGCCTTCTGATAGGCGTCCATGGCCACTTGATACCCGGCGTTACAGGCTTGGTCCCCGTTGCAACCGGGTTCGTTCGTCGTCGAAGCACCGTAGGTCAAGAAGATGTAGAGGTTGAGGCCGCCTCCCGCCCACGACGCTTCCTGGGCCATGCACGGGTTCGCGGTGCCGAACGATTTCCCTTCGACTTCCACGATGCCGATCGTGTGGGCGCCTGTGGGGAAGCCGTTGCACTGGAAATTGCTGATGTCGTAGCCGTACGACCCGGACGGGAAGGACCCACCGAAGAAACCACCCGTTCCCGGGGCCTCCGCCATACCCACGATCGGTCTGAACAGCGGGGACGGTGCGGAGCCGAAGTAGTCGGCTGTGCCGAAGTTCGAGACGAGCCCGGTCGCGTCGGTCATCCAGTACCCGTCCGCGGTCGGCGTGGTCGCCGCGGCGACGATCGGGTGCTTGATCGGCACGCCGCCCAACGAGCCGAAGAAATTGGTGTTGCCGTAACTGAACATGCCGCCGTCGGAGGCGACGAGGAAGTACCCCTGCCCGCCCGGTCCCGGCAGCATCCCGATGATCGGTTGGTTGAGGTGGATGGAGCCGGTGCTGCCGTAAAACTGCGCGTCCCCGTAGGAGAAGATGCCGCCGTCGGCCGCCACCAGCCAGTACCCGCCGCCGTCGGGTGTGGCCGCCATCCCCACCACCGGCTGGTTGAGCCGCATGGCGCCGGTGCTGCCGTAGAAGTGCGCGTCACCGTAGGAGAAGATGCCCCCGTCCGAGGCGACCAGCCAGTACCCGCCGCCGTCGGCCGTTGGGGCCATCCCGACCACGGGCCGGTTGAGGCGCATGGCCCCGGTGCTGCCGTAGAACTGCGCGTCGCCGTAGGAGAAGATGCCACCGTCGGACGCGACCAGCCAGTAGCCCGCACCGTCGTGCGTCGCGGCCATGCCTACCACGGGCCGGTTGAGCACCGTGCCCCCGGTCGAGCCGTAGAACTGCGCGCCGCCGAAGGAGAAGATGCCGCCGTCACTCGCCACGAGCCAGTAGGCGTTGACGTTCGCGCTCGCTGCTGCGGGCGGTGCGGCGGAGGGGAGAACGGATGATGCGACCACGGCCACCACGGGCAGCGCAGCCGCCAGCGTGGCGAGGACGAGTCGACGGATCAAAAGTTCTCTTCTTCCTTTCAGCTTCTGAGGAACTCGGCCACTTGGA
>DASXBZ010000077.1:0-16398 GCA_036491435.1 Acidimicrobiales bacterium
GACCTTCTCTCGACGTTGCCGCTCCTGGCGTGAGAGGTCGATTGCGGGTACGACTTGCCCGGCCTGCGCCGTTTCGGCGTTGCGCAGCATGTCGGCGATGCCCGCGTAGATGACTTCCACCGTGAAGTCGTCGAGTTCCACGGCCGCCTTCTCGGTGCCGTCGTCGGCGACGTGAATGATCTTGACCATCAGTCCACAAGCTCCCGCGCTCTGGTCACCTCGCCCCGGCGCTCGATAGCGACGCATCCTCCGTCCCGGAAGATCCAGCCGACCTCGCGCCAGGGCTTCAGTTCGGGGAGCGCCTCACGCTCGGCGGAGTCCGCTTCACGCTGCTCCCGTTCCTTGAGCCCCAAGCCCATGCAGGCAGCGTGCTCCCCGGTTGTGTCATGTCCGGTGACAGTCGGTTGCAATTCGGGTGCACTCCCGGGCCCCCCATTTCCCCCTGCTGGGCGGGCTCGCTCAACGAGCGAAGAGATGCCAGCCGATCCAGGCCCAGCCGAGGATGAGCGGCACCCGGAGCCACGGATCTGTCGCCAGTCGCTTCAGAACGGCGGCGGGACGAACGATGACGCGCCGTCCTGCCGTGGTAGGCGACGCGACCCACAGCGCGACCGCACACGCGCCGATCACGGCCCATACGGCATAGCTCGGAGTCGAGCTCACGACAGCACAGCTCCTCGGTCCGCCGCTCGCGCGGAGGTCTGAGTACCCGCCCGGACGATCGCGGTACCGAGCCACAACCACGCGAAGGCCGCGACGGCCTTCAACCCGTAGTTGTACCGGTCGAACGCGTCAGCCATCGAGCTCAGGGTCGGATGGGCGCTCCTACTGCCGCGCACCAGGTACATGACGAGCTCCCATGCAACGATGAGGCCGACCAGCACGACCCATCCGAGATACGGATGTCGTGGTCGCTCCTCCTCTGGGAGCATCACACGGGTCGGGCGCGCCGGCCACCGGATGATCGCCATGACCACGACGGCCACGATCGCGATCGCAGTCAGCATGTTGGCCGGAGAGCTGAACGGCGTCGTGGCCGCCAGCCACAGCGCGTAGCCCGCGAGCACCACGATGCTCGCCGCCCGGGCTACCGGTCGCTCCAGACCTTGGCGCCGGGCGTCGGGCACCGGACGACGCCCTCAGCCGCTGAGAGGGAGCAGCGCTGCCTCGGCTGGTCGGGACCCACCGACGCCGTCTCCCGAGCGCAGCCGCACGGGGCCCGGCGCCTCGACGTTGCGGTGCAGGTACGCCAGCCCGGCCCACGCCCCCAGCTCGATGCTCCAAGCCGCCGACGTGAGCGTGCCGACCACCTTGTCCTCCGCGGGACCGTCGCCTTCGGGCGCCGCACCGGCGTGCAAAGTCATCCCCGGGGACAATGCGTCGCGCTCCGGTGGACCGGCCGGCGCGACGATGCCCACGAGGCGCCGCGGCACGTTTCCCCCGCGCGAGTCGATGCGGGCCACCAGTTCTTGGCCGGTGTAGCACCCCTTCGTGAAGCTCACGGTGCGCGCCACCACGCCCGCTTCGTGCGGGATGGTCTTCGCCGTCAGCTCCGCACCCATGGCGGGCACCCCCGAGACGATGCGGCACGCTTCGACCGCGTCGGCGCCGCACGCCACGATGCCGGCCGGCAGATCGAGGCCGTCAGGCCCGAGCACCACATCGGACGGCCCGAGCAGGTCGACCCCGCGCCAGCCGTTCCACTCGAACGGCAGGGCCAGCACACCCCGCTCGGCCAGGACGGTGAGCAAGCCGCCCGCCTGCTCGTCGACACCCGCCCCACGCAGCGATAGGCAGCGCCAGTCCAGCAATTCCAGCTCGACCTTGGCGCGAAGCAGGAACCGACGCAGGCGGGCCACCACCGCGTCGCCGTAGCCCGCGTCGAGGTCGAGCACGAAACCCTGTCCGTCGGTCCGGGTCACCCGGAGCAGCGCGGACAGCTTGCCGTCGGGCTCCAGCAGCAGGGAGTCCGCGGTCGCCCCCACGGCCAACCCCTTCACGTCCTGGCTGATTTGCCCCTGCAGGTACTCCTCCGCGTCGGGCCCGCGCACGGCCAGCACGTCGCGAGGGGAACGGAACGCGCCCGCCCCCTTGCGCAGCGCCGCTGTCTCGGCTTCGAGCGCACCCACGTCGGTCACGCTCACGAAGGCGCCGTCCGGCGCGCCGCGCCCATACGCCGCGCCGCCGTCACGGCAACCAGGAGCGCGCCCGCCTTGTTCGCACACTCCTCGTCCTCGGACACCGGGTCGCTGTCCGCCACGATGCCCGCGCCCGCCTGCACGCTGGCACGCCCGTCGGGCATCACGACCATGGTGCGGATCGCGATTGCGGTGTCCACGTTGCCCGAGAAGTCGATGTAGCCGACGACGCCGCCGTAGACCCCGCGCTTGGTCACCTCGAGCTCGTCGATGATCTCCATGGCCCGCACTTTGGGCGCGCCGGACAGCGTGCCGGCCGGCAATGTGGCCCGCAGCACGTCGATCGGCCCCTTGCCCTCCGCGAGCTCGCCCGACACCTGCGACGTGATGTGCATGATGTGGCTGTAGCGCTCGATCGTCATCAGCTCATCGACCTTCTCGGTCCCGAAGCGCACCACCCGCCCGACGTCGTTGCGGGCCAGATCCACCAGCATGATGTGCTCCGCCAGCTCCTTGGGGTCCTCGATCAGCTCGGACTCGAGCAACCGGTCGTGCTGCTCGCTCTCGCCGCGCGGCCGCGAGCCCGCAATCGGGCGGGAGATGACCACGCCGTCGCGCAAGCGGACCATCGGCTCGGGCGACGCGCCGACGACGGTGACCTCGGGGAACCGCAGGAAATACAAATAGGGGCTCGGATTCAACAGGCGCAGCGCTCGATACACGTCGAACGGCTCCGCCTCGAGCGTGAGGTCGTAACGCTGGGAGAGCACGACCTGGAAGATGTCGCCGGCCCTGATGTACTCCTTCGCCGCGCCGATGCACTCCATGTACTGCTCCGACGTCATGGTCCGCGTCGCCTCGGCCTTCTCCAGCCCGGGCGGCGGCGCCGCCAGCAGCTGGCCGACCCCGGTAGCCGCGGTCGGCCCCGCACAGTCGGCCGCCAGCTCCTGCAACCGGGCACAGGCCGACGCATACGCCGCGGCCACCGCCTCGGTGTCGACCACCCCGTCGGGGGCATCGGGGACGACGACGTTGTCGACGAGCACGATGCGCTG
This sequence comes from Acidimicrobiales bacterium, assembly GCA_036491435.1. GTDB lineage: Bacteria > Actinomycetota > Acidimicrobiia > Acidimicrobiales > RAAP-2 > Bog-473. Next base: position 3,194 of record DASXBZ010000077.1, read on the forward strand.
GCGCCAGTGGTCGAAGGCGCAGAACTGCCCGATGACGACCAGCGCCGCGTCCGGGTGCCCGGCGTCGTCGGGCGGTGGGTCGGGCAGCCGCTCCACCTCGCGCACGACGTCGTAGCCGAGATACCCGACCAGCCCACCGTGCAGCGGTGGCATCCCGGCCAGCACGGGTGACTGGAACCGTGTCACCAACGCCTCGACGGCGGCGAGGATCCCCTCGTCGGACGCGCCGAGACCGAGCCGACCCGTGGCCTCGACCCGACGGCCCCGAGCCGTCAGCGTCGCCAGGGGGCGGCGTCCCACGAACGAGTAGCGGCCCCAGCGCTCGCCGCCTTCGACCGACTCGAAGAGGAACCCGTCCCCGTCCCCCACCACGTTGGCGAAACAGGCGACCGGGGTCAGCGTGTCGGCGACGACCTCACACCACACGGGCACGATGGCGTGCTCCTTGGCCAGCGCGGCGAACTCGGCCGGGTCGGGGCTGAAGGCGAGCGCCGCGCTCGCGGGGAAGCCGCCGTCCGGCGCCGGCGCCGGCGCCGGCGTCACGGCGCGGGCACCCCCGGGCCCGTCCCGATGGTGCGGTAGAAGCAGGTCCGTTCGCCGGTGTGGCAAGCCCCCCGCCCGTGCTGGTCGACCAGGACCACGAGCGCGTCGCCGTCGCAGTCCATGCGCACCTCGCGCACGTACTGACGGTCGCCCGACGTCTCGCCCTTCTGCCAGTACTCCTGGCGGCTGCGGCTGTAGAACCACGTCCGGCCGCTCTCGAGGGTGCGCCGCAGCGCCTCGGCGTCCATGTAGGCGACGGTGAGCACCGTGCCGTCGACGGCGTCCTGCACCACGGCCGGCACGAGGCCGTCGGCGTCTTTGCGGAAGTCCATGGCGGCGACGAGATCCGCGTCGAAGGTCAGCGCCACGCCCTCGGGCGCGCCTGAGTGGTGCGACGAGGTCCCGCTTACAGAGGTCCCGCTCATAGATACAGCCCCGTCCCGCTGTCGTTGCGCGGCGACGCGATGGCGTGGATGTCGCGCTCGCGCAGGATCACGTACTCCTCGCCGTGCACCTCGACCTCGAAGCGGTCCTCCGGGTTGAAGAGCACGGTGTCGCCGACCTTGACGGTACGGACGTGGGGCCCCACGGCGACGGCCTCGGCCCAGGTGAGGCGCCGGGTGATCTGCGCCGTGGCCGGGATCAAGATGCCCGCCCGCGAGCGCCGCTCCCCGTCCGTCTGCGAGATCTGGACCATGACCCGGTCGAAGAGCACCGTGATCGGCTGCTTGTCATCGGTCTTCAGCCCCGCGCCCGGGCGCCGCACCTCGTGCGTCTCCTGCTTGGCGGCCTTCTCGGACTTCTCGTCCTTCTCGACCTTTTCGGACCTCTCGGACTTCTCGACTTTGTCGGCTTTTGTGGCCTTGGCCAGGCTCGATCCGTTTTTCGTCGTGGACGTGGTCACCTAGGCACGGTACCGCACGAAGGCCGTGCTCCTGGTCAGATCGGACGGACGGTGACCCCGTGCTCGGCCATGTAGGTCTTGGCCTCGCCGATGGTGAACTCCTGGCGGTGGAAGATCGACGCGGCCAGCACGGCGTCGGCACCGCCGTCCAACGCCCCGTCCACGAGATCCTGCAACCGCCCCACCCCACCCGACGCGATCACCGGGATGTCGACGCTGTCGACCACGGCCCGCGTGAGGGCGAGGTCGAACCCGTCCTTGGTGCCGTCACGGTCCATCGACGTCAGCAGGATCTCGCCCGCCCCGTGCCCGGCGCACTCGACCGCCCACGCCACGGCGTCGCGACCCGTCGGCGTCCGACCGCCATGGGTATACACCTCCCACCCGGCGGCCCCCTCCCGCTTCCGCGCATCGATCGCGACCACCGCACATTGGCCGCCGAACTCGTCCGCGATGTCGCGCACCAGCGTCGGTCGTTCGACCGCCGCAGTGTTCACACCGACCTTGTCCGCCCCGGCCCGGAGGAGGCGGCGTGCGTCTGCTGCCGCCCGGACACCGCCACCCACCGTCAAGGGAATGAACACCTGCTCCGCCGTCCGCGCGACGACCGAGACCATCGTGTCGCGCCCGTCGGACGACGCCGTGATGTCGAGGAAGGTCACCTCGTCGGCACCTTCGGCGTCATAGCGCGCCGCGAGCTCCACCGGGTCGCCCTCGTCGGTGAGGTCCAGGAATTTGACGCCCTTGACCACGCGACCACCCGTGACGTCGAGGCAGGGAATCAGTCGGACGCTGCGCACGCGGCGATCCCTTCTTCCACGCTGAACCGGCCTTCGACCAACGCCTTGCCGACGATCGCGCCCGCCAGCCGGCGCCCGTGTGCCTGCACGTGGGCCAGCCGGGAGAGGTCCTGCGTCGTCCCCACTCCTCCGGAGGCCACGAGCGGGAGCTCGGTCTGCATCAACAATGCGGCCAGGCTCCCCACGTTCGGCCCTTCCAAGGTCCCGTCGCGCTCGACCTCTGTCACCACGACCGCGCCGAGCGGCTCGGCGGACCACAGCGCTAACAGGTCGACGACCGACCACCCAGACCCGGCCAGCCATCCCTGCGCCTGGGCCTCGGCCACACCGTCGTCATTCACGCGGTAGTCGAGTCCGACCGCCACGCGTCCGGGCCAGCGCCGCGCGCACCGCCCGGCGAGGCCCGGGTCCTCGAGCGCCGCTGTCCCGAGCACCACCCGGGCCACGCCCGACTCGAGCAGCTCCTCCGCGGCCTCGTCACTGCGGATGCCTCCGCCCGCCTGCACTTGCACCGCCGACTGTGCCGCCAGTCGCACGATCTCCCCGAGCGCGACGCGCTCGTGCGGCACGCCGGTGCGCGCCGCGTCGAGGTCGACGACATGGATCCAGCGGGCCCCGCCGCCGATGTATTTCGTCGCGAGCTCAGTCGGGTCGCCGTATTGCTGCTCGCGTTGGAAGTCGCCCTGGGTCAGGCGCACCGCGGCACCACCACGGAGGTCGATCGCTGGGAGCAGGTCCATCAGGCGGCCGCCGCCAGGTCAACGAAGTTCGACAACAGGCGCAGGCCCGTCGACCCCGACTTCTCCGGGTGGAACTGGGCGCCCCACAACGTGCCGCGGCTGACCAGAGCCGCCACCGGCCCGCCGTAGTCGCACACCGCCACGGTTTCCTCGCCGACCGGCGGCGCAAAGGAGTGCACGAAATACACCCACGGTCGCGGATCCAACCCCCGCATCAGGGTGGGCGCGATGCCGTTGCCGACGGTCACATCGAGCTGGTTCCACTGCATCTGCGGGTGCTTCACCCCGGAGGGCAAGGCCGCCACCTCGCCGGTGAACACCCCGAGGCCTTCGGCGCCCGGCGACTCCACCGATCCCTCGTAGAGGAGTTGAAAGCCGACGCACACGCCGAAGAAGGGCACCCCGTCCTGCAAGGCAGTGCGCGCCGGTCCCTCCAGCCCGCTCTCGCGCAGCGCCCGCGCGCAGGCGCCGAACGCTCCCACGCCCGGCAGCACCACCGCGTCCGCCGCCGCCACCTCGGCGGGCTCGGTCACGAGGCGCGCGTCGGCACCGACGTGCTGCAACGCCTTCTCGGCCGAGCGCAGGTTGCCGATGCCGTAGTCGAGCACGGCGATCCGTGGCGCGGCTGTCACAGGCTCCCCTTGGTCGAGGGGACGCCACCTCCCTCGACACGCACCGCGTCGCGCAGGCACCGCGCCACGCCTTTGAAGCTCGCCTCCAACATGTGGTGCGTGTTCTTCCCCTCGAGGCGCCGGATGTGCAGCGTGAGGTTGGCCGCCGTCGCAAAGGCGCGCCAGAACTCCTCGGCCAGCTGCGGGTCGAAGGGTGGTGCACCGAGCCCAGGCGTGTCGGGCGCGAAGTCGAGCCCGTAGGCGAGGTAGGGACGGCCAGACAGGTCGAGGGCCACCTCGATGAGCGCCTCGTCGAGTGGCAACAGGATGGATGCGAAGCGCCGGACGCCTGCCTTGTCCCCCAGCGCCTCGGCCAGGCAGCCACCGAGCACGATGCCGACGTCCTCGACCGTATGGTGCGCGTCGATTTGAAGGTCCCCGTGCGCCTCGACCGAGAGGTCGAAGGACGCGTGCTTGCCCAGCTGCTCCACCATGTGATCGAAGAAGGGCAAGCCGGTCGAGACCTCGGCGCGGCCCGCGCCGTCGATGTCCAGCGCCACGGCGATGGTGGTCTCCTTCGTGGCGCGGTCGCGCCGGGCCTGGCGGGGGGCGGGTGCTCCGGGTGCGGGGGTCACAGGCTCTCCTTCAGCGCGTGCAGGAAGCGTTCATTCTCCTCGGCAGTGCCGATGGTGACGCGCAGGCACCCCTTCAGGCCCTCCCAGCTGGCGCAATTGCGGATCAGCACCGAGTGGGCGAGGAGCGAGCGCCAGACGTCGTCAGCGTCGCGTTCGCGGGGCCGGAACAGGATGAAGTTGGCGTCGGACGGCCAGCTGTCGACCGGAAGGTCACCGAGTGCCGCCGCGACCCGCCCACGCTCCTCGGTGATGCGGGCGACCCGGGCCTCCATCTCGGGCACGTGGCGGAGCGCCAGGAGCCCGGCCGCTTGCGTCTGGGCGGACAAGTGGTACGGCAACACCACCGCCTCGCAGGCGGCGACGACCGCCGGGTCGGCGACCAGGTAGCCGAGGCGAGCACCGGCCAGCGCCCAGGTCTTCGAGAACGTCCGCGTGACGACCAAACCGGGCTGGTCGGGGCCGCGCAGGCTCAATGCCGTCCACGGAGAGAACTGCCCGTACGCCTCGTCGACCACGACGAGGCCCGGCGCCGCCGACGCCACCGCAGCCACGGTCTCGGGTGGCTCGGCGCGTCCCGTGGGGTTGTTGGGTGAGCACAGGAACGTGACGTCGGGATGCTGCGCCTCGATCAACACCGCCGCGTCGCGCGGTTCAATCAGGAAGTCATCGTCCCGCGTCCCTTCCACCACCTCGGTGCCGGTGATGCGGGCGATGTGAGAGTGCAGCGCATAGGTCGGTTCGAACAAGAGGGCGCGCCGCCCTGGGCCGCCGAAGGCAAGGAGCACGCTCTGCAGCACTTCGTTGGAGCCGTTCGCACAGAAGACCTCGGCGGACGTGACACCGTGCAGGTCCGCGACCGCCTGGCGTAGCTCGGTCGCCGGTCGGTCGGGATAGCGGTGGAACGAGATCTCCTCCAGCGCGGCAATGAGCTCCGCGCGCCATTCGTCTGGTGGCGCAAAGGGCGATTCGTTCGTGTTCAGGCGCACCTCTGCGTCGACCTGGGGAGAGTGATAGCCCTCGGACAGCTGCAGGTCCGGCCGGACCGGCGGCACGGCGCTCACGCCCGCTCCTCTTCGTCCGGCTCGAGCGCGTCGAGGCGTCGGCGCACTGACTCGGCGTGCGCCGGCAGCCCCTCCGTCTCCGCCAGGACGATGACCTTGGGACCGAAAGCACGCAGGGCATCGGGGGACACACGCACGGCGTGCACATGCTTGCGGAAATCGTCGGCACGCAGCGCGGACGCGAAGCGCGCCGTGCGGTTGGTCGGAAGGACGTGGTTCGGCCCGGCGATGTAGTCACCCATACTGGCTGGCGACCAGTCGCCGACGAAGACGGCGCCGGCACTCTGTACCTGATCCAGCAGCTCTGCGGTGGCGGCCTCGGGCACCATCAGCTGGAGGTGCTCGGGCGCCACGGTGTTCGCCACGGCGAGCGCCTCGGTCGGGCCGTCGACAAGGCACGCGATCCCGGAACTGGCGAGCGTCGCTTCGAGGTCGGCCCGCCGCGGCGAGGCCTCCACGATGCGGTCGACCTCGGCGGAGACGTCGTCGAGCAGCGCGGCGTCCCAGGTCACCAGCCAGGCCAGGCCATCGGGTCCGTGCTCGGCCTGGACGACGAGGTCGATGGCCGCGAACTCGGGGGTGGCGCCGGGTCCCGCGACGACGACGATCTCCGAGGGGCCCGCGAAGGCAGAGGCCACACCCACGACGCCGGAAACCTGGCGTTTGGCCTCGGCCACGTAGGCATTGCCGGGTCCGGCGACGACATCGACCGCGGGCACGCTCTCTGTGCCGTAGGCCAGGGCGCCGATGGCCTGCGCGCCACCGATCCGGTACACCTCGTCCACGCCCGCGACGCTGGCGGCACCCAGGGTGGCGTCGTCGACCTTGCCGTCCGCCGCCGGGGGCACGCAAAGCGCGACGGTGCCGACACCCGCGACGCGGGCCGGAGCCGCACACATGAGGACGGTCGACGGATAGCGTGCCCGTCCCCCCGGGGCGTAGATGCCCGCCCTCCCCACGGGGCGCGTCAGGTTGCTGACCGTGATCCCGTCGTGTTCGTGCTCACCGGGAGGCGTGCCCTCGTGCGCGTGGTACGCCACGATCCGGTCGAAGGCCACCTCGAGGGCGTCGCGCAATTCGGGAGCGAGCCGCTCCTCCGCCTCCTTGATCTCCGAGGGCGCGACCCGGAGACCGGCAGAGACGTCCACCCCGTCGAAGGCCGCCGTGCTGCGGATGACTGCGGCGTCTCCGTCCGTCCGCACCTCTGCGAGGATCCGGGCGACCGCATCGTGCACATCCGCGCCGGGCGCGTCCGGGCGCGGCAGAACCGCGTCGTACGGCGGCGGGGTGCCGCGGAGGTCAAGCACACGGAGGGGCATGAGGACACAAGGCTACCGGGGTGCCCCGGGTGCATTTCTCGCTCGTCCGTCAGGACTCGGCGTGATCTCCACGTTCGATGACCCTCGCGATCCGCCGGTCGGGCACGAGCCAGACCACGGCCACGCCGACGTAGATCGCAATCGCTACCCATGGTTCGAAGAAGGCCGCCGCGATACCCACGACGTACGCGATCGCCGACAGTCGCCCCTTGCGATCGCTGCCGATCGCGATCGCCAGGCGAGAACCCGCCGGGTGGAGTGCCAACAGCGCTCGAGTCAGCACGAAGTACGCGACAGCCGAAAGCAGCAGCACCAGGCCGTACACGACCACTGGAGCTTTGTAGCTCGTGTGCCCACCCCACCAGGCGGTGGCTGCGGGCGTCAATGAGAGTGCGAACAGCAGTCCCATGTTCGCCCAGAGCACGCGGCCATCGATGCGCTCGACGACCTGCATCAGATGGTGGTGGTTGTTCCAGTAAATGGCCAAGAAGGTGAAGCTCAATGCGTAGACGAGCAGTCTCGGCAGCACATGCTTCAGGTCTCCGAAGCCGTGACCTCCGGGCGGCCTGAGATCGAGCACCATGATCGTCATGACGATGGCTATGACGGCGTCGGTGAAGGCCTCGAGCCTTCCTTTTGTCACGGCGAGAGCATCGCATACCCGGTGACTCGCATTGGAGGCTTGTCCGTCAAGACGACCGTGCTTAGCGCCCTGTTCTACGTCGTTGTTGTTCTCGCGTGGCGCAGCGAAGTACTGATCGTTCCGACTCGAGTTCGGGAGCTACCGCGCTCACGCCACGCGTTCCGCCGCCCGCCCAGGGCCGGTCACGGTCCCAACGGCGGCGCCCAGTGTCGTCGCAGCCGAGAGGACCACCGCGAGCCCGAAGTCGAGCGGCGAGCGCATCATCCGGCGGCCTGCCCACACCTCGCCGATCTGGCGGGTCAGAAGCGTGGAGCAAATCCAGCGCAGCACCTCCCTGCGGCGAGCTCGACTCGCGCACTCGTTCGCATACCCGTAGTTGGCGCGAGCGTTGACGAAGGCGTTGACCACGGACCACCGCACACCGTGATCCTGGTGATGGAGGGCGACAATGCGGTCGTCGCAAACGGCCCCTCCTTCTTCGATCAGTCTGGGCACCAGCGTGCTCTCGATGTCACCCGGATTGACAAAGGGAAACTCGAGCTCCCGCTGCTTGATGGAGACCGTCGAGTAGGGAGGTGGTCGGCTGGGAAGGGCCTTCATCGGCGGCGCGAACGGGGCGGCGAACGCGAGGAAGTTCGCCCGGCCCGTGACGGTGGCGTCCGTGGCGTTGACGAGGCACCCGACGACCATGGCGGCATAGGGATGCTCGCGGTGGGCGCGGAGGATTGCGTCAACCCAGCCGGGACCGGGCACCGTGTGGTCCTCGCCGAATGCCAGGACCACGCCCCGTGCGTGTTCGACTGCGATCTGGCGCAGCTCCAAGAGGTTGCGGCCTTCGGTCGCGATCCAGGTCACGGCCCCGTCCAATCCCTCGGGCGCGCCCTCGTCCGAACCGCACACCACGACCGCGTCAGCACCGGAGGCGCGGAGCTGTGGCGCGAGCGCCTCCAGCACCGGCTCGAGCGTGCTGGCTCCATCGCGCGTGCCAACGATCACTGTCAGCGGCGTGACCACCCTCGGCAGGGTCATTTCACTTGAACTCGCTGACTCGTCGGGACCGGACACCCGGGGCAACCTACAGACTTCGGATTGCCTTGCGCGGGACGCAGGCGAGTTCGGTCGTTCCCGCTTGGGTTCGTACCTACCTTGGTGGAACCATGGCGTCCATGCCGCGGTAGCGGTACCCGAACTGGCGAACGGTCTCGAGCGGCCCGAGGTCTTTGTCCCATCCCATGGTCTCCCGGAGGCGCCGGATGGCGAACTTCACTTTTCCTTCGCCGATGCCGGTCGGATCGCGCCACGCGCGCTCGATGAGTTGCTCAGGTGACAACACCTGGCCCTTGTGCATGGTGAGCACTGCAAGCAGGTTGAACTCGGTGCGGGTCAATTTCACGGGCTCGCCGTCCTGCTCCACGCGATACCCCGCGTAGTCGATGTGCAATGGACCGTCGTCGAATGAAGCCGACTGATCGTGGGATTCACGGGGCCGCCTGCTCAGCGCGCGCACGCGGGCCACCAGCTCGCCATTGGAGAAGGGCTTGACCAAGTAGTCGTCTGCCCCGCCGTCAAGGCCCCTGATCTTGTCGAATTCAGTGCCGAGCGCGGTGAGCATCAACAGGGGCGTCTCGCTCATGATGCGGATGCGCTCGAGCACTTGCCAGCCGTCGAGTCCGGGCAGCCCCACATCGAGGACGACGACGTCCGGGCGCACCTGGTGGAACTGGCGCAGCGCGGCATTTCCGTCAGCCGCCTCGGCAACTCCGAACCCTGCTCGCTCGAGCACCGTGCGCACCAGCTGACGGACGTCGCTGGCATCCTCGACCACCAGCACGAGCGGATTTTCATCCCCCATGGAAGCAACCCTAGGTCACTCTACCAGGGATTGCAACCAAACACTCAGCGGGCTCTCAGCTACGGGACGGCCGTGTCATGATGACCGCAATGACCGATCGACCTGCGGTTCGACGCTGGGTGGAGGACTACGAGCGGGCGTGGCGAACAGCCGGCACGGAGCAGATCTCGGAGCTCTTCACGACCGATGCCACCTACCTGCACTCTCCGTACGAGGAGCCGATCGTTGGCCTCGATGCCATTCGTGGAATGTGGGATGGCGAGCGAGATGGACCGAGTGAGATGTTCACGCTCTCGACGGAGGTTGTCGCGGTCGACAATCAGACGGCAGTCGTTCGGGCTGAGGTTCGATACGGAGACCCCGTCCCCCAGGAATATCGGGACCTGTGGATCCTGCAATTCGAAGCTGACGGACGATGCTCTTGGTTTGAAGAGTGGCCCTATTGGCCCGGTCGTTCGTACTCTGCCCGGCAGGAATAGCAACCTGACTACTTGCTAACGAGACGCTATGGAGATCGGCGTCCACTATTCGGCAGGAGCAGCGGACGCCAACGGGCGGGGACCATCCCGCACGCCGACTTCAGAAACTATCGGAGCGACCTGCCTGCGGCATACCGTTACGCCTTCCTAACCGTGCAGTTTGGTCGTAGGGTGCGAGTCCAGGGGACTCAAACCACCGGAAGGATGCACATACATGGCGCACGCAGTCGTCTTACAGGTGAAGCTCAACGATCTTCCAACGGCGGAAGGAGACCAGATGCTCAAGGAGATCGTGATTCCGAACGCCAAGGCCCAGTCGGGATTTCAAAGGGGGATCTGGATGCGGACGACTGACAACGATGGTCTGGGTGTCGTCGTCTTTGACACCGAGAAGAACGCAGAGGCAGCTCTGTCCGCGCTCAAGCCACCTCCTGGTGGTCCCGAGTTGCTTTCCATCACGGTCTACGAGGTCGGCGCAGAGGCCTGAGGGCAGTCCAGAACCGAAGGTCATTTGTGAGACTGGCCTGTCCGGCGTCCTGTGCACGTTGGAACCCGGCCACGCAGGACAAAAACGCGGGTAGCCCGTTCGCCGGGACTTTGGCGTCCTTCGGGCGCTTGGTGCGATCCACCCGACCACTGGCTCGGTAAGGGGGATGGAGCCGATCGACGTCGATGCGTTCGAGGCCCTTGTGACGGATGCTCTGGCAACCATTCCCGACAATCTCCGAGCGGAGATGCAGAACGTAGCGATCATTATCGACTACGAGAGCCCGCCCGGACCGCTCTTTGGCCTCTACGAGGGGATCCCTCTCACGAAGCGTGGAACCTACGCCGGTGCGAATCCGGATCGGATCACGCTCTTTCTGCAAACGATTTGTGCGGCTGCGCGCACGCAGGAGGATTTGGGGCGCCGGGTGCGTGTCACGCTGCTGCACGAAGTAGGGCACCATTTCGGGATGGACGAAAAGAGGCTCCGAGAGCTGGGCTGGGCCTGAGGAACGCTCCTTCGCACGTCGCAGTCCGTAACGATGAAACGAGGTGAGGTGCATGATCAAGCAGCTCGACGGTCTACCGGCAGGTGTGGTCGGGTTCGAAGCGAGCGGGAAGTTGTCGACAGCCGACTACCGCGACGTGGTGTTTCCAGTACTCGAAAACGCCTTCAAGAGCGGTGAGGTCAGGTTCCTCGTCGTGATCACCGACTTCGGAGGGATGTCGGGTGGGGCGCTTTGGCAGGATCTCAAAGTGGGAATCGAACACTTCCGAGGTTGGAAGCGCATTGCGCTCGTCACGGACATCGATTGGATGACCCAGGCCACCCATCTGTTCGGATGGATGACTCCCGGGGAAACCAAAGCCTTCTCGCTCGACCAGCGAGACGAGGCCATCGCGTGGGTAGCCGGTTGAGTCGGAGGGCCGGACAACCCCTCTCCCGAGATCAGCCCACGCGTCGTCGGATCCGTCTCGCTATTCGTCGAGTTCGGTGACCTCACCGGTCGGATCGACCGAGATCATCCCAACCATACCCTCGGCCTCCTCCGAGAAGAGCCAGACCTCGACGGCGGCTGGATCAGAAGCTCCCTTCACGGTGCGCAGCAGCACCGAGTCAGAGTCTGCGTCCTCGGCCGCGGCAAGGATCGACGTCAGTTGGCGCAGACTGATCCCGACCTGGTCCCAGGTTTCATCAGCCATGGGCTGACGGTATAGCGGTCGTCTCGCAGGCGCACGAACTTCCGACCGGTAACCCCCCGATCGTGGCGGCGGGCACGGAGGCGCTCCGTGTCACCGACGGAGGACCGGGGCTGCCCGCCGGGGTCGGCTGCGACGTGCGCGCCGCGGCATGAGCCATCATCGGGGCATGTCGACCGCCGCCGAGATCTCTTCCCTGTCCTCCACGCTCCAGGAATTAAACGAGCGCGTGACCGCCATGGCCGAAAGCGCCCTGGCCCGTGGCGACGAGGACATGGCGCACGAGCTCATTGCAGTCGAGCGCTCGCTCGGCGGCGCGCTGCGCCGGTTGCGGCGTTTCGCACAAGGGCAGGGTTCGGGCCGGCGCTGAGCGAGCTGCGGGCAAGCCTTCTGAGTGCATGAGGCGTGCTCTTATCCCCGTATGGGAGGGACCCGACCCATAAGAGAGGGGCTCATGCACCCCGAGGAGCCGCCCGCCCGCCTCCCCGTTGGGCCGAAGGTCGAGCCCGAATGGCCGGGTGTCTAGACGGCGTAGAGCACGAGCTCGTGACCGAGCAGGTTCGAGGCCGTGCGAAGCACCGGCTGGCGCTGCGCCACCACGGCGCAGTTGCGGCGCTCGGCCAGCTCGACGACAGCCACGGTGCTGAGGTCCGAGGTGTCGCAGCGGGCCGCCAGCTCGCCGGAGCGCCGGGCGGCCTCCCCCGAGAAGGACTCGACCTCGGTGCCGGCCAACAGCTCCGCGATGCGGTCGTTGCGGGCTTCGGTGCGGTACCCCTCGGCCACCGTCACCGCGGGAACCAGCGGCACGATCCCGTTGGCCAGCGCCGCCCGGTGCAGGGCCCACATCATGCGGTCGCCCCTGGCGGCGGCGTGGAGGGCACCGAGCCCGTAGACGAGTCCCTCGCGTCGTGTGTTGCTCACCGACGCCGGACGCGCGATGCCACGCCCGACACCCCCGAGCGCAGCCTGGCGAGCAGCGCCTCACCGGCGGCCAGTTCCTCGGCGCTCAACACGCCGGTCTCGCCCTCCCAGGCCGCCACGCCGCGCAGGCCCTGGCGCACTCGCAGCTGGCGCTCGGCGGCCGTCGAGAGCCATGCGCTGAACGAGACGCCGTCTTGCTTGGCCGCCTCCTCGACAGACGAGGCGACCTCATCGTCCAACGAAACCGAACGCTTGGTCACCATGCCCTCGATGGTAGCACCTGGAGTAATACCACTGGCGGGGGACCGCCGAGAGGGCGCAGTCCGGATGCACCAATGCCGGCCCGAAGGCCGGCATTGGTGGAACCGGCCAGGAGGCGGATCCCAGCAACGGTTCATTTGGAACCAGGTGGCGGGAACCGGTTCCAGTCGTCATCGTATCGCCAGAGGTCCGAGTTTTCATCACGCGACACGGGAATTGCCTAAAAAGGGGCCAAATGGCCCCCTTCGTGACGGTTAACGCACAAACGGGCAGAAATCTCGCATTATGCACGTCTCGCAACGCGGCTTTCTGGCCACACATGTCTCGCGTCCATGAAGAATCATGCGCAGGCTGAACGCGCCGCGTTCGTCCGGAGGGATGAAGCCGTTGAGCTCGAGCTCGACTTTGACGGCATCCCGTCTCTCGTTCGGGGTGAGCCGCTCGGTGAGACCGAGGCGATCGGAGCAGCGCAGCACGTGGGTATCGACCGGGAGCCCAGGCAACCCGAACGCCACGCTCCGGACCACGTTGCCGGTCTTGCGCCCGACGCCGGGCAGCGTGACCAGGTCCTCGAGCGCCGGGGGGACCTCCCCGCCGTAGCGCTCGACCACGGCGGCCGCCATGCCGATCAGGCTCTTGGTCTTGGACCTGAAGAACCCGGTCGTGTGGATGATCCCCTCGACGTCCTCGGGATTCGCCGCGGCCAGCGAAGCGGGGTCGGGGTACTTGCCGAAGAGCACCGGCGTCACC
>DASXBZ010000078.1:0-13354 GCA_036491435.1 Acidimicrobiales bacterium
CGCGCAATACGTCAAGGCGGACACAAAGATGATCTGGGTTACGAAGTTGGCGGATCTTCCCAATGGGATGATTGCTCGTGAGGATGGCAAGTTTCTGGGAAGGTTCAAGGGTTCCGTCATAACTCGCTACACCTGGCAACGGCCCACCAACATCGACGTTGTCATCGAGCACGGGGTACCCCGCAGCCTGCATGCTTGGTTCGAGATCAATGAGGTCGACGGAGGTACTCAGATCCGTCACGTTGAGGAGCTTGACTTGGGCCACAGCCTCTTGGGCTGGGTTCACGACCGACTTGCTCGAGCCTGGTTCGCCCGATCGGTCAGAGCAGAAGTGGATGAGATCGGCAGGTTGCTCGAAGCAGGCGAACGTGGACAGCGCATGCATGCTGCGTAGTTGCGGCATCAATCTACGGCGAGCAGAAAGCGCAGACGACCGCCGCCACCCCTGCCGTACCCGACGGTTGGAGTACGTAGACGGAGGGCCTCGAACCGGGGGAACTGACTGTAAAACCACCTTCTGGAGTGCCCCCGACGACGTTGTAGACGCCGGTGAGGGACGGCACTCCCGGTGCGCCGGCAACCACGAGCGAGTGATGACCGCGTCCGTCTGCCGTCTGTGGGTTCCAGCGGGTGGCAGGCGGGCGTGGTGTGAGTCGCTTGCGTCAGTCGCTCGATCCGCGACAGCGACGAATCCGGGCTCTTCGCTGTCCCCCGCTCAGCGGCGAGCGAACACCAGAGCGACCGAGGATCGGTCGACGACGCGCCAGCGCGGATCGTGCTCGAGGTAGATCGACAGACCGGTGTTCGGCGCCCACACGATGTAGGACACGTGGTACGCCGAGAGTATGGGGTCCGGGTTCGTGGTCTGCGTGGTGACGGCGAAGAACTCGGTGAGCACCTTGCCCTCGAACAGGTCGGTTCGGCCGTCGGCGAACGTCGCCCGGTGGCGGGCGATGGAGTAGTCGCCCCAGGTGTACTCGGTGACGACCCGGCCCGGATGCGTTTCGAGGTAGTTGAAGGCCTGCGCCGGCAGCGTCGGTGAGATGCTGCCCGCGGGAACCGACGGCTGCGCCAGCAGGGCGATGGCGAGCACCGCGTAGAAGGCCACCGCCACTCGCCGGGCCGTGGTACCCCACGCGGGCCGCATAGTGAGCGTCGCCGCCAGGCCGGCGGCCACCACCATCAGATAGATCGCCAGGCGCTGGGTGCGCAGGGCCTCGACGAAGAACACCGCCGCCAACGTGCCCTCGAGCAACGGGAACCGCTTCGTCCGCGCCACCGCGACCATCACCGCGAGCGGGACGCAGTAGGCGAGCACCACCATGACCGAGTGGAAGTCCGGGGAGTTCCACTCGTTGATGTACTGGCCGATCTGACCGTTCATCGACACGCCGATGTCGTACGCCAGCAGGCCCGGGCCGTAGGGCGTGATGAACGACGCCGCCAGCGAGCCGATCAACGCCAACGCGAGCGGGCCCGTGTGCGGCGACTGGCGCACGCCGCCGATGCGGCCGACGATGCGCTCGGGCACGAGCGACCAGCCGAGCTCGACGCCGAGCACGATCAGCCCGATGAGGATCGAGCCGTGCGTGTTGACCCAGACGACGGACAACAGCGGCAGGCACCACAGCCAACGCGGGTCACGGCGCGCCTTGGTGAGCAGGAGAAGTTCGAGCGGCAGCCAGACGAGTGAGAAGTCGAGGCCCCGGTCCCCCGCCAGCACCCCGGAGATCCCCAACGCCAGCACGATGACGATCGCCGCCACCCGGCCACCCCGGGCGCCGAGGGCGCGCGCGTAGGCGGCCGTGACGAACAGGCAGAGCCCACCGAGCACGATGGCGTACAGCGGGTAGGCGGCGCTCCCGACGAGCTTGGACAGACCGGCGAGGGCGACCGAGGAGCCCCACTCGTCGGTGACCCAACGTCGGTGCGCTTCGGTGTAGCTGAACGGATCGAGGCCCATCACCGAGTGGTGGGCGAGCATCCACTGGCCCGACGCCATCTGCCAGAAGACGTCGTTCGACAGCTGATAGCCGAGTGCGACGACGGCGATGATCCCGATGCCGGCCGCGATCCCGACCAGTTCGATCACCCGCGGCGACACGCGCTCGATGCGGGTCGTTGCCTGCTGGCGATCGGATGATCCGGGGTCCGGTGTCTCGCAGATGGAGGCGGCGTCGGCCGTCGGCACTTGACGTGTCTCGACGGCTCGGACGCTCGCCTGCACTGCTCCCCCCTCTAGCCGGTTTCCCCCTGCCGGCGCCCCTGTGAGCAAGGTACAACGCGGGCCGTCAAAGAGCCGTCGCAGGAAGGTTGCGATTCCGTGGCTTCTCTCCAGGGCCTTCGCGGCCGTGCCTGGGACCGGGCGCGGTCCCCGGCATCTCCGTGGTTCAGCAGTCGGGCTGCAACACCACCGCCTTGAACATCGCACCCCACTCGTAGGCGAACTGCATCAGCCACTGCCCGATGCCCTGTGGGGAGTACGCGGCCTCGAGCACCTGGCCCGAGTAACAGCGGCCGATCCGGAGGCGGGCCCGGCTGGCCTGGGTCGTCGGGACCACCACGATGATGCGGGACCAGTGGAAGTGCTTGGCGAACGCCTCGATCGCCCGCGCCTCACCCTGGGTCGTCTGCGGGTTGGACTTGAAGCAGTTCACCCGCATCGTGGGCGCGTGCACGGCGAGGTACGCCCGGTACGGTCGGCAGCTCTGCCAGTTCTGCAGCGACAGCACGAGGCGCGGGGCATAGCCCTGCTTCGCCAGCGCGACGCCCTTGTCGAACGCCGGCACACCGTGGCCGCCGAGCACCACGATGGCGTCCGAACGCTCGGGCGCGTTGAGGTCGGGATAGACGAACAAGAGCGCCGTCATGACACAGAACACGACGACGAGCACGAACACGACCGCCGCCACGATGCGCACGCGCGTCGACTTGAGGAATCGCATAGTGGGAAGCGACATTCTGGCAGCCTGCGCACGTAGGGAGCGGGCACGGCGACGCGGCCGAACCGCGGTCGGGAGCCCCGCGTCGGGCGCGCGGGCTACACTCTTCCTCGTGCTGTAGAGCTCTGACGTCGCCCCGCCGGCCCCATCGACGCCGTGCGCCTTCGTCGTTCTCGTCCCTGTCCCGCTTCCGGACCCGGAGCTCTGCCATGCCTTCTCGTTCCCCATCACGGCGGACATCCCCGCCATCGTCACGGCCACCGGCCCGCGCGGCCTCTGCCGCCTCGCTGTCCACCGCGGCCACGCTGACCGCGCGCGGGCTGCGCTTCGAGCGCAGCGGCGAGCCGGTCCTCGACGGCGTGTCGCTGACCGTCGGGCCAGAGACCTGCCTCGGTGTGGTCGGCCCCAACGGCGTCGGCAAGTCGACCTTGCTCCAACTCCTCGCGGGCCTGCTCGAGCCGGCCGACGGCGGTGTGGTCCGGGTCGACCCGCCGACCGCGACGGTGGGGTACCTCAGCCAGGAGCACGAGCACGACCCGCGCGAGACAGTGCGCGACGCGCTGTACCGGCGGACCGGAGCCGCCGCGGCCGAGGCGGAGATGACCAGGGCGGCGGCCGCCCTCGGCGAGGCGCGGCCCGGGGCGGAGGACGACTACGCCGGGGCGCTGGCGCGCTACGAGTCGCTCGGTGCCGCCGACTTCGAGGCGCGGCTGGCCGGCGTCCTCGATCAGGTGGGGCTGCCGGCGGAGATGGCGGCGCGGAGCAGCGGCGCGCTGTCGGGTGGGCAGGAGGCACGGGTGGCGCTGGCGGCGATCTTGCTGGCGCGCTTCGACATCACGCTGTTGGACGAGCCGACGAACGATCTGGACTTCGACGGGCTGGCGCGGCTGGAGGGCATGGTGACGCGGCGACGCGGCGGCATGGTGATCGTGTCGCACGACCGGGCGTTCCTCGACGGGACGGTGACCGACGTGCTCGAGATCGAGGAGCACTCGCGGCAGGGGCGCCTCTACGGGGGCGGCTGGGCCGGGTATCTCGCCGAGCGGGCGGCCGACCGCGCGCACGCCGAGGAGGCCTACGCCGTGTACCAGTCCCAGCGCGCCGACCTGGCGCAGCGGGGCCAGCGCGAGCGGCAGTGGGCGACGTCGGGCGTCAGCAAGGAGAAGAAGAACCCGCGGGACAACGACAAGGCCCAGCGCGACTTCCGGATCAACCGCACCGAGCGACTGGCGTCCCGCGCCCGGCGCACCGAGCGGGCCATGGAGGCGCTGGAGGTGGTCGAGAAGCCCTGGGAGGGGTGGGACCTGCACTTCAGCATCAACGAGGCCACCCGGTCGGGGACGGTCGTGGCGCACCTCGAGGACGCGGTGCTCGAACGGGGCGACTTCGTGCTGGGGCCCTTCACGCTCGACATCGCGTGGGCCGACCGGGTCGCGCTGGTCGGGCCCAACGGGTCGGGCAAGACCACCCTCGTCGAGGCGCTGCTCGGTCGCCTGCCGCTGGCCGCCGGGACGCGGCGCATCGGCCCGAGCGTCGTGGTCGGCGAGCTCGGACAGGACCGGCGCGTGCTGTCGGACGCGTCGTCGAGCCTCGTCGACGCGTTCATGGCGGCGACCGGGCTGGCGATGTCCTCGGCCCGGTCGCAGCTGGCGAAGTTCGGGCTGGGCGCGGCGGCCGTGGTGCGGCCACCGTCGTCGCTGTCACCGGGCGAGCGCACGCGCGCGGAGCTCGCCGCGTTCGCCGCGAAGGGTGTCAACTTCCTCGTCCTCGACGAGCCGACCAACCACTTGGATCTGCCGGCGATCGAACAGCTCGAGGCCGCGCTCGAGGGCTACGAGGGAACGCTGCTCCTCGTGTCGCACGACCGCCGGCTTCTCGATGCGGTGACGGTGACACGTCGCATCGTCCTTCCGGGACGTGACCAGGCGTTCCGGGGGCTGTCCGAGGACCGGTAGCTTGGCCGCCATGAGCGCGGCGGACGCGACAGGGCCCGGCGGCGGCGGGGAGAAACCGGCGCGGGGCGGCAAGGCCCGCGAGGCGGGTGCCGCGACGTTCGCGGCGTTGCGCCGCGCCACGGCGCGCAAGGCCGCCGACCTGATCCGCAGCGACCCCGACGACGCGGCCACCGCGCTCGAGATCGGGCTGGTCGACCAGGAGTGGCTGCAGGCGCCGGGCGAAGGGCCGATCTCGTCGAGCGCGCCGGGCGACATCTTGCGGCGGTTCCTCGAGCGAACCGTCGAGCGCCACCCGTCCAAGCTCTCGTCACTCGGGCTGACCGCGGTCCAACTGCTGTCCTCCGACGACGACGGCGGTGCGGGTGGTGGTGATGGTGGCAAGGGTCCGGTCAAGGCGCTCACCGTCGTCTTCACGGACCTCGAGGGGTTCACGGCCTTCACCGACGCCCGGGGCGACGCGGCGGCGCTGGCCCTGATCGCCGAGCACCACCGGCGCGCCGCGCCCACGGTGCGGCGCTGGAAGGGGCGGATCGTGAAGCATCTCGGCGACGGGCTGCTGTGCACGTTCCCCGAGCCCACCCTGGGGATCCGGGCCGCGCTCGATCTCCAGGCGAGCGCCCCGGACCCGCTGCGGCTCCGGGCCGGCGTGCACACGGGCGAGGCGACCGTGACGAGAACCGACGTGGTCGGTCACATGGTCAACGTGGCGGCCCGGGTGTGTGAGGCGGCGAAGGGCGGCCAGGTGCTCGCCACCGAGGACGCCGTCGAGGGGGCGAGCTCGGCGGGCGGGCTGGCCGACGTGCGCGTCGGCCGCATGAAGTCACGCCGGATGAAGGGGGTCAAGACGCCGGTGCGCCTCTGCGAGGTGCGCGCCGTGTTGGAACCCGAGCCGGCGTTGGAGGCCTGAGGCCGGAGGAGGCCGATCCGGCGCCGGTGTAGCGTAACCCGGGGGTTCGGGCCAAAAGCAGGAGGACCGTCAAACCCATGGGCGATTCTCGAGAGGGCATGGCTCCGCCCCGAGCCGTGACGACTCCGTGACCGCGCACCACCCCGCATCGGCGCTCGCCGCGTCGCCGCTCGCGCCCGACTTCCAGACGCTCTTCCAGTCGGCCCCCGGCCTGTACCTGGTGCTGGATCCGGACCTGACCATCGTCGCCGCCAGCGACGCCTATCTCGCCGCCACCCTGGCGGCTCGCTCCGACATCGTCGGGCGCAACATTTTCGAAGCCTTCCCCGACAACCCCGACGATCCGGTCACCGAGGGCACGCGCAACCTCAAGGCGTCGTTCGACCGGGTGCGCCGCGAGCTCCGGGACGACTCGATGTCCGTGCAGAAGTACGACATGCCGCGACCCGAGTCCGCGGGCGGGGGCTTCGAAGAGCGCTTCTGGAGCCCCCACAACTCACCGGTGCTCGATGCGGACGGGTCGCTGGCCTACATCATCCACGAGGTGCAGGACGTCACCGACTTCATCCGGGTCGTGCGCGAGCGGGAGAACAAGCCGCCTTTCGAGCAATCGCGCCTCGATGCCATGGAGGCCGAGATCGTCCGCCGGGCCCGCGAGGTCGCCGACGCCGGGCGGGCGCTGAAGGAGGCCAACGAGCAGCTCGAGATCCTTTACGCACGCTCCCAGGAGCTCGACCGGCTCAAGACACAGTTCTTCTCCAACGTCAGCCACGAGCTGCGCACGCCGCTCTCCCTGATCCTGGGCCCGGCCGAGCGACTCCTCGCCGACGCCGGGCTCCCGGCCGACGACCCCGTCCGGCACGACCTCGAGGTGATCCTGCGCAACGCGCGGGTCCTGCTCACCCACGTCAACGACCTCCTCGATACGGCCAAGGTCGAAGCGGCCAAGCTCGACCTCACCTACGCCGAGCTCGACATGTCCCGTCTGGTGCGCCTCGTCGCAAACAGCTTCGAGACGCTCGCCGTCGACCGCGCCGTGCACTTCATCGTCGTGGCGCCCGAGGGCGAGGTGGCGGTCGAGGTCGACCCGGGGCGCGTCCAGCAGGTGCTGCTCAACCTGCTGTCCAACGCGTTCAAGTTCACCCCGGCCGACGGCACCGTGCGCATCGAGATGCGCGAGGTGTCCGGCAGCGACGCCGTGCGCATCGAGATCGCCGACAGCGGCCCGGGCATCGCCATCGACCACCGCGAGGAGGTGTTCGAGCGCTTCCGCCAACTCGAGGGCACGGCCCGGCGCAAGACCGCCGGCACCGGCCTCGGCCTCCACATCGCCCGTGAGCTCGTGCTGCTCCACGGTGGCTACATCGAGGTGGACGACGCGCCCGAGGGCGGGGCGCTCTTCGTCGTAGAGCTCCCGCTGCGTGCCCCCGCCGGCACCGAGGTGCGCCCCGACGGCAGCGGCATGCTCGAGGACGTGCCGGCTGAGTGGGTGCTCGACCCAACGGTGGCCGTCGGCCGTGCGTCGACGTCGCCCACCGACGGGCCCGGAGCCGCCGGCTCGGACGTCGGCACCGACGCCGAGGTCGACGAGCCGCTGGTCCTCGTCGTCGAGGACAACCAGGACATGAACCAGTTCCTGTGCGAGGCCCTGGCGTCGGCCTTCCGGGTGCACGCCGCCTTCGACGGGCGCCAGGGCGTCGAGATGGCCCGCCGGCTCAGACCCGACCTGATCGTCTGCGACTTCATGATGCCCGAGCTCACCGGCGACGAGCTGGTGCGCGAGATCCGGGCCGACTCGACGATCGAGTCCACGCCCGTGCTGATCCTGACCGCACGCAACGACTCCACCGCACGGATCAACGTGCTGCGGGTCGGCGCCAACGACTACATGTTGAAGCCTTTCTACAGTGCCGAGCTGCGCGCCCGGGCCGACAACCTCATCAAGGTCCGGCGGGCGGAACAGACGCTGCGCGCGCTCGATATGGCGAACGAGCGCGACCGCATCGCCCGGGACCTCCACGACCTGGTGATCCAGCGCGTCTTCGGGGCGGGCATGCGCTTGACCTCGATGGTCCCCGCCATGCCCGGCACGACGGGCGACCGCCTCCGCGACGTCGTCCAGGAGCTCGACAACGTGATCTCCGACATCCGCACGACGATCTTCGACCTCACGGCGCAGGAGGCGGCCGGCAAGGGCGTGCGGACCGAGGTCCTCCAGCTGACCAACGACGCGGCCGAGCGCCTCGGGTACCGGCCCCACGTCAGGTTCAACGGCGCCGTCGACACGATCGCCGACCGCGAGATCGCCGACCAGTTCCTCGCCGTGCTGCGCGAATCGCTCTCCAACGTCATCCGCCACGCCGACGCCACCGCCGTCGACGTCACGGTGACCGCCGACGGCCACGAGCTCGGTCTCGTCGTGGCCGACAACGGGTGCGGGCTCGTGCCCGGCACCAAGCCGGTGGGCGGGTTCGGGCTCCGCAACATGGCGGCGCGGGCGGCCTCGCTCGGGGGCACGTGCGATTTCCGGCCCAACGAGCCACAGGGCACCGTCGTCGAGTGGCGGGTGCCCATGGGGTGAGCGCCGCCCCGCACCGCCGGACCAGGTCCGGCGGACGGACGGGGTCGCCTCCCACATCGACGACGCGGCACCGCACGCCTATCCACGCGCGATCCGAGCGCGCTCGTGCACGCGATCACGGGGGGAAACCCCCATTCCTACGCACGAGCACCGCGATCGCAACCGGGATGCGCCGGTACTCCACCCCTCCCCCGCCACACTGTTGTGCAGTGGTAGTCGGAGTCCGAAATTGTGGTCCTAGGGACCTGGGGGAGGAATCGGACATGACGCACAGCTTGAGTGACGCAGAGCAGATGGTCCGCCAGCTCATCGACGACACCAACCGCTCGCAATTCGAAGCCCTGTGGCGCTACGAGCTCACGAGCGACGTGGACAACATCGAGGTGGCGTCCGACGACGGCGTGAACACTCTTCGGATCCACCCGTGCTGGCTGCGCTACGTCGTGGCCCAGGGCGACTTCAAGTCCTGCGTCGCCGACGAGATCGCGGCGTGGCGCCTGCTGGCCCAGCTCACCGGCACCGCCGCCTGAGCATCTCCGCCTGAGCCCCGGCTTCGGGGCCCGCTCGACACCGATGCCTTTCGGTCCACTTCGTCGAGCGCGCCGCCCGGGCCGTCTCCGCCGCCGCGCTCCCGACTAGGTTGCCGGTTCGACAGACGCCGGCACCAGCCCGGCACCGTCGAACCGACCGATCGGGGGTCCCCATGGCAGAGGTGCAGGGCACCTGTGAACCGCGCTACGAGTCCGTCCGCACCACGCTGGCCGGCCAGCTGGACCGGGGCGAGGATCTCGGCGCCTCCGTTGCCGTCTTCGTGCACGGCGAGCCGGTCGTCGACATCTGGGGCGGCTGGGCCGACGAGGGGAAGACCAGGCCCTGGGAGCGCGACACCATCACCAACGTCTGGTCCACGACCAAGACGATGACGTTCCTCTGCGCGCTGATGCTCTACGACCGCGGCGAGCTCGACTTCCACGCCCCCGTGGCCACGTACTGGCCCGAGTTCGCGCAGGCGGGCAAGGAGAACGTCCTGGTACGCCACGTCATGGGGCACACGGCCGGGCTCTCCGGCTGGGACGAGCCCCTCGCCGCCGAACAGTTGGCCGACTGGGACCTGTGCACGCGGCTCCTGGCGGCGCAGGCTCCGTGGTGGGAGCCGGGTACCGGGTCCGGGTACCACGCCGTTACCCAGGGTTACCTCATCGGCGAGATCGTGCGCCGCATCACCGGCGACACCATCGGCACCTGGTTCGCTCGGGAGGTGGCCAAGCCGCTGGAGGCGGACTTCCACATCGGGCTCCCCGCGAGCGAGGACCACCGGGTGTCCAACGTGGTCCCGCCGCCCCCGATCGACTTCGAGGGCATGGAGGGCCAGATCAGCGAGCTCATGCTGCGGACCTTCATGAACCCGCCCCTGGATGCGTCCATGGCGCACCACGAATGGTGGCGCCGGGCCGAGATCCCCGCCGCCAACGGCCAGGGCAACGCCCGCTCGGTCGCCGCCATCCAGTCGGTCATCGCCGGCCGGGGGCAGGCCCGCGGTGTCCGGTTGCTCTCCGCCGAGTCCACCGACGCCATCTTCGAGGTGCAGGCCGAGGGCATCGACAAGGTGCTCGGGGTCCCCCAGCGCATGGGCATGGGCTACGGCCTGGCCAACCCGCCCGAGATCCCCGGCGGCCCGCGGACCTGTTACTGGGGCGGCTACGGCGGCTCCGTGATCATCATGGACCAGGACGCCGAGCTCACCGTCTGTTACGTCATGAACCGCATGGAGTCCGGGTTGGTCGGTGACATGCGCGGCACCAACATCGTGGCGGCCGCCGTGACTTCGTTGCTCTCGTAGGGCTCAGGTCGATCCACCTCGCGGGCCGATCGTCGCCAGGAACATGTCGACCATGGGGTCGACCAGGCGCAACCACCGATCGCCATCCGGATCGTTGGCCGTCTGCTGCGACGCCAGACCCGCGACCAACGCGGTCCACATGTCGAACTGCGCTGGGCGTGTCACGCCCACGCCGGCCAACCGTGCGCGCATCTGCTCCATCACCGAAACGGCCGCGGCGTACGCCTCCGGCGAGGGTTCGAAGTCGGGCAGCGACCGTTGGAACAGCAACTGGTAGCGGGCGAGGTCTTCGACGCTGAACTCGACGAACGTGCGTGCGACGGCGCGCAATACCGAGCGGGGCGTCGTGCCCCACCGGGCGGAACGCAACCGATCGAGCAACAGTTCGTTGCCCTGCACGAACATCGCGTCGTAGACGGCGTGCTTGGACTCGAAGTACCAGTAGAGCGACGGCGTCTTCATCCCGATGCGGCGGGCGATGTCGCCGAGCGACAGGCCTCCCAGCCCGTTGGTCCGAGCGAGCTGCCACGCGGCATCGAGGATCTCGGCCCTGGTCGCGTCACGCCGCTCCGCCCGCCGGTCTCTCGTCGTTTCCTCTATCATCTCTTGATTAATCTAATGCTCTTAGATATGCTGAGCAAGGAAGCAGCAGCCCGGAGGCGGCCATGACCACGCAGACCCCAGTGCCCAGGCATTCGACCCTCGACCGCAGCACGGCGATGCGCCTGGCGGGCACCGAGTACGAACGCGTCAGCGATCTCTTCGGCCTGCTCACGCGCGCCCAGTGGGCGGCGCCCACCAACTGCCCGCCGTGGGATGTCCGTCAGATGGCCGGCCACATGCTGGGCATCGCCGAGATGGCCGCGTCGCCGCTCGAGCAGCGGCGTCAGATGCGCGCCGCCAGCCAGCGAGGCGGCGACTTCGTCGAGGCGCTGTGCGGCGTGCAGGTGGACAAGCACGCGCAGGAGACGCCCGATGAGATCCGGGCCGCGTGGAAGCGCACGGTCCCCCGCGCCGCCCGGTGGCGCCGCATGATCCCCGGCTTCCTGCGCCGGCGGGCGATGCCCCAGCTGCAGACGGTGAACGGAGTCGAGGAGGCCTGGACCATCGGGTTCCTGACCGAGACGATCCTGACCCGGGACCCCTGGATGCACCGCCTCGACATCGCCGCCACTACCGGCGTGAAGCCAACACTCACGCCCGACCACGACGGCGTAATCGTGGACGACCTCGTGCGCGAGTGGGCCGCCCGACACGGCCAGCCGGTCAGTCTTCGCCTCGATGGGCCCGCCGGAGGGACGTGGGAGTTCGGATCCGCCGGCGCCGTCCTCGAGCTCGAGGCGCTCGAGTTCTGTCGTCAAACTTCGGGGCGCAGCCCGGCGAACGGACTCACCCAGACACAGGTGCCCTACTAACGCATGGGCCGGGACGACGGGACGGACGAGGGAGCTTCCATGGTCACGTTGCGCATCGAGCACGCCGTCACCGACCTCGACACCTGGCTGACAGCCTTCGGTGCCTTCGCCGAGGTGCGCAAGCAGGCCGGAGTGAGGGCCGAACGGCTCCTCCAGCCCGAGGGGGACGACCGCTCCATCAGCCTCGACCTCGACTTCGACGATGCGGCCCGCGCCCGCGACTTCGAGCAATTCCTCCGCACCAACGTCTGGTCGTCTCGCGACGCGTCGCCGGCGCTGGACGGCGACGTGCAGACCCAGATCCTGGTGTCCCGTCGTGCGCATTGAGGCACCCGGTCACCCCGACACCACGTTGCCTGCCTCGGGCGAGTACGTCGTCGTCTGTTCGCAGCGCGCCCCGAGGCGCGTGACGAGCTCGTCGACGAAGCGGTCGGCGAGCTCCGGCGACATCTTGGCGACGTCGGTCGAGACGTTCAGCACCATCTCGCCGCGGTAGGTCGTCACGGCGGTGAAGGCCAGCTGGTTCGGGCCGGGCAACATCGTCGCCGAGATACGGCGGCACCACGCGGGGTCACCGGTGTCGTCCTGCACCCCGGTGCTGCTGACGGTGACGTTCTGCGGGGTCGAGTCCACCCACTTCGTGAAGGCGGCGAGCCCTTCGTCGGTAGGAGGGTAGGTGGCGGTGCGGCCGAAGCGGTAGAAGAGGTGGCTCTCGCCGCGCTCGACCTCGCGGCGGATCTGTTCGCCGATCTGGCGCGGCAGCGCCTCGCTCGTCGCGCTCGAGACGAGATACGGCGTGCACAGCATGCCGATGGCGAGCTGCATGTCGTCGTGCGGCAGCGGCGGTTGGGCGCGGGGCCGCAGGTCGGTCGCGCTCGCGAGGCAGATCCAGTGGGCCTCGTCGTCGTCGAAGAGGTCGGCGGCTGCCTCCAGGAACGCAGCGTCGATGTAGCCGGTCACGGTCGCGCCCGTCTCCTTCGCCTTCGCCACCAGGGCCGTGAGGTCGTCACCGGCGACGACGAGCAGGTCGTGGCGGGGACGCGTGGCCGGCGCATGGCGGTCGTGGAACGGCAGGACGTCGGGCGGCGGCTGCCCCTCCCGCTCGGCCCTGATGGTGCCCAGCACCTGGGCCGCCGTCCGCGGCGACGCGAACTCGGGGGGAAAGCGCGAGCTGACCGCGGGCGGCACCGCGTCGGACGCGGAGAGGTCGACGTCGTCGCTGCCCTCGAGGGCGCGCACGAACTGGCGCATCATGAACAGGCCCGAGCTGCCGTCCAGGAAGATGTGGTGCATCACTAGCGCCAGCACCGAACGGTTCTCGCCCACGACCGGCAGGTAGAAGCACCGGATCAACGGATGCGGCGAGTCGGGGAACGGCCAGAGCTCCAACTCCGGGATCGGCACCGGAGCGCCCGGCGCCAGCGGCATCACCGTGATTGGGACGCTCCCGTCCACCTCCACGAACGCGTATTCCCCGTCCACGACCTCGACCCGCGAGCGAAGGAACGGGTGCCGCCGCTGGATGGCGGCGAGTGCACCCGCGAGCTCGTCCTCCTCGAAGGTCCGCTCGGCCCCCACGTAGAACACGGCGGTCATGCGGTTGAGCAAATAGATCAGCCAGAAGTACTTCTCGGCGGGATCGAGCGCGCGCAGCACGCGTGGAGAAGACGCGGACGCCATAGTTCGGGGTGAGGCTAGCGCGCCTCGTTCATCT
>DASXBZ010000079.1:0-9709 GCA_036491435.1 Acidimicrobiales bacterium
ATACGGGCGGAACCGTTCAGGAACCGACGTGGACTGCACCCGCCCACGGTAGTGCGCCCTCTAGCCTCTCCCTGTGTCGATGCGCTGGGGCAGGACTGCCCTCTGCTCGCTCGCCGTGGTTGCTGCCGTACTCCTCGGCAGTGCTCCCGCCACCTCCGGAGGTGCTCCGGAGGTTGTCGCGCGCGCCACGACGGACACTCCCCCGCTCACCCTGGTGTCCCAGACCAACTGGGTCACGCCCGATCAGCCCTGGTTCAACCTGACCGTGGGCGTGAACGCCTCACAGGGGCCGGTGGCAGGCATTCGAGTGAGCATGACCTACTACTCACGAATCCAAAACGCGTCGCAGCTCCAACAGGCGATCGACGGGACGCCCGGTGGCAACGTGCTGGGCCGCTACTCCGACGTCACGTTGACCAGTGGGAGCCAGGGCCAGGAGTCCACCGCGTCCTCCTGCGTGACCGTGCTGCGCGACACGCGCGACACGCCCCCGACCAGTGGCACCGGCATGTGCGCGCCCGAAACGCTGACGATCGACATGGGCTGCACGCCGCTGCGCGGCGAGTGCGGCGACGTCTACCCCGTCGCGATCGCGCTGTACAAGCAGGGCTCGACGACGCCGGTCGCGCGTCTCACGACGTTCCTCACCTACCAGGAGGCCAACGCCCCTGGCTCCATCGGAAACGGCGGTCCGCTCAACGTCGGGCTCGTGCTCCCGGACTCCACGGCCACCGACACGAAGACGCTCGCGGCGGTGTTGGCCGCCAACACCGACGTGCCCACGACGCTCGCCGTGAACCCGGCGGGCGTGCAGAAGTCGGCGGTCCCGGAGCCCAAGGCGACGACCCGGGCGTTGACCCAACTCGGTTCGTTGGACGGCGAGCAGGTGCTGGATCAGCCCTACGAGCCCGTCGATGTCGCCGCCATGTCGGAGGCAAAGATCCCCGGCGAAATCAAGGCGCAGATGACGAGAGGCAACGAGATCCTCCACGCCGCGGGCCTGCGGCCCGCGGCTGGTCCCTGGGTCGACACCACGTCCTCGTTCTCCCAGGGCGACAGCGCCGACCTCGCCACGGGCCTGCAGGAGGTGGGCTCGTCGCAGCTGGTCCTGAACGAGGGTGACCTCACCAGCGCCGGCCTGAGCAACTACACGTTTGCCCAGCCGTTCAACCTCGACCTGGGGCACGGGTCGACGATCACTGCGATGGCGGCCGACTCGTCGCTCAGCGCTCGGTTCACCGCGCACCCCAACGACCCGGTCCTCGGCGCCGAACAGCTGCTCGCCGGCTTGTTCTTCGTCCACTTCGAGAACGCGGCCCTGGCGCAGGCCCGAGGCGTCGTGATCATGCCGCCGCCGAGCTGGCAGGCTTCCAAGTCGTTTCTCGACACGTTGCTCCGCGGGTTGAGCGGCAACGCGGCACTGACGCCGGTGACCCTCGACCAGTTGTTCCAGAAGGTGCCCGTCGGTGGCAACCGGGAGCCAGCGCTCCGCCACCTGCAGGCCGGGCCGGCGACCCACGGCATCACGCACGGGGCCGCCGTGAAGATCGGGCTCGCACGCCAACAACTGTCCTCGTACACGGGTGCCATCAGCGGGCACGTCCCGCCGGAAATGGTCGCCCTCTCCGACGGGCTACTCAGCACGGAACGACAGGGGCTGAGCGCACCACGCCGCGCCGCCGCGCTCGCCTCGTACCAGCGGGCGTTCACCGACCAGACCGGGCGGATCAGCCTCGCGGGCCAGGAGACGGTCACCTTCACCGCCCGCCAGGCGTCCATCCCGATCACTGTCCTTTCGTCCGCCCCCTATCCGGTCAACGTCGTCGTGACGCTCGCCAGCGACAAATTCACGTTTCCCAACGGGAACACGCGCCGGCTCACGCTTGACCGCCCGACCACGTCGGTACGCGTGACGGCACAGGCCCGCACGTCCGGTGACCGACTGCCGATCGACGTCCTGCTCCATACGTCGAACGGGCAGCTCCTCCTGGCCCACACCGTGCTGACCGTCCACTCGACGGCCATCTCGTTCGTCGGCGTTGCCCTCACCGTCTTGGCCGGCGTCGTCCTCCTCGTGTGGTGGGCGCGCACCTGGCGCAAGGCCCGCCGCAAGCGCCTCCGGGCCAGCTGACATGACCGCCGCCCGGCGCGCCCGCACCCTCCCGTTGCGCACGGCAGCGGTCTACGTCGCCCTCGGCACCGGCGTCTCCCGGGTCACCGGCCTCCTCCGCTTCGTCGCGCTGGCCTGGGCGCTCGGCCAGACATTCCTCGCCGACTCGTACAACCTGGCCAACACGACGCCGAACATGCTCTACGACGTCGTCCTCGGCGGCGTGCTGTCGGCCACGTTCATCCCCGTCTTCGTCGACCGGCTGTCCAACAAGTCCGAATCCGAGGCCTTCGAGTCCATCTCCGCGGTCGTCTCGGTCTCGGTCGTGGTCCTCCTCGCGACCACCGTCGCCGCCTTGGTCGCGGCGCCCTACATCATCGACGCCCTCACCTCACTCGACACGCATGCCACCGCGGCGGAAGCGCACCGGGTTGCGCTCGAGCGAGCGGTCGCCACCACGTTCCTCCGGTGGTTCGTCATCCAGATCGCCGCATACGGGCTCTTCGCGCTCGCCGCGGCCCTCCTCAACACCCGCCGGCGCTTCGTGGCCGTGGCGTGGGCACCGATCGTCAACAACATCGTCTGCATCTCGATCCTGATCTGGTTCGGCCTCTGGGCCGGCCACGGTGCCTCGCTCGCCAGCGTCGAGCAGCACCACGGCCAGTTGGTCCTCCTCGGCCTCGGGACGTCGCTCGGCGTCGTCCTCCAAGGTGTCGCCCTCGTCCCGAGCCTCCTGCAGGCCAATCTCGGACGCTTGCGCTGGCGCTGGAACCTTCGCGACACCGCCCTCCACGACATCGCGCGTCTCGGCGCGTGGACCTTCGGCTTCGTGGTCGCCAACCAGGTCGCGCTGTTCATCGTCACGATCCTGGCCGGCTCGGTCGCCGGGCCGGACCCGGTGTCCTCGTACACGTACGCGTACGCGTTCTTTCAGCTGCCCTACGGCATCATCGCCGTCACCATCATGTCGGTCGTCACGCCGGACCTGGCCGAGAAGTGGTCGACCGACCAGACCGAGGCGTTCCTGCATCGCATGAGCGGTGGCCTCCGCGCCGTCCTCGCGCTCGTCATCCCCTCCGCCGTCGGCATGCTCCTCTTGGCCAAACCCGCCGTCGCGCTGCTCCTCGGCATCGGCCACAGTACGCCCGCCGAGACCGCCACGACGGGTGCCGCGCTCGCCATGTTCGCGCTCGGTCTGCCCGGTTTCTGCGCCTACCTCTACTTCGTGCGTGTCCTGCAGGCCATGCAGCGGACCAAGGTCGCCTTCTTCCTGTACCTCATCGAGAACGCCCTCAACATCGTCCTGGCCCTGGCGCTGGTGCACCCGCTCGGTGTCCGCGGCCTCGCGCTCTCGCTCTCCATCGCCTACACCGTGGCCGCGCTCCTGGCGCTTGCTGTCTTCCACCAGTGGTTCGGCCGCCTGGCGCCCTCCGAGAGCTGGACGCCCCTCTGGCGAGTGATCGTCGCGTCCATCCCGATGGCCGTCGTGGTCCTGCTCGTCTCCAACCTGTCGGGATCGACGAGCACCGCCGGCCTGTTCGCTCGTGTCGTGGGCGCCATCGTCGCGGGCGGCATCACCTTCGGCGCCTGCGTGATCTGGCTCGGCCGTCGGCACGACTCGGCCCGCCGCCGCCCGCCTCCCCCGCCGCCTCCCGAGCCGCCGGCCCGACCGACGCGGCCGCTCGACACGCCTCGCATCGTCCCGTATCGCCCCTGACCTGACCCAGGAGCCACGACAGCCAGCCGACGGGCCACTTCGTCGCCCGTCGTGCGTGGCAGACTCCCTGCCATGCCCGGCGTCCACATCGTGACCGACAGTGCCTGCGACCTGTCCGACCAGCTCGTCAAGGAGCACGGCATCGTCGTCGTGCCGCTCACCATCCGCTTCGGGAACGAGGAGCTCGAGGACCGCCGCCAACTCAGCCCCACGGAGTTCTGGGACCGCTGCAGCGGCAAGGGCGACCTGCCCGAGACCTCGGCGCCGTCGCCGGGCGCCTTCCAGGCCGCGTACCAGCAGGCCGTCGACGAAGGCGCAGACGCCGTCCTCTGCTTGACGATCTCGTCCAAGGTCTCAGGCACGTACGGCTCGGCCGTGACGGCGGCCGAATCGTTCTCCGCGGCACCGATCCGCGTCATCGACACCTTCTCGTTGACCATGGGCCAGGGCCTGCTCGCCATCGCCGCCGCCGAGGACGCCGCGGCCGGCAAGAGCCTCGACGACGTCGCCGCGGCGACCGAGGACCGCATCCCCCGGACCCGTATCTACGGCGTGCTCGGCGGGCTCGAGCACCTGCAGCGGCTGGGCCGCATCGGCAGCGCCCGTGCCCTGCTCGGCTCGGTCCTGAACATCAAGCCGGTCATCCAGCTGAAGGACGGCGAGGTGGCCGAGGAGTCAAAGCAGCGGACGCGGACCAAAGCGATCGCGTACCTCGTAGACAAGGTCAAGGCGGACGCGCCCGTCGAGCGAATCGCCGTGGCCGACGGGGCCTGCGACGACCTCGTCGGCGTCCAGGCGAAGCTCGAGGACGTCGCCACCGAGCACCCGCTCCTCCATGTCGAGCTCGGCCCCGTCGTGGGTACGCACGCCGGGCCGAACACGGTCGGCGTCTGCTACATCGTCCCTGCCAGGAGCGCCGGAACCGGCAGTTAGCCCCAACCCCGGCGGGTAGTCTCACCCCGTGGCTGAGAACGATATTTCTGACGCGCTGTCCGCTCGTGCCCTCGACACGATCGACTCGGTCGTCGCGACCGTCAACGACAAGGCCGTCCGCCCGGCCGTCGTCGCCGCCCGTGGCATCGTCTTCGGCGTGGTGATCGCCGTGGTCGGCATCACCGTCGTGATCATGTTCTGCATCGGGTTCATCCGGGTGAGCACCATCCTGGGTCACCGGGTCTGGGCCTCCTACATCGTCCTCGGCCTCCTGTTCAGCCTCGCCGGCGCCATCCTCTACTCACGGCGGGGCGTGGCACCCGATGACTGAGCCCGTTGAGCGCGCCGAGCACGTCGAGCGCCGCAAGGTCGTCGTCATCGGCAGCGGGCCGGCCGGCCTCACCGCCGCGCTCTACAGCGCCCGCGCCCAGCTCGAACCACTCGTCTACGAAGGCGAGCCGTCGTCGACCAGTGACCAGCCGGGCGGCCAGCTCATGCTCACGACGGACGTCGAGAACTACCCCGGGTTCGTCGACGGGATCATGGGACCGGAGCTGATGGGCATCATGCGGGCCCAGGCGATGCGGTTCGATGCCGAGATCCGCACCCAAAGAGTCAGCCGCATCGACGTGTCGCCGTGGCCGTTCCACGTCTTCGTCGGCGATCCCGACGCCGACGGGCCCACCGTGCTCGCCGACACCCTCATCATCGCGACGGGCGCGCGCTCGCTCATGCTCGGTGTGCCCAACGAAGAGCGCCTGCTCGGCTACGGCGTCTCGACGTGCGCCACCTGCGACGGCTTCTTCTTCCGCGACCAGCACATCGCCGTCGTCGGCGGCGGCGACTCCGCCATGGAGGAGGCGCTCTTCCTGGCCCGATTCGGATCAAAGGTGACCGTCATCCACCGTCGCGACGAGCTCAGGGCCTCCAAGATCATGCAGGACCGCGCCCGTGACAACCCCAAGATCGAGTTCAAGTGGAACAGCACGGTCACCGACGTCTGCGGGGACACCAAAGTGAGCGGGCTGCGCCTGCAGGACACGGTTACCGGCGAGGAGTCGGAGCTCGACGCCACCGGCCTGTTCGTGGCCATCGGCCACGAGCCCAACAGTTCCCTGCTCAAGGGTCAGATCGAGCTCGAGGACAATGGCTATGTCAAGACGTTCGACGGCACGACCCGGACCAGCGTCGACGGGGTGTTCGCCTGCGGCGACGTCCAGGACCACTACTACCGCCAGGCCGTCACCTCGGCCGGGTCGGGCTGCATGGCCGCCATCGACGCCGAGCGTTGGCTGGAGATGGCGAAGGGCGAATAGCCGCCACGGTCGGCGGGAACAGAACCGTTCGCCCGAGCGTTGGACACGCTGACAAGGAGATGGAATGAGCGAGAAGATCGAGACCCTCACCGACGCTACCTTTGACGAGAATGTCAAAGGGTCTGATGTCCCCGTCCTGGTGGACTTCTGGGCCGAATGGTGCGGCCCGTGCAAGATGATCACTCCGGTCCTCGAGGAGATCGCCGAGGAGCAGGAGGGCAAGGTCCGGATCGCGAAGCTCAACATCGACGACAACCTGGACGTGACGCGCCGCTTCGACGTGATGAGCATCCCGACGCTGATCCTCTTCAAGGACGGCGAGCCGGCGGCCCGGCTGATCGGGGCGAAGCCCAAGGCGGCGCTGCTCGAAGAGATCTCGGCGTACCTGTAGGCCTGCCCCTGGCGATCGGCGACCGGGGCCCCGCGGTCTCCGACGTCCAACAGCGACTGAGCGCCATCCTCCCGGGCGCACCCGTCGATCCCGACGGCATCTTCGGCCCGGCCACCCGCGCCTCGGTCCAGGCCTTCCAGCGCCTCCGCGGCCTCCGCGTCGACGGGGTCTGCGGCGCGCAGACATGGAACACCCTGGTCGAGGCGGGTTTTCGGCTGGGCGACCGCTTCTTGTACCGCCGGACCCCCATGCTGCGGGGTGACGACGTGGCCGAGCTCCAACAGCGCCTGTGCTCTCTCGGGTTCGACACGGGCCGCATCGACGGCATCTTCGGCGACGCCACGGTGTGGGCGCTCGGCGAGTTCCAGCGCAACGCAGGCGTGCCGGTCGACGCCATCGTCGGCGCGGCAACCCTCAGCGAGCTGTTGCGCCTCGAGAGCCGCCACAGCGACCAGGCGTTGGTCTCGCTCGTCCGCGAACGCGCGGTTCTGCGGGACTCGCCACCCACCCTGCGCGGTCGGCATGTCGCGGTCGGCGAGAGCGGTGGGCTCGGCAGCGTCACCGGTGCCCTGCGGCGCCGGCTCACCTTGGGCGGGACCCGGGTCAGCGAGTTCCACCACCCCGACGCGTCCATCCAGGCCAAAGAGGCCAACGAGCTGGGCGTCGACGTGTTCATCGCCCTGCGGCTCAATCCCTCGACCTCCTCGTGCCGGACTGCCTTCTGGTCGGGGACCCATGACGAGTCCCCCGGCGGCCGCCGCCTGGCCGAGCTCGTCCAGGGCACCGTTCCCCGGGCCTTGGAGGTGGAGGACGCGGGCGTTCAGGGCATGTCGGTCCCGCTCCTGCGTGAGACACGGATGCCTGCCGTGCTGGTCGAGATCGGGCCGGCGAGCACCGTCGTGGAACGGGCACCTGTGCTCGCGCACGCCCTCTCGGTCGCTCTCGGCCACTGGGCGGACGCTTCCTGGGACTGACC
The DNA here is from genome assembly GCA_036491435.1 of Acidimicrobiales bacterium. GTDB lineage: Bacteria > Actinomycetota > Acidimicrobiia > Acidimicrobiales > RAAP-2 > Bog-473. Next base: position 7,444 of record DASXBZ010000079.1, read on the forward strand.
GCCGAGATGTCGAATTACCCGTAATCACCAGGGCGGTTACCGCCCAGTTCAACGGTCGCGCGCCGTCCGCGACGGTTGTGTGATCAACGCTTCCGGCACGTGACCGAGGTGACAATCCACAACATCATGCACAGGTTGTGGATGAAGCTGAACCGACCCTTGACAGTTGCGCGAACTACGCGACGCCTCCGTCACCGACCATGGCGCGATAGATGCGCTCGAGGTCCTCGAGGGTGGCGAACTCCACCACTAGGCGGCCCCGGCGATTCTGGATGTCGACCTTGACGCGGGTGTTGAGGTAGGTCGACAACAGATCTTCGAGCTCGAGCACGCCGGGTTCGGGGAGCTTCTTCATCGGCGCGCGACGGCTCACTCCCTCGGTAGTACTTGAGGTATCACCCTTTTTCCCAGCCCTTTCCTCGGCCTTTTCCTCGGGCGGCTCCTCAGGAGCGGGCGGCACGACACGGAGGTCCACGCCGCCGCTGCGCACGAGATCCTCGACCGCCCGGACCGTCAAGCCCTCCTCGACGATCCGCTCGACGAGCCTCTCCTGCAGGGCCCGATCGGGCGTCCCGAGGAGAGCCCGGGCATGGCCCGCCGAGATCGTCCGCTCCGCGAGCGCCCGCTGGGCGCCGGCGGGCAGTTGCAAGAGGCGGAGGGTGTTCGTAACGGTCGCCCTCCCCTTCCCCATGCGCGAGGCCACCTGCTCGTGAGTAAGGCCGAACTCGTCGATCAGCTGCTGGTAGGCGGCGGCCTCTTCGAGCGCGTTGAGGTCGACCCGGTGGAGGTTCTCGACCAGCGCCTGTTCCAGGCTCGCCACGTCGTCGGCCCGCTGGACGAGGACCGGGATGGTCTGAAGGCCGGCCCGGCGCGCCGCCCGCCAGCGCCGCTCCCCCGCGATCAGCTCGTAGCTCTCGCCCTCGTCCTTGAGCTCACGCACGAGGACCGGCTGGAGCAGGCCCACGGCCTTGATCGAGGAGGCCAGCGAGGCCATGGACTCCTCGTCGAAGTTGCTACGGGGCTGGAAGGAATTGGGGCGGATGTGGGAGATCGGTACGACCCGGAGGATCGAGTCGGACTCCCCGACCGCTTCACTGGGAATGAGGGCGCTGAGCCCCTTACCGAGTCCGCTGCGGCGCGCCATTGCTCACCTCCTTGGCCAGCTCGCGGTAGGCCACGGCGCCACGCGATGCGGGATCGAAAACCGTGATGGGCTGTCCAAACGACGGGGCCTCGGAAAGGCGGACCGTCCGGGGGATCACAACGCGGCAGACCCGTTCCGAGAAGTGCTGCCTCACCTCGTTGGCGACGTCGACGGACAGGCGGGTTCGAGCGTCGTACATGGTTAGGACGATGGTTGTCACTTCGAGCGTCTCGTTCAGGTTGGTCGAGACCAGGTTCACGTTGCGCAGGAGCTGGCTGAGGCCCTCGAGGGCGTAGTACTCACACTGGATCGGCACCAGGACCTCGTGGGCCGCCGCGAGGCCGTTGACGGTGATGAGCCCCAGTGATGGCGGGCAGTCGATCAACACGAAGTCGAAATCGTCGACGATGGTCTCGATGGCACGGCGGAGCTTCAATTCCCTGCTGAAGGCCGGAACGAGTTCGATCTCCACGCCGGCCAGGTCGATGGTCGCTGGGGCGACGAAGAGGTTCTTGACGCTGGTGGGCTCGATGCAGTCCTCGAGGGCCTGGTCCCTCATGATCACGTCGTACATCGAGAGCTCGAAATTGCGGGCCTCGACGCCGAGGCCCGTCGTGGCATTCGCCTGCGGATCCAAGTCGACGACCAGCACCCGATAATCCTGTTCGGCGAGAGCCGCCCCGAGGTTCACCGTCGTCGTGGTCTTCCCGACGCCGCCCTTCTGGTTGGCGATGGCGATCACCCGGGGCAGTTCACGCGCCGCCGGTTTCGACCCGTTGAGCAGCTCTGTGGCCTCATCGCGGATGGACGGGGTCCGCATCGTCGCCCCGCCGACCAGGTCCGGATCGGACTGTTTCGCCGTCCGTTGCGCCTTCTGCGACTTCGGCTTCTCCGTCATCTCCGCCTTCTCGTGCTCCTCGACAGGAGGGGGAGCCGGAACTACATCCTCGGCGACGAACTCATCGTGGGCCGTGTCCGATCCGGGCCCAGGCTCCTCGACGACCTCTGGCGCAGCCGCAGCCGGCTCCTCTGCCATAGGAGGGGACACCGTAGCGGGGTTGGCCGAGGCGGGCTTCAGCGCCGTGATCGACGGCTCTGAGGTGGGCTCTTGCGCAGCAGGCT
>DASXBZ010000080.1:0-8087 GCA_036491435.1 Acidimicrobiales bacterium
CGCCGTCCTGGGAGGGTTGGTCGAGTTCAGCAGCGCCGTGGCTCTGGCTTTCGGTTTCCTCTCACGTCTTGCCGGCCTCGCCCTCTTCGGGGACATGGTGCTGGCGATGATCACCGTGACCTGGGCAACGGGGATCAACTCTTCTGCGCAGCCCCCCGGGTATCAGTTGAACCTGGCGCTGGCGGTCCTCGCCCTCATCGTTGCGATCTTTGGGTCGGGGCGGTTCGGCCTGGACGCGCTGATTGAGCGGCGCCTCGATGAAGGGTTGCCATCTAGTCACCGTGGTGCGCTCTTGGGAGCGGCCGAGACTCGGCCCTATGTGGTGTCTGAGTAGAAGGCTGCGAGCTCATTTGGGTGACTCCGTCATGCTCACCTGTCAGTTCCGAACTCAACGGAATGTCGACGATTCATCCCACGAAAATCCCACGGATACGATGTGTCCCGTCATCAGTCGCGTCCCAGGTCAAACCCGCTGATGGACAGGTCGACCCAGGTGGAGTGCCAATGCAGCGTCATGGTGATTGGCAGCGGAATCACCTGGTGGACGGTTCGCCTGGGTCTCATAACCCGAAGGTCGGAGATTCAAATCCTCCCCCCGCCACTCAGAATCTGGTGAAGAGTCGGTCCTCGACCTCGTCGGCGCCGGACGCTTCTCATGGTGCGGGTTCAGCGCGCGGTCGACGAGCGCCCGTCTGGGGCAGCACACTGGTCGCGTCGGCCGTGCGAGTGGAGCGAAAGGATGGATTCATGGCGGATCCCCGCGTCATGGTGGCCGAAGAATTCTTTCAAAGGCTGTTTGCAGGCGATGTTTCAGCCGCCTCCGATCTCCTCGATCCTCAGGTGGTCGACGTCGTACCGGGAATCCATCCTGGCTCAGGCGTCTTTCAGGGCGCTCACGACGTTGCGGCGCATCTTTCGCTCTTTCTCCGACTGGTAGAAGACCCCGTCGATGTCCTCCAGTGGGCCGATTGGATGGCTGGAGTGGACAACGTCGCCGGGCTAGCGGAGATTCATCTCCAACGCGAAGGCCAACAGCACAATTTCAGGGTCATCTTTCTCCTCTCGGTGACGGAGAACGACGGGCAACATCGCATTTCGAGGATCGAATCCTTCTTCAGCGATCAGTCGGCCCTTGATCGCTTCTTCTCAGTCCAGCCGTAGCCGAGCAGTCCAAGGAGCTCGAGTCCGGAGAAGGAGAATGCCTCCAAAGATCGAGGAGTACGCCATCATCGGCGATACCAAGACAGTCGCGCTTGTCGACCGCACGGGATCCATCGACTGGTGGTGCGTGCCGCGAATCGCCTCCGGCGCCGTCTTCGCGGCGCTGCTGGGCGACGCGGGCGACGGACGGTGGCTGATCGCTCCGAAGGGGCAAGTGACCAAGGTCACTCGTCACTACGAGCCAGATACCTTGATTCTCGACACGACCTTCGAGACGCCAACGGGCTCGGTGTCGGTTTGCGACTTTATGCCACCGAGCGACGGCTACTCGATGATCCATCGCATCGTCGAGGCTCGTGGTGGGACCGTCGAGATGCAGATGGAGCTGATTGTCCGCTACGAGTACGGCGCCGTCACGCCCTGGGCCACCGCGACGGACGACGGCCTCATCCTCATCGCCGGCCGCGATGGACTCCGTTTGCACAGTCCCGTCCGCCTCGTCGGCAAGGACAACACCACCGTTGCCTCGTTCACGTTGTCGAGCGACATGCGCCGTCCTTTCTCGCTCAGCTGGTTCCCCGCAGAGATCCACGCTCCGCTGCCGCTCGACAGCCTGGCGGCTCGAAACCACACGCGGCACTACTGGAACAGCTGGGTCAAGCGCTGCACCTATAACGGTGGCTCGCGAGACCGCGTCGTCCGGTCGCTGATCACCTTGAAGGCTCTTACGTACGAGCCGAGCGGCGCTGTCTGTGCGGCGCCGACCACTTCGCTTCCCGAGACCATCGGGGGCGGCCGCAACTGGGACTACCGCTATTCCTGGATCCGGGACGCGACCTTCACACTCCAGGCGCTATTGGTCTCCGGCTATAGCGACGAGGCTTCAGCGTGGGTGCAGTGGCTGCGACGTGCGGTCGCAGGGAGCCCCGAGGAGATGCAGATCATGTACGGCGTCGATGGAGAGCGACGCCTCGATGAGTTCGAGGTCGAGCACCTCGCCGGCTACGAAGGTGCAAAGCCCGTCCGTGTCGGCAACAACGCGGCTACCCAGCTCCAACTCGACGTCTACGGCGAGATCCTGGACGCCTCCCTCACGTACTGGCGGAGCCCCATTTCCAAAGAGCGCCAATGGTCGCCAGATGTGCTGGTCGCGATCCTGAACCACCTCGAGAAGATCTGGCGGGAGCCTGACAACGGGATCTGGGAGGTCCGAGGCCCCCGACGGCACTTTACGCATTCAAAGGTCATGGCCTGGGTTGCCTTCGACCGCGCCGTCACGCTGGCGGAAGACGGCGACTTACCGAAGTCATCGATGGACCACTGGCGGAAATTACGCGACGAAATCCATGCGGAGATCTGCGAGAAGGGTTTCGACGTCGAGCTCAACTCGTTCACCCAGTACTACGGCTCAAAGCTGCTCGACTCGAGCCTGCTCACGCTCGCACCCCTCGGCTTCCTGCCACCTGATGACCCACGCATCGTTGGCACCGTGGAAGCGATTGAGAAGGACCTGGTCGTCGACGGCTTCGTCCTTCGATACCAGACCGACACTGAAGAAGATGTCGACGGCCTCGAAGGAAGCGAAGGCGCCTTCTTGATGACCAGTTTCTGGCTCGCCGACAATTTCGTTCTACTCGGACGCCACGACGACGCAAAAGAAATGTTCGATCGACTCTGTGGGATTTGCAACGATGTCGGCCTTCTCTCGGAGGAGTACGACCCGAAGGACGATCGGCTGCTTGGGAACTTCCCGCAGGCTTTCTCACACGTGTCCTTGATCAACACGGCAGCCAATCTCTCATTGGCCGAGCTGGGCCCCTCCATGATGCGAAGTCGTCGTCACGCCCCGCCTCGACGTAGACGCGCTCCAGGTGGCTGATCTGACACTCGGTTTGGATGCCACATCGCCCTTCGCGGACAGCGAAAGCGCTGTCATGTCCCCGAAAAATTCGTCCTTCGCGGGATCCAACAGATCTGCCTCAGACGCGAATCTCAGGGTCGCGCCCGTCCTCGGCGAACAGGTCCGCGACGGGATTCGATGACGACGGGTGGCCGCTCGTAAACGAAGGGTGTGCCGCCGCCGGGACGGCGCTGGGGTGGCCGGCGAGGTTCGACCGGGCCGGATCGCAAGTGACGTCGTTGGCCTGACCACGGAGCTGGCGGAACGGTCAGGCGGTCGGCCAACTGGTAGGCGACACTTTCGTAGTTGACCCGCCAACCCACGAAGTCCGCCCACGCCTCCTCGGCGCTTCGCTCGGTGGCGAAACCCACGCTGACGAGCATGAGGACCGCGCTCTGGAACTCCGCAAACGTCAAGTTGATCGGACCATCAGGATTCGGATCGGGGTCCACCTCCCATCCGATCGTGGTGGCAATCCGATTGAGCAATGTGAAACCCATCCGTAGGCAGAGACGGGCCTGGGAAGACGCCTCGCTCGGCGCGAGCGCGAGATGCATGGCGGCGGCATCGAGCACCGCGATGAGGCCGAGAAGCCACGAATACCACGGCTCGGGCGATCGGAAGAGGAGCAGTACCGGGTAGGTGGTGTGGGTCTCGGCCACGTCGGCCGACCATTGCTCCCATGCGGCGTAAAGGTCCGGGAGGGTGTCGGTAATACCGACCATCTGGTGTCGAGCCAGGAGCTCAGGACCCCAGGCGGGGACACCCGCACGACTCTCGAGCAGTGCAACCAGGCTCTCCCGGCGGTTGAATGAACTGTAGAGAGCCGGAAGGTAGGCAATCTGCAGGGCGACGATCACGACCCAGATCGCACCAATCGAGATGTCCACGGCCGTATCGGCGGGACCGCCGCTATGCACCGCTCCTACCGTGAAAAGAGCGGTCAACGCCTGCAGCAAACCGTCGGCAAATGACGCGCCCGCTCCGACGAGGATAAGCCCAAAGCCGAGTACCAGGCAGGCAGCCCAGAACAGCAACTGCACGATCAGGGCTACAGGGCCGCTTGGGGCCAGGATCGCGTCTTGGCGCTCGTATGTCTTCGCCAAATGAGATGCGAGGACGAAGCACATTCGTACAATCCGGTTGACCCAGAGACTCAATCGCTCGACACCAGACGGCCGCCGTGGAAGCACCATCGTCAACACGACGTCGGCAACGGTCACAATGACAACGGCGATACCGACGATCGTCGCGAGGACGTTCATCGTGCGAGCTCACGGGCCTGGAGTGGGAGCACAACTGGAGCGTAACCAGGTCACCTGGCTGGATCAGGCGTTGAGTGAAATGAAATTCATAACCCGAAGGTCAGAGGTTCAAAATTATCCGCTCGCCGGTGGATGGTCCAGAGCTCCTCTCCTTCACATTCACAGCCGAAAGCGGCGGCCTTCGTCGTAGTGGCGATTCCTTCATCGTTAGTCGGACCCGCAACGGCCACTACCGAGGTAGTTGGTGAGACTGGAAGAACGCCCAGATCAGGTGGTCAGCATCGATGGCAAACGTGGTCCGACCCAAAGTCGCGCGGACCGCGGGCAGGTTCGTGAGCGCGCTGCCCGGCCACGTATGGCCGTATCCATCCTCCCGGTACAACTCAACGGTGTCGTGGTCCGGGCACTGATACGCGATTAGCGTGATACCGGTCGCAACCTTTGACAAGGTCCGCTTCGGTCCGCAGTCGTTCCGTCTCGCCCAACGCGCGAGTTCGGTCGGGATGGGGTCTTCTAAGAACGAACGGCTGACGAAACCGACCTGAACATTCCGCTGGACTCCCAAGGGATCCGTGGAGTGGCACTCTCGGACTGATCACGGACCGGACGGAAGCGGTTGAGCCGTGTGCCTGAGTCCCGCCATTCGAGCAGCCGTACGCTGGCATGACGTCGAGAGTCGGGCAGGTCCGGGGTTTCCGGTGCACGGTGCTCGCCTTGGTGCGACAATCCTTCTTCGACCAGACAGAAGGAGCGCCGGATGAGCACCGTCCAGGGACAGAGTGGCGCAGCCAGCGGGTCATCGAACGGCGAACCGGCCGACCTGAAGCTCGAGGTGGTCGTCATCCCGGTCGCCGACGCCGATCGCTCGAAGGCGTTCTACTCCGGTCTCGGATGGAGGCTCGACGCCGACTTCTCGTTCGACAACGGGTTCCGGGTCGTGCAATTCACTCCGCCGGGATCGCAGTGTTCGGTGCAATTCGGCAGCCACATCACGGGCGCGCCACCCGGATCGGCCCATGGTTTGTACTTGATCGTGTCCGACATCAGGGCCGGGCGCGACGAGCTCCTCAAGCGGGGCGCCAAGGTTAGCGAGGTGTTCCATCCGGGAGCGCCTGGGGCGCAACTGGACCCCGAGAGGGTGGCCGATCGCGTCGACGGGCCGGACCCGGATCACACGAGCTACAGCTCCTTTGCCGCCTTCGAGGACCCGGACGGAAACAGCTGGCTGCTCCAAGAGATAACCAATCGGCTTCCCGGCCGGCTCGACCCAAACGTCACCGCGTTCAACTCTGCGGGCGACCTGGCGGCAGCACTGCGCCGCGCCGCGAGTGCCCACGGCGAGCACGAGAAGCGGATCGGCAAGGCTGACCCGGATTGGCCCGACTGGTACGCCGAGTACATGGTGCGCGAACAGAGCGGTCAGGAGTTGCCGACGTGAGCGATTTCGATGTGATCGTGCTGGGCGGCGGTGCGCCCGGCGAGCACTGCGCCGCGGCCATCGCGGCGCGGGGGTTTCGGGTCGCCGTCGTCGAGCGGGAGCTGATTGGCGGCGAGTGCTCGTACTGGGCCTGCATCCCTTCCAAGTCCCTCTTGCGTCCCGGAGAGGCTGTCCAGGGCGCCCGCGACGTCGACGCCACAGCCGAGGTGAACGTAGAGGCGGCGCTCGCCTGGCGCGACTACATGGTGTCCGACTATTCGGATGCGGGACAGGAGAAATGGCTGACGGATCGGGGCATCGCACTGATCCGGGGCGTGGGGCAGCTCGCCGGGCCGGGCGTGGTCGAAGTGGACGGCACCCCCCACACAGCAGAGCATGTCGTCGTGGCGACGGGCGCGGCGCCCTTCGTGCCGCCAATTCCGGGGCTCGACGGCCTCGACGGCGTCTGGGGCACGCGGGAAGCGACCTCCATGAAGACGGTTCCCAGCCGCCTCATTGTGCTCGGCGGTGGCTCGGCCGGTGTCGAGATCGCACAGGTGGTCCAGCGGCTCGGTGGACAGGCCGTCGTCGTCGAGGGCGCCAATCGGCTCATCCCACGAGAGCCGGCACCCCTCGGCGATGCTCTGAGCGAGGCATTGCGGCGGGACGGGATCGAATTGCACCTCGGAGTCCAGGCGGTCCAGGCCTCGCGCGATGGAGACGATTACGTCGTGAAACTCTCAGACGGCAGTGAGGTGCGTGGTGAGCGGCTGTTGGTGGCGACCGGCCGACATCCTCGCGTGGAAGGGATCGGGCTGGAGACTGTCGGCATCGAGGTGGACCCACACGGGATTCGGGTGGACGAGTTTCTGGGGGCCGGCGAGAAGATCTGGGCCATTGGTGATGTCAACGGGATCTGGCCGCTGACCCACGTCGGCGAGTACGAGGGCGATGTCGTGGCGGCGAACATCGCCGGTGAGAGCCACCCCGTGAACTACGAGGCCGTGCCGCGTGTGACGTATACCGACCCGCAGGCAGCCGCGGTCGGGGCCGCTGACGCACTCCACAGCTGCACCACGCTCTTGTCCGACGTGGCCAAGACTGCGACGTACACCCACAAATACGCCGAGTCGAACGGATTCTTGACCTTGCTCAGCGACGGCATCCGATTGACCGGTGCGTACGCCCTCGGGCCCGAGGCCGGCGAGTGGCTCCAGCAGGCGACGCTCGCCATTCGCGCTCGCATACCGCTCGAGGTTTTGAGCGACGTCATCCAGCCCTTCCCGAGCTTCTCGACCATCTTCGATTCGGCCTTCAAAACCTTGCGAATGGAGATCGCGAAGATGCCGCAGCCTATGCAGCCGATGCAGGCACAGATGGCGCGGCCGTGATCGTGGAGAACCATCGGAGGTAGCAAATGGTCCAGCTGCCTTCGCCCCCGGAAGAAATCCTGCTCACCCACTTCATCGTTTCGGACGATATCGAGCGCTCTCGGAGCTTCTACACCGAAGTGCTCGGAGGGCAGGTCGCATTCTCCAACCCTGGAGGGCCGACCAACGTCGCGCTCTCGAACAGCTGGATCGTCATCAATGGCGGTGGTGGCCCGACCGATGACAAGCCGGAGGTCACGTTGGAGACGCCCCGCGACCCCGATCGGGTGAGCAGCTTCGTCAACATCCGGGTCAAGGACATCGGCGCGGTGTATTCCGAGTGGTCCTCGCGCGGTGCTCAGTTCCTGACTCCACCCAAGCAGCACCAGTACGAGATCCGTTGCTACATCCGTGATCCCGACGGCCACCTGATCGAAGTGGGGCAGACCACCGATACGGAGGGGGACTGGGTACCCGACCGCTGGCCATCGAGTACGTCCGCCGACGAGATTCCACCGCCCCCAGAGGGGATCGTGCTGGCCCACTTCATCGTGTCAGATGACGTCGAGCGGTCACGGCACTTCTACACCGACGTGCTTGGAGGCAGACCCGCGTACTCCGGACCCGGAGGGCTCACGTATGTCCAATTGTCGAACACTTGGGTCATCATCAATGTGGGCGGAGGCCCGACCGACGACAAGCCGGAGATCACGCTGGAGACGCCGCGCGATCTCAACCGCGTCAGCAGCTTCCTCAACATCCGAGTGACGGACATGGAGGCCGTGTATCCCGAATGGAGCGCGCGTGGCGCCCAGTTCCTGACACCTCCGAAGCGACACCAGTACGAGATCCGCTGTTACATCCGCGATCCCGACGGTCATCTGATCGAGGTGGGACAAACGACGGATCCGGAGGGAGATTGGTCGCCCGGGCACTGGCCATCAAGCAAAGGGCCTTGACCAGCGGCCGAGCCC
>DASXBZ010000081.1:0-5071 GCA_036491435.1 Acidimicrobiales bacterium
GCCGCGACATAGGGGCCGTCGACCCCCTTGTCGATGTCCGCCGTGGCGAGCCCCCAAGCCTTCAAGCACAGCGGCACGTGCTTCTCCCGGTAGTAGTCGTGGTCGAACGTGGCACCCTCCGAGGAGGGGTAGAGCACGGACAGTCGGATCACCTGGTCGCTCCTTGTCTGCGAGGTCGGGACAGTCTGCCAAAAGCGGGGCCCAGGAGCCCCCAACCTGGAGTGCGCCGATCGCAAACCGGGCCCACCCGCGCGAACGCGGCTGCCCCGCCAAAGAAGGCAGCCGCGCTCGGCGATGCATGCAAGGCCTGTGGAGTATTCAGTCCCCCGTCGACGGGTCGATGACCGTCGAGACCAGCGACACGCTGTCGCAGGGGAAGCTGCCACAACGCGCGTGCTCGAAGATGACGTCGGGGTCCGGCGCGACGTAGACGCAGTAGATCTTGTCGTCGGTCACGTAACTCTGGAGCCACTTGATCTCTGGGCCCAGACTCGCGATGACCTTGTTGGACTTCTCGCTGATGTCGTGAAGTTCCTGGGCCGTCAACTTGCCTGCTCCCGGGAGCTCCCGCTCGATCACGTACTTCGGCATGTGTACAACCTCCAACCTGATACCATACTGAGAGTATCTCTCTCACATACGATTGGTACGTCATTATGCATACCAAAGGTACGGATGTCAAGGGCCGGCAGGACCGCCGCGTCGCGCAGGGCGATGCCACCAGGGCGTCGCTGATCAAGGCGGCCCGCGAGCTCTTCGGCGAAGACGGGTATGTCGACACCTCCATCGACGAGATCGTCGCCGGGGCCGGCGTCACCAAGGGCGCCGTCTACCACCACTTCGACGGCAAAGAGGGGCTGTTCCGGGCCGTGTTCGAGCAGGTCCACACGGAGGTCACCGACCAGGCGGCCGCCGAGTTCCTCGGGCCTGACTCGTGGAAGGCGTTGCTCGACGGCTGCGCGCTCTGGATCGATGCGCACCTCGATCCCGCCGTGCGCACCATCGCCCTGCAGGACGCCCGCGCCGTCCTCGGTTGGGACGAGGTACGAGGGATCGAAAACCGCTTCGGCGCCGTCGCGCTCCGCGGCGCGTTGCGCAAGGCGATGTACGCCGGCGTTTTGGAGAAACGACCCCTCCGCCCGCTCGCGTTGCTCCTGATGGGCGCGCTCGGTGAGGGGTGTCTCTACATCGCCGAGTCGAATGACCCCGACGAAGCACGCACCGAGGTCCTGGCATTGATCACCGATATGCTCTCCGCGTTTCGCGTCACGCAGGAACCGTCCGACACGCCGGAACGGATCCGAGCCGCCACCGCGCGGCCCGAATAGTCCGAGGCTACTGACGGGCCTCGATTCCCGAGGCCGGACGCGGTTCGCCCTTCGTCCCGCCGATGGCCGCGCGCTCGCGGCGCAACCGATGCTGTGCGCTCTCGGCGTGCGCGTCTCCGGGCCGCGGCGGCAGTGCGAATCCCGAATACGCGACGCGACGCTCACGCGAGCGGGGATGCGTCGAGCGGTGCAGCGTGCAGGACATGTGCACGGTGACGTCGCCGCGGTCGGCGCGCAGGGTGACGGCGGGCAGGTCGAGGGAATCGTCGATCTGTGCCCGGGCAATGTTGGCCCGGTGCGAGCCGGCCATGACGTCGAGGCCGCCGTGGGCTTCGTCCACCGGCGTGAGGCAGACGCCGATCGTGAGGCCGGCACAGAACATCGAATGTCCGCCACGATCGCAGTCCTTGTGCCACGGCAGGCACACGAGGCCGTCGACGGAATCGACCCGCTTGAGCAATCCTTCCGCGGTCACATCGGCGAAGTGCTCGCCGAACGGATCGCCCGGCCGGTGGCCGTCCCCGAGCAGATCGCCGATGGCGATGTACCGCTCGTCGGCGACGAGGGCTCGCAGTGCAGGGGATTTCGACGCGAAGTCGAGGATCCGGCAGGGATAGCGTTCGCCGGTTCGGGTGGTCGCCCACCAGGACGAGCCGTCGTCGACCCGGGCGGCGTCGACGGCGCGAGCGAGGTCGGCGTCGACCGCATCCATCTCGGATTCGCTGAAGACCTCCCGCAGGAGTAAGAACCCGGCCTCGGCCAGGAAGTGAGCTGCCTCGGTGGTCCGCTCGCCGAGCCGGAACCCCTGGTCGAGCTCGAGCGGGCTCCCGTCGGACGAGCGCAACGTCACGTCGCCCGGCTGGTACACGGGTCGTCCGTCGAGAAGGGAGCGGAACACCGGATCCCAGGCGGCGAAATCGTCGCAAGCGCCGGGGTCGCCCGTGACTCGGGACCCGATGACCAGTCCGAGCGCGGTGCGCCGCTCGCAGAAGAGGTCGGCGAACGCGAAGTGATCAAGGGTGACGCACGGCGTCTGCTCGTCGGATCCCGGGACGACGTCGATGGTTCCGCGTCGCGGTTCGATCGTCCACACGTCATCGCCCACCCGGAGGGCGAGCGGGCCCAGGCCGAGCCGCGCGGCATCGTCCGCGGCGCGCCCGCGGTTTCGAGCAGCGGCGTCCCGCCACTCCACCTCGAAGAACGACGCCGGATCGGTCGGTCCGTCCGCATTGATCGGTCGGGTGCGCATGTCCAAGCTCGTTCCGACGCTCCCTTCCCCTCAGATCGTCCGCATCCGGAGTCGACGGAGCGATCGGCAACTCGCAACCCTAGGGCATGGTCGTCCGCGCGACCCTTGCCTGCATCCGTCAGCGCAGCGACAGCTCAGGAGTAGCGCGCCGCCCTGGTCCCCGGCGGGTGGAACTCGCCGGGCACGGCGTCGGGGTTCTCCACGCAGCACTCGCACTCCAACCCGTCGGGGTCCCGGAAGAAGAGGCTCAGCATCGGCCCGAAGTCGGTGACGAAGTCGTCTGCCGCGCCACGCTCCATGAGGCGCGCGCGGATCGTCTCGAACGCCTCGAGCGATTCGGCCTGCAACGCCAAGTGGTCGAGCCGGCCGCGGCCGAACATCGGCGTCTGGCGGTCGGCCTCGGTGTTCCCCTCGATCTGGAAGACGTTGAGCTCGGCCCAGTCGCCGATCTTGATGATCGACATCCGGGGGCCCTTGCCGCCGGGGAACTCGGAGCCGTCCCGCAGGATCTCGGCGTCGAAGACGTCTTTGTAGAACTGGTTCAACCGGGTCGCGTCGTTCGTGATCAAGCCGACGTGGTTCAGTCCCTTCAGCAGCATGGTGCCTCCTCGGACGATCGGTGCCAGCCCTGAGGACGGACCGGCGAGGTTCAGGCTAGGGCGTCGACCGGCGCACGCGTTCAGCGGAAGTCCCGGCTCGCCGGCACGGCCGTCCCCACGACGAGCGCCTCGACCCGCTCGGCGTCGAAGCTCACCGCGCCCTGCCCCTTGCGCACGCGGCCGCGGATCAACAGGACGGGCGTGTGCCGCGCTACGTGCTTCCAGCGCGCCCACGCGCCTCGCGAGAACACCACGTTCACGTGCCCGGTCTCGTCCTCCAGGTTGAGGAACACCGCGCCGCGCGCCGTCTCGGGGTGCTGGCGGTGCGTCACCACGCCGGCCACCACCGCCCGGTCGCCATCTTCGAACGACGACGACTCCAGCGCCTCCGCCGTCACCACACCCATCGCCTCGAGCCGCTCGCGCGCCAGGTGCATCGCCGTACGCTCCGGCGCCAGGCCCAGCGCCCACAGGTCGTCGGCCACCGAGTCGTACAGGCTCGGCTCGGGCAGCGGTGGCGCCTCGGCCCCCACCACCACGCCCGGCAACCGGTCCGGCGTCCCCATCGCCGCCGCCCCCGCCCCCCACAGCAAGCGCCGGCGCTGCGATGTCACCGACCCGGGCACGTCCTCGCCCACCGGGTCCAACGCCCCCGCCGCCGCCAGCGTTTCGAGCTGCGCCTGCGTCACGCCGGCCCGGCGCACCAGGTCCTCGCTCCCCGACCAGGGCCGCTCCTGTCGCCCCGCCACGATCCGTTCGGCCGTCGCCTCCCCCACCCCGCGTACCGACCCGAGGCCCAGCAGCAACACCGGGTCCGACCGCACCCCCTCCAACGACGCCCCCACCTCCGAGCGGTTCACGTGCGGCCGGCGCACCCGCACCCCGTGACGCCGCGCGTCGGCCACCAGTGACTGGGGCGACCAGAAGCCCATCGGCTGCGAGTTCAACAAGCCCGCGGTGAACGCCGCCGGGTAGTGCACCTTCAACCAGGCCGACGAGTACACGAGATGCGCGAACGACACCGAGTGCGACTCGGGGAACCCGAAGTTGGCGAACGCCGCCAGCGCCTCGAAGACCTGGTCGGCCACCGCGTCCGTCACACCCCGCTCCGCCATGCCCTCGTACAGACGCGCCCGCATCTTCTCCATGCGCGCCGCCGAACGCTTGGCCGCCATGGCCTGGCGAAGCTCGTCCGCGTCGGCCGCCGAGAACCCGGCGATGGCGACCGCCATCTCCATCAGCTGCTCCTGGAACAGCGGCACCCCGAGCGTCCGTTCGAGGATCGGCTCGAGCAACGGGTGCAGGTACGTCACCTCTTCCTCGCCGCGCCGGCGTCGGATATAGGGATTGACCGCGTGCCCCTGGATCGGCCCGGGCCGGATCAACGCCACCTCGATCGCGATGTCGTAGAAGGTGCGCGGCCGCACCCGCGGCAGCGTCCCCATCTGGGCCCGGCTCTCGACCTGGAAGACCCCGACCGTGTCGGCCGCGCACAGCAGGTCGTAGACCGCGTCCTCCTGGGGCAGCTGGGCCAGGTCGACCTCCACGCCGTAGAAGTCGTGCACCAGGTCGACCATGCGGTGCAGCGCCTCGAGCATCCCGAGCCCCAGGAGGTCGAACTTCACCAGGCCGATGGCGGCGCAGTCGTCCTTGTCCCACTGCAGCACGGAGCGGCCCTCCATGCGCCCCCACTCGACTGGGCACACCTCGACCACCGGCCGGTCGCACAGCACCATGCCGCAGGAGTGGATGCCGAGATGGCGCGGCCGGTCCAGCACCTCGGCCGCCAGCTCGCCCACCAACGGCGGGACCCCACCCGTCGTCGCCTCCTCGACCGCCGCCGCCGACGACGGCCCCCGCCCGTGCCCCGCGTCGATCCCGGCCGACCACGCGTC
>DASXBZ010000082.1:0-23174 GCA_036491435.1 Acidimicrobiales bacterium
TCGGAGACCACCGCCGCCCAGGCCGGAGCCGTCGGCAACCTTCGCCGCGACCCCTTCGCCATGCTGCCGTTCTGCGGCTACAACATGGCTGACTACTTCGCGCACTGGCTGCAGATCGGGGCGGAAGCACCGGACCGCAACGTCCTTCCGAAGATCTTCTACGTGAACTGGTTCCGCAAGGACGAGAACGGCAAGTTCCTGTGGCCGGGCTACGGCGAGAACTCGCGGGTGCTCGAGTGGGTCTTCAACCGCGTCACCGAGAAGGCGCCCGCCGTCGACACGGCGATCGGCTCGGTCCCGACGGTGGAGGCCATCGACATCGACGGCCTCGATGTGTCGCACGACGACATGGAGGAGTTGCTCCGTGTCGACGCCGACGGCTGGCGGGCCGAGGTGCCGCTGATCCGCGAGTACTACGCCAAGTTCGGCGAGCGACTGCCCGACGCCCTCGCCGCGCAGGTCGACACGCTCGAGAAGCGCCTGGGCTGACCCTGCCCTGGGCTGACCCTGCCCTGGGCTGACCGCCCTGGGCGGGGGCGACTGACCAGGGTCAGACCGGAGGTCCGGCGCCAACCGTGCCCTTTGAATGAGGGCCGCGGTGGAGAAGGTCCAAACCTTCAAAGCTTGACCGGCATCGACCGTTCGAGGTCGCTCGGCGCTGTCCTCGACAACACGGTCACCCCCAAGGCCATGACGCAGAAGGCCACCCCAGCGATGATCCGCTGGGCGACACTTGCCGTGAACCGTGCGTCGAAGATCCACACGCTCAACACGATGGCGACGGCGGGGTCGACGACCACGATCAGAGGTTGCGACACGCTCAACGGGCCGACCTGCAGGGCGGCCTGCTGGAGCACGGAGCCGATTACCCCTGACGCGATCAACGCATAGATGGGCCAATGTCCCAGCGTGCCCACCGGGCCCGAGGCCACGAGCACGTTGGTGGTCGCCTTGAGGAACGCGGCCATCAAGGCCCATGTGATCGAGGCCGCGGTGGCGTAGAGCGCAGCCCGGCGTGTGGGCGACCCCCACCGCGCCATAACCGCCAACACGGCGACGGCGCCGCCGAATACGGACAGCGCGGACGCCCAATCGGCGGCGTCGGGTCGCAGGTGCCCGCCGTGGGGTTCGGCCGCCGCCAGGAACACCGCCAACGCGCCGCACGTGATCAGTGCGGCGGTCCATGCCGCCTTGGCAACGTGCTGGTGGACCCAGAGCCGACGGAGAAGTAGGGCGAAGACCAACTCGGTCACGAGGAGCGGCTGGACGATCGCGAGCTGCCCGCTGTGGAGGGCGACCGCCTGGAAGGCGAAGGCGGCTGCCGCCGCCGCCCAACCCAGGAGCCAGAGGGGTTGGCGGATCAGGAAGGCGACGAGATCCCGACCACGGTGCGTCCTGGACACGCCGACGCTGGCCGCGTGCTGGGTCATGAGATGCACCGCGTTCGCCAGAGCAGCGGCCAGGGCGAAGACGACCGTGACGGTCACGTCACGTCACGGTTTCTGATCGAGCGCCACCTGAGCCCACCGATGGATTCTGGGCGCTGGCGACGTGCCGATCCAGCGCCACCCAGCAGAGCACGACCTTGTGTAGTCCCCAATCGGAATTTCGTCGAGCGGACGGCGCTAGCCCCCCGCCGACCCCCCGAACTCCCCGAAATCCCCGACGTCGCGGACATTCCTGTTCCTTTGGCCGACGTCGCGGACATTCCGCACGATGCGGGTCGCGTGCGCCGCTCGGCGTCCTGAGACGTAGGACAACCCGCCCAACGCCGCCAGGACCGCCATCGTTGCGTCGCCCTGCGGCAGCGAGAACGCGATGATCACCGGGATCAGCGACCCCACCACCCAGACGAGCTGTTGGCGCATGCCGAAACGCGCGAACGCACGTCCCTGCGCGGACAGCGGGATGTAGCGCTGGGTCATGGAGTCGAACATGGGCTGGGCCACGGCGCCGGCCAACCCGACGACGAACGCCAGCACCACCTGCGCGAAAAGCGTGCCCCACACTGCGCAGCCGCCCGCGGTCACCGCGATCAGCCACAACGAGGACAGCAAGAGCTGCTGTTCCGACATGCGTTTGCGCAGCCGGCCCACCAGGACCAGGCCGATGATCGCCCCCACGCCGGTCCCGGCCAGCACCAGGCCGTACCAGTAGAGACCGACCCCGTGCATCCGGCGAAGGCCGAACGCCAGCATGAACGTCATGAAGCCGGTGAGCCCTCGCACGATGCACATCGCCGTCAACCCCAACATCACCTCCGGGTTCGCGATCGGCTGCAGCGCCATGAGGTCGCGCTCGCGGGCCAGCGCCTCCCCCTCCGACCCGTACTCGCGCACCCGCGTCTCGTGGTCGGTCCACAGCCGCTCCGCCCGCCGGCCGGAGATCACGGGCAGCCGGGCCGCCGCCACCGCGGCGCCGATGAAGACGAGCATGGCGAAGATCAAGACGCCTGGCGACCCTGCAATCTCGTAGAGGATCGCGCCTGGCACCGACACGACGAAGCCCGCCAACGTGCCGAGCAACGTCAGCCGGGCGTTCAACGGCGCATACCCCGCCTGCTCCCCGGTTTCTGCATCCGGCTCGGTCAGGGCGGCCATCTCGGGGACCAGGGCGCCCTTGGTCACCAGGTAGAGCTTTTGGAACACGAGCACCAGGAACGCCAGGGGAAACAGCAGCAGCCCCTTGATGTGCATCGCCATCAGCGGGCACAACACGGCCTGGCCGACCGCCGACGCCAGGCACATCGCCCGCCGGGCGCCGCGGCTCCTGTCGATCAGCGGCCCCAGCAACGGCGACACGATGGCGAACGGCGCCAGCGTGAAGAGCAGGTACAGCAGCACCTTGTGGTCCGCGGCGTCCGGCGAGATCGAGAAGAACAACGACCCCGCCAGCGAGATCGTGACGAGCGTCCCCCCGCCGAGCATTGCGCATTGCAACAGCGACAGCCGCCCGATCGGGTGGGACTGGTCGAACAGGTCACGGCGCGCCTGGCGCGCCATGTCCTTGAACTGCTCGACCCGTGCGGACATGGCCACGGAGCCAATGTACGGTGTGCCGTGACCGTCCACGCGTACGTCCTGATCCAGACGGATATCGGCAAAGCGGCGCACGTGGCAGACCAGCTGGACGGCATCGACGGCGTGGCTCTGTCCGAGGCCGTGACGGGGCCCTACGACGTCATCATCCGGGTCGAGGCCCCCTCCATGAACGACCTCGGCCGCATGGTGGTCCGGGACATCCAGCTGATCGAGGGCATCACCCGCACCATCACCTGCCCCATCGTCCGCCTCTGACCTTCCCAGCCCCGTCCCGGCGGCTGGACCTGTCTCCGCCGCGCCGCTGAACTCCCCTTTCGGCGCGAGCCGGGTGCCTCGTGTATGGCTGTATACGCGGCGAACGTGGGGCGGGCTCAAGGGGTGATCGCGACACCGACCTGATGGAGGTGTCGTATGGGACACAAGAGGGTCCCCGATTCAGTGCTCCAGCCGGCCTTCGATGCGTACGCGAAGGGTGCGACCTTGCAGAAGGCGGCCGAGCTGGTGGGGGTGTCGTGGACGACGGTGTTGCACCGCCTACGCGAGCAGCCGGGCTTCGTTCCTCACCGAAGGTCACACTCTCCAGGACGCTCGGGGCTTCCGGCGGAACGGCTCCGCCCAGCGTTGGAGGCCTATGCCCAGGGCGCGACGAAGAGAGATGCGGCGGCTCTGGCGACGGTGTCGGTATCCACGCTGGAGCGGTGGCTTCGAAAAGAAGCTTTCCCTGTGCTCAGACAACGACGACATCGACCCAATGCGCTGACCCTCGAAGAGCGCGAGGAGATCCGCGTGGGGATCTGCCGGGGCGAATGCGATGCGGCCATCGCTAGGCGTCTCGGACGCCATCGGGGCAGCATCGGCCGAGAGATCCGGGCCAACGGTGGCCGAGGCGCCTATCGGGCCCATCGGGCGGAGCATCGGGCCGGCGAGGCGGCACGACGCCCCCAAGGCGTCCTGGACCGAGGCCAAACCCGAGCTCTGGCTCGAGGTGCAGGCTCTCTTGCGCACGCTGCGGTGGGGCCCCTGAGCCCATCGCACAGCGTCTCCGCCGCGACCATCCCGGCGAGCCACAGTGGTGGGTGTCCCACGAGGCGATCTATCAGGCCATCTTCGTCCAGGCCAAGGGCGAGCTGCGCAAGGAGCTGGCCGCCTGCCTCAAGTCAGGACGGGTCCGGCGCCGGCCCCACGGACGTCGCAGCGCCAATCCCAACGGCAAGGAACGCTTCAGAGGAATGGTCAACATCTCCGAGCGTCCCGCCGAAGCGGCTGATCGGGCCGTGCCCGGGCACTGGGAGGGGGACCTCATCAAAGGGGCGGGCAATCGCTCGGCCGTCGCCACCTTGGTGGAGCGCTCGACGCGCATGGGGATGTTGCTCAAACTCGACAACCAAACCGCCGAGCACGTCGCCCAGCGCATTCAAGAGCACATCGTGCGCTTGCCTGCACAGCTCGCCCGCTCTCTGACTTGGGATCAGGGCTCAGAAATGGCTCGTCACCTTCGCTTCAGTGTGGCGACCGGTGTCCCCGTCTACTTCTGCGACCCCCACAGCCCCTGGCAGCGCGGGTCCAACGAGCAGTGGAACGGCCTGGTCCGCCAGTTCCTGCCCAAAGGCCAGAGCCTGAGGCATTACAGCCAAGACGAGCTCGACGACATCGCCGCCTTGCTCAATGGGCGCCCCCGCAAGACCCTCGGATGGGATACTCCTGCAGAGCGGTTTGCCCAACTTGTCGCGGTCACGGATTGAGCCCGCCTGGTGCCGCGCGCGCCTGTATACGGCACTGGCCCCGGGGCGTATACAGGCGGTCGCGACACCTCGTCACAAGCAGACACAACGGAGAGCGAAGCCTGCCGTATCCCGCGTATACGGTCTCGCGCGGAACGCCGTCTTGTCCGTATATACACCCACGCGAGAACCCGCCGGCCGCGGTTCCCCCCCATTTGCATGGTTATCCCCAGCCGCTCTGCAACCTCTGTGCGGCGTCACTTCCACGGGGGTTGAGCGCTGGTGTGTTGAGAGCAAGACCGGCCGTTCTCGTATTTGGCGCGAATGTGCAATTTCGCGGTTCTCTGCGACGGGACTGGGTAGTGATCCGGCGCTTACCTCTCCCTGACCCAGGAGCTCTCATCCATGCCTTCCCCCCTGGCGCAGCGCGGCCGCGCCATCGGGCTAGTGCCGATTTTGCTGGTCGCCGCCTGCGCGGCGGTCGTCGTCCAAATCGCAAACTTCGGCCATGCCGCGGGACCCCGGTCTCGCTTGTCCATGTCAGCTGCTGCCGCATTCCACGGCGCCTCGAACCGCAAGCACGCAGGGGCAACCACGACCACCTCCACTGCGGTGCCACCAACGACAATGACGACTACCCCCTCTACGACGGTGCCGTCGCCGGCGCCGCCCCCACCTCCAACGCCCAGCACCACGACGACCGTTCCGCCGCCGCCCCCACCGGCACCGGCCTCAGCCTCGGGAGTGCTTCCATCTCGAGGACAGGCATCGGTTTGGGGCTGCGCAGCAGCCGTCGCCTATTTGTCCGCCTACGCGTACCCCGGTTTCACCTTCGAGTGTCCCGGCAACGCATTGGGGCGTGAGGGTATGACGTGTCTCAACGAGGCGGGCGTCTGCCCGGGCGAAGCGATCATCGCCATCGCCGATGCCTGCCCTGCGGTCTACATGAACGAGGCGTCGAACTCGTGGGTCTTGGAGGGGCGGGCGACAGCGCCGATCGATCCTTACGGGGCGTGCTGACCGAACGACAGCTGCGCCTGCACCGACCGCATCGCGGTGCTCCATGACAGTCCTGCTAGCTGAGCGCCCCCGACTCGCGCAGCTTCTTCACGGCGTCTTCGGCGACGCCCCACTCGACCAACGCGGAGATCGTGTCGGCGCCGGGGGGTGAGGGCGGCTTGGAGATGGCCGACGGCGTGCGCGAGAAGCGGGGCGACGGCGCGGGCTGTACCGCGCCGTCGACCTCGACGAAAGTCGAGCGCGCCACGTTGTGCGGGTGCTGGGCCGCCTCCCACGGCGACAGCACAGGCACGACACAGGCGTCGGTGCCGTCGAAGATGGCCGACCACTCGTCGCGGGTCTTGAACTTGAAGATCTCGGTAAAGCGCGCCTTCATGTCCTGCCACTGGTCGCGCGACATCTGTGGCGGGAACGACGCATCGCCCTCCAGTCCGAGGCCACGGATCAGCTCGGCGTAGAACTGCGCCTCGATCCCGCCGACCGCCATCCACTTGCCGTCGGACGTCTCGTAGACCTCGTAGAACGGCGCGCCGGTGTCGAGCATGTTGGTCCCGCGTTCGTCGTTCCAGAGACCGTGGCGGTGGAAGGCGTGGATCATCGTCATGAGCGTCGCAGCGCCGTCGACCATGGCCGCGTCGACGACCTGGCCCTCACCGGAACGGGCGGCCTCCAACAAGGCGGCCACCATCCCGAACGCCAGCAGCATGCCGCCGCCCCCGAAGTCCCCCACCAGGTTGAGCGGCGGGACGGGTGCGGAGTCGGCACGGCCGAGGGACCACAAGGCGCCCCCGATCGCGATGTAGTCGATGTCGTGCCCGGCCATCGAGGCCATGGGCCCGTCCTGGCCCCACCCGGTCATGCGGCCGTAGACGAGTCGCTTGTTGCGGGCGAAGCAGTCCTCCGGTCCGACGCCGAGCCGCTCGGCCACGCCGGGTCGGAACCCCTCGATCAGCCCGTCGGCCTGCTCGACCAGGCCCAGCACGAGCTCGAGGGCGTCGGGATTCTTGAGGTCGATCCCGACGGACGACCGGGACCGGTTCAACAGGTCCCAGTAGGAGCCGGCCCCGGACTTCGCGAACTCCACCCCCGCTTCCACTGCACCGGCGGGTGCCCGTTCGAGCCGCAACACCTGGGCGCCGGCGTCGGCCAGCATCATGCAGGTGAAGGGCGCCGGCCCGATCCCCGCCAGCTCGATGATCTTTATCCCGCTGAGCGGGCCACTCCGCGTTGCCTCGGCCATCGCAGGATCGTGACCCGGGCTGCCCGCGGCGGTCAAGCCGGGCCCGCCCGCCGACGCGCAGATCGCAGAACCCCGGTCCGGCCGTCGCCTGGGACAAGCTGGAACACGTGCCCAAGGCCCGCGCACCCGGACGAGTCACCGTCATCGGCGACCACACCGACTACAACGGCGGGCTCTCGTTGCCGATCGCCATCGACCTGACGACCGAGGTCACGTTCACCCCGAAGCCCGGGAGCTTCCTCGTCGGCATCGAGTCAGACCAATTCGCCGACGAGCCGCTCGAGATCGCACTCGACACGGTCGGCACCGTTGCCTGGGGGCAAGTGGCCGCGCACTCCCACCTGGCCTCCGCACTCTTGCGGGTGCAGCGACCCAGCTCGGGTGGCACGGTTCAGGTCACCAGCACACTGCCGGTGGGCGCGGGACTGTCGTCGAGCGCCGCCTTCTCCGTCGCGCTGTTGCTCGCGCTCGGCCACACCGACGACCCGCTCGCGCTTGCCCACACCTGCCAGGAGGCGGAGCGGCTGGCCGGCTCACACGTCGGGCTCCTCGATCCCCTGGCGATCGCAGGCGCCCAAGAAGGGCACGCGCTGCACATCGACTTCCATACGCTCGAGACGCACCAGGTGGCGATCCCGGTCGACGCGCAGCTCGTCATCGTGCACAGCGAGTCGCCCCGTCTCCTCGTGGACTCGCCGTACGCGACGCGGCGAGCCGAATGCGAGCGCGCGGCGCAGGTGCTCGGCCGGCCGCTCGGCCTGTGCACGTTGGGGGACTTGAGCGAGTTGCGCGACCCGGTGCTGCGCCGCCGGGCGCGCCATGTCGTGACCGAGTGTGCACGGGTGAAGGAGGCCGAACGGGTGCTGGCCCGGGGCAATCTCGGCGCGCTCGGCGAGATCATGACCGAGGGTCACCGCAGCCTGGCCAACGACTACCGCGTCTCGGTGCCCGCCGTGGACGAACTGGTCGAGGACCTGTTGGCGCGGCCGGGTGTCCTCGGCGCGCGGATGACGGGCGGAGGGTTCGGCGGCTGCGTCATCGCCTTGTGCGCCAGCGATTCTCCGGCCTTGGACCCGATGGCCCACTCGCCGAGACAGGCCTGGCGGATCAGCCCGGCTGGTCCCGCAGCGCTGCTTGCGACGTAGCGACGAGCGCGGCGAGCACGCCCACCGCGCGGCCGCTGTCGATCGACTCGCGCGCCAGGGTGAGGCCGGAGGCGAGATCGTCGACACGGCCGGCGACCATCAGCGCGGCGGCGGCGTTGAGGAGGCCGATGTCGCGGCGGGCGCCCGTCTCGCCCTCGAGGACCGAGCGGATCACCTTGGCGTTGAAGGCCGCGTCGCCGCCCTTGAGGTCGGCCATGGTCGCCGGCGCAAGGCCGAGGCCGGTGGGGTCGACGCGCCACTCGGAGAGCTCGAAGCCGGCGTCGGGGAGGGCGGGGTCGGCCCGGACCTCGAGCACGGAGGCGGGCGACGTCACGCTCAGCTCGTCGAGGCCGTCGTCGGCGTGGATGATGAACGTGCGGCGGCTGCCGGTGGCGCCGAAGACGCCGGCCATGATCGGGGCCATGGCGGGGTCGGAGACGCCGACGAGTTGGTAGCGAGTCCGGGCGGGGTTGGTGAGCGGCCCGAGATAGTTGAAGACCGTCGGCACACCGAGCTCCTTGCGCACGGGGCCGACGAAGCGCATGGCCGGGTGGAAGCGTTGGGCGAAGCAGAACCCCATGCCGGCGGTGCGGACGCACTCGGCGACGCCTTCGGGACCGATCTCGATCGCGACACCGAGCGCCTCGAGCACGTCCGCCGTGCCGACGGCTGACGACGCGGCGCGGTTGCCGTGTTTGCACACGTACACGCCGCAGCCGGCGGTGATGAACGACGCCAGCGTCGTCACGTTGATGGAAGCCAGGCGGTCGCCGCCTGTGCCGACGAGGTCGACCACGACCGTGCCCTCGGGCAGACCCAAGGGGCACGGCACTGCGGCATCGACCATGGCCCGGGCCAGTCCCGTCACCTCCTCGGCGGTCTCGCCCTTCGCGTGCAGGAGCGTGAGGAACGCACCGATCTGGGCCGGTGTGGCCTCGCCGGCGAACACGACGCCCATCGTGGCCTCGGCCTGCGCCGTCGTGAGGGACTCTCGACGCGAGAGCGTGGCCAGGACGGTCGGCCAGCCGCCGAACTCGGCGTCGCTCACGGCCGGCTCGCGAAGTCGATCAGTCCCACCACAGGTCGTGGTCCAGGACGCCCCGGGCGATCAGGCCGAGCTGGACCTGGGACGTGCCCTCGACGATGGTCAGCTGCTTGGCGTCGCGGTACCACTGCTCCGTCGGGTGGTCCTCCATGTACCCGGCGGCGCCCAACAACTGGACCGCCAGCGAGGACGCGCGCACGGCGAGCTCGGTCGCGTGGTACTTCGCCATCGACAGGTACGGCACGTACTCCTTGGTGAACTTCCCTGCGTCGGCCAGCACGGCGGCACGGTAGGTCAGCAGACGCGCCGCTTCGATGTCGACCGCACACTTCGCGATCTCCCACTGGATCCCCTGAAAGTCCGCGATGGTCTGGCCGAACGCCGCACGCTGCTGCACGTACTCGGTGGCGTACATCAGCGCGCCCTCGGCCAGCCCGATGCCGCGGGCGGCGACGATCGGGCGCATCGCGTTGAGGCCGAGCATGGCGAGGCGGAACCCACCGACCTCGCCGATGACGTTCTCGGCGGGCACGTGGACGTCGGTCAGGACGAGCTCGCCGGTGTCCACGCCGCGCACACCCATCTTGTGGTCGGTGCGGCCGACCTCGACGCCGTCCCAAGCCCGCTCGACGATGAACGCCGTGACCGAGTCATGGGCCCGGCTCGTCGGCTCAGAGGTCTTGGCGAAGACGGTGTACCAGTCCGCCTCGCGCACACCCGACATCCAGCACTTGGTGCCGTTCAGGACCCAGCCCCCGGCGCCGCCGGCGCCGGCATCGGGGACGGCGCGGGTGCGCATGCCCATCACGTCGCTGCCGGCCTGGGGCTCGGACAACCCGAAGGCGGCCCGCATCGAGCCGTCGCAGATGCCGGGCAGGTACTGCTTCTTCTGCTCCTCGGTGCCGGCGATCATGACCGGCCCGGTGGGCAGGCGGGTGAGCAGGAGCATCAGCGCGGCGGTGTTCGAGTACTTCGCCACCTCCTCCACGGCGATCGCGAGGCCCAGGATCCCGGCTCCCGATCCGCCGTACTCGGGCGGGATGCACAGGCCGAGCAGACCGGCATCGCGGAACGCGTCGAACACGTCGGCCGGATAGGTGCTCTCCTTGTCGATCGCCCGCGCGCGGGGCTTCACCTTGTCCTGAGCGAGGCGTCGCACCGAAGCCTGCAACTCGGCCAGTTCGTCGGGGAGGTCGAAATGCACGGGCGCAGGCTATCGAACCCCCCGGGCAGGTATTTTCTAACTCTTGACCCCCGATGCACCCGAGACCCCCGAGAGTGCGAAGACCCCGCCCGACGTCCCGGACGAGGCCGCCGGGGATGCAGCCGCCCCGGATCTCCCCCTCGACGTCGAGGCGGAGCACGCGGTGGAGCCGGACATCGACGCCGCCGACGCGGCGGGCCGGTCGCGCTCGGACCTCCAGGCCGAACTGCGCAAGGCGCACAAGAAGGAACAGAAACACCAACACCGGTGGCGCCGGCGCAGCATCTGGGCGCTGTCCATCATCGTGGTCCTCGCCGGCCTCGGGACCGTCGGCGTCTACTACTACGCCAAGTACCGCTACGACCAGATCAAGAAGGTCCACCCGAAGCACCTGGTGGCCCAGCCCTCCGACCCGCTCAAGCCCTTCAACCTCCTCGTCGTCGGCTCCGACTCGCGGGCCTTCGTCGGCGACAACTCCACCCTGTCCAACGAGGTCGGGAACGAGGCCAACGCCGGAGGCCAGCGCAGCGACGTGACGATGGTGGTCCGGATCGACCCGGCCAACAAGACGGTGACGATCCTCTCCATCCCGCGCGACCTGTGGGTCGACATCCCGGGGAACGACAACGGGATCTCGGGGATGAACCGGATCAACGCGGCCTACGACGGCGGACCCGACCTGCTGATCCATACCATCGAGCAGGACCTCGGGATCCAGATCAACCACTACATCGATGTCGACTTCCCCGGCTTCACGGACATGGTGAACGCGCTCGGTGGGCTCACCATGGACTTCCCCACCCCCGTCAAGGACGCCTTCACCGGACTCGACGTCACGCAGACGGGGTGCCAGGTCGTCAACGGCGTCACGGCGCTGCAGCTCGTGCGGGCCCGACACCTCTACTACGTGAACGCCGACGGTGAGTGGACGTACGACGGCGAGTCGGACTTCAGCCGCATCCAGCGCCAGGACGAGTTCTTCCGCGCCGTGCTGGCCAAGGCGAACATCTCCTTCACCGACTTCCTCGAGATCAACTCGTTGCTCGGGGCGGCGGTCAGCAACGTCACCATCGACGGCTCGCTGAGCGAGGGCGAGCTGCTCAACATCGCGCAGGACTTCCGGGGGTTGCCGGCAAAGCACCTCGTCACGGAGACGCTGCCGACCCTCGGCTACGTCACCGACGGTGGCGCCGAGGTGCTCAAAGAGGCCCAGCCCTACGCACAGAACGTGATCAACGCCTTCAACGCCATCGGCACCGCCCCGCCCGCGACGCCCGTCGTGCACGCGGCCAAGGGTGCAACGCATGGAGCCACCTCCACGACCACGACCACGACGCTCCCCCACGGCCAGGTCAACGTCGACGTCCTGAACGCATCGAGCGACCAGGCCGGCCCGGTGGCGGGACTCGTGTCGGGAACGTTGCGCCTCGACGGCTTCACGATCGGCGAGGTAGCGAACGCGTCGAGCCCGCTCAGCGGGACCAGCTCCGAGATCCTCTACGGCCCCGCCGGCCTTCAGGCCGCGCAGACGTTGAACGCGGAGCTGCGCGGCCCGGTGACGTTGGTGGCAGACCCGAGCCTCACCGGCTCGACGGTCCAGCTGCTCGTCGCGGGGACGTCGCTAATCGTTTCGACCCCGTCCAACCCCGGCCCCGCGGGCAACTCCGGCGCGGCCACGACGTCGACGACGACCACCACGACGATCCCCACCGACGTCTACACGAACAAGAAGCTCGAGCCGTGGAACCCCTTCCCCTGCAACCTCGGCGCGTCGACCCAGGCGGCGCCCGGGTCGACGACGACCGTGAAGAAGCAGGCGAAGAAGAAGGGTTAGGCCGACTTGCGCCGCTGGCGCACGATCCGCCGGCGCTCCCGCTCGGTCATGCCGCCCCAGACACCCTCACGCTCGCGGTGGGCCAGAGCGTGCTCGAGGCACAGCTGGCGAACCGGGCATTCGGCGCAAACAGCCTTGGCCTCGGACGCGTCGACCTCGTCCTCGGTGGCCGGGTAGAAGACCTCGACATCGAGGCCCCGGCAGGCGGCTTGCTTGCGCCACGGGGTGGCGGTCATCGGGAACACTTCCTCACGGATTTCAGGCGGATAGGTACATTCGCCCTGCTCGGAGGCCCTTTCGATCCTGGGACCGAAGGCATCAGCTCCGAATTCGGCGAACGAAAAGTATGGCCCAATTCCTGTGCGCCTGTAAAGAGTGGCGCACAGAATTGTCCCAGCTCAGGCGATGGATAGAGGCTTTGTTGTCCCCAACAGGTCGCCGAGCAGCTCCTCCCGCACGGCCGGCGCCAGCACGGACCGGGCGGGGTACGCCGGGTGCACGGAGACCAGTGCGACCTCCGAGGCCGTGCGGAAGGCCTCGACCTGACCTTCGCCGAAGGGGAACCGGAGGTAATGGACCGCCGGGGTGATCTCCTCGCGGGACAGGGCGGCGGCATGGTCGGCCTCGGGCACGCTCAGGACGACGTCACCATCGAGCGCCACGCCCAGCTGCTTCTCGATCCCCACGAGCTTGGGCAGCCACTCCCGGAGGTCGGACTCGGTGGTGAGCTCGATCAGGAGGGTGGCCGACAGCTCACCGGGCGCCGGCAGCAGCCGGTTGTAGATGTCGAGCTCGGTCTGGATCGCTTCGTCGCTGATGATCTTCTCCACCCGCGCCATCTCCTGGACCTGGAAGCGCACCGTGTCGAGGCACTCGAACACGAGCGTCGTGATCGGCCCGAGCGCGACGCGGCGGTTCTTCTTCATCGCGATGACCTTGGCCCGGTAGTCGCCACGCACCCGCTCGTAGGCGCGCAGGTCCAAGACGTCGTCGAGTGTCAGGTCACGTACCGCGCCGTTGCCCATCACCGGCACTAGGCGTCGAGCGCCTCCAGGCCCTTGGTGAAGCGGCCTGCGTGCGACTTCTCGGCCCGGGCGAGCGTCTCGAGCCACTCGGCGACCTCGTCGTAGCCCTCGTCGCGGGCCGTCTTGGCGAAGCCGGGGTACATCTCGGTGTACTCGTAGGTCTCGCCCTCGATGGCCGACTTGAGGTTGTCGGAGGTGGCGCCGACGGGCACGCCGGTCACGGGGTCGCCGGACTCGCGCAGGAAGTCGAAGTGCCCGAACGCGTGGCCCGTCTCGCCCTCGGCGACGGAGCGGAACAGGGCGGCCACGTCCGGGTAGCCCTCGACGTCGGCCTTCTGCGCGAAGTAGAGGTAGCGGCGATTGGCCTGGCTCTCGCCGGCGAACGCCGTCTTGAGGTTGTCCTCGGTCTTGCTCCCCTTCAGTGCTGGCATGGTTGATTCGTCCCTTTCTCTTTCTCTGGTGATCTGCTTACTACGAGATCTGTTTGGTCGTCTTCGCCATCCGGGCCGTCGGCCGGCACTCGTCACAGAGTCCCCGGAACACGACCTCGGCGCTCTCGACGGCAAAGCCCTTGGCGGCCCGCCGGGACACCGTGACACCCGGGAAATCCGCGGCCAGGTCGCGCACCTTGCCGCACGAGCGGCAGACCAGGTGGTGGTGCGGGGTCTCGACGTTGGGATCGAAGCGGGCGGAGCCGGTGCCTACGTCGAGCTGCGAGATGGCGCCGAGCTCGGCCAGGTCGTTGAGCGTCTGGTAGACGGTCTTGAGCGAGACGTTGGGCATGTCGCGCCGGACCTTCTCGTAGACCCGTTCGGCCGAGGGGTGGGTGACGTCGCCCTCGAGGGCGCGGAAGATGCTCTGGCGCTGGGCGGTGATCTTGCGGCCGTTCGCCCGGAACAGGTCCGTCAGTGCGTCGGGTGATTGCATCCTGTCGTCACCCTAGCGGCCGCGAGGCCCTTTTTGACAACGATTGTCGAAATGAGGGGTGCCACCTGGCGCGGGCCCTGTCAGATCCCCTCGGCCGGGATCTCCTCCCACCACTGGCACCACCAGTTCCCACCCACCAGGATCCGGACTTTCGAATGCCAGCAGTACGACAGATCCTTGGTCTCGTCGAGGTAGTAGCGGCAGTTGTCGCACCGCTCGTCGCCGGAGGGATGGCCGCGAAGGACGTTGAAGTCCACCATGTGGGCGAGCTCCATGGCGTTCTGCTCGTCGATCTCCTGGGGCTCTGGCTCGGGAATCACATAGTCGGACACGCCGGGGACGCTACCGGAGTGATCAAGTTTCGAGACAAATCACCGGAAGATCAGCGTGACGGTGGCACGGCGGTGGGCCCGACCCGCTCGGTGGTACCCGTGTCGGCGTCGGCGGGCCACAGCCCCGCCAACGCGACGTCGAAGCGGCCCCGCCACTCGTCGACCGACGAGACGGCCCACGGCAACGGCTCTTCGACCGCGCCGGCGAGACAGGCCCGGACCGCCGCGACGACGCCGGAGGGATCCGGGCGGCTGGCCATAGCCCCGCCGCGCGCCAACTCGAGCAAGAGGTTCTCCCGGCCGTGGCCGGGGACCACGTCCAAGAGCACCTGCCGTCGCCCGACGACCCTCGCCTCGTGAGAGGTCTGTCCCGCCGAGGTGACCACGAGGTCCGCGGCCGCCATCAAGAGGGGGATGTCGGGGGTGAAGCCGTAGGCCAGCACGCGTCCCGGACCCCGGGTGCGGGCGACGTCGCCGAGGCGGTCCCGCAACACGGCGTTCTGCCCGGCCACTGCGAGCACGTCGATGTCGGCGCGCGCCAGCTCGGCGGCCGTGCGGTCGATCGGGCCTAGTCCCCATCCGCCCGCGATCAGGAGGACGCAGGGGCGCCCGGCCTCCAGGCCCAATTGCCGGCGCGCCGCGTCGCGGTCCGGCGCGTCGAAGAAGGCCGCCCGCACCGGCGGCGGTAACTCGCGGATCTCGGCGGTCGGGTCGAACTGGCGGACCGTCCCGGATTCCGCGGGGGTCGAGACCAGATAGCGGTCGATGCCGGGCTGGACCCAGATGCTGTGGGCGGTGGCGTCGGTGCAGAAGGCGACGGCGCGCCATCCGGGCCGCTCGGATCGCAACTGCCCGGCCCCGGCCGAGCCGGCGGCATAGACGTTCAACAAGAGGCCCTCGGGATCGGCGGGCAACAGATCGCGCAGGGCCGGGAGGATCCGCTTGGTCGCACTGCGC
This sequence comes from Acidimicrobiales bacterium, assembly GCA_036491435.1. Lineage (GTDB taxonomy): Bacteria > Actinomycetota > Acidimicrobiia > Acidimicrobiales > RAAP-2 > Bog-473. Next base: position 15,492 of record DASXBZ010000082.1, read on the forward strand.
GTCATCTGATCGGCGAGACGCGTGCCGGCACGGAGCTGGGAGAAGTGGAAGGCGTCGTAGACAGGGGCCACAGAGAGCATCCGCCGGAAGACCGATTCGCCGATGCGATGGCCCAGGCCTCCCAGGAGCTCCATGGAGTCGATCGTGGCGACGCGGTAGCCAAAGGCCGCCAGGCTCTCGGCGCAGGCCTCGGCCACGGAGGCGTGGCCGTGACCGATTGATCCGCTGATGATGACGGCGGGGCGTTGCGACTGCCGGCTGCCGACCCTCATGGGGAGAGGCCCTGGTCCGCTCGCTCCCGGTCGTCCCCGCCGAGGAGCTCGCCGAGCGTTCGTGTCCGCAGGCCGCGACCGTGCACGAGCGCCGCGAACGGACGGAGCAGGGCCCGCGTGCGGTCTCCCGTGCCCGGCGGGCAGGAGACGTCCGTGTCGTGGAGCAGGACGATCGCGCCCGGCCGGAGATCCGCCTCGAGCCGGTGGACGACGGCTGCGGGGTCGGTCTCCGCCCACTCCTTGCCCCAGGCGCTCCAGAGCACGGTCTCGAGGCCGAGCCGGCGGGCGGCGATCAGGGAGGTGAGCGTCAGCTGGCCGTAGGGCGGCCGGAAGTACCGCGGCGTCTCCCCGAGCAGGTCCCGGTGCGCGGCCACGGCTCGGTCGAGGTCACGGACGACGGACGTGGGGGTGGAGAGCAGGTGGTGACGATGGGCAAAGCCGTGCGTCCCCATCTCGTGCCCCCGGGCCAAGATCTCCTTGGCGACCCCGGGATGCGCCTGCAGCTGCGCGCCGAGGACGAAGAAGGTGGCGCGCCAGCCGATCTCGTCGAGGAGATCGAGCGTGCGCAGCGTGTCGACGTCCGGCCCGTCGTCGAAGGTGACCGCCACCGAATCCTCGCTCGGGCCCCGCCATCGGCACCACGCGCCGAGCGACCGGGGCTGACGGCGCCACATGGTCGGGAGGATCAGGGCGGACGGCGCCGCGTGTACGAGGAGACCCGCCATCCCCGCGGCCACGAGACGACGAGCGGTTCCACCGGCCGTCGTGGAGGCGTCAGACGTTGCACCGGTGCGCACATCAAAAAATTAATCCCCTCGGGCCGCTTCCGATACGGGGAGCGCAGATCAACGCGATTCGAGCGTCCGCCAGGGGCTCAGGCCCGGAACCGCTCCAGGTCCCGCATGGTGAAGAGGGCCCGCAGCTCGATCCCCTCCGCGGCGACGACCTCGGCACCCCCACCCTCCCGGTCGATCACACAGAGCGCGTGCTCGACGATGGCGCCCTCGGCGCGGAGGTCCTGGGCCGAGAGCACCATCTGACCCCCGGTCGTGACCACGTCCTCGATGATCAGCAGGCGGCGCCCCTCGATGTCGCCCCCCTCGCACACCTGCTCCGTGCCGTACTTCTTGGGCTCCTTGCGCACGAAGTAGGCCGGCAGCCGGGTGACGGACGAGAGCATGGTCGTGAGGGGCACGCCGCCGAGCTCCATCCCCGCCAGGCCCTCGACGCCCGGCGGCACCAGCGGCACCATGGCGGCGACGATGTCGGCCAGGAGCTCGGGGTCCGACTCGAAGCGGTACTTGTCGAAGTAGTGGTCGGCCTTGCGCCCCGAGCGCAGGACGAACGTGCCCGTCAGGTGCGAGGCGGCGAAGACGCGGGCGGCCAACTCCACCCGGCCATTCTGCCGGTTCGGACATCCCGGGCGCCGGACCTGCCGGTGACGCGGGCCCGCGGTCAGGCGACGGCGCGTCCCCCGGCACCGAGCGAGCCGACGATCCGGACCAGGCCGGCGAGACCCAGGGCGAGCCCGACCACCATCAACGCCCCCGACGCCAGCAACGTGGGCGGGGCCACGCTCGATTGGAACGGCATGCCGTTGCCGATGACCTGCGCCAGGAAGCCCGGCGCGTGCACGGCCTCGGACGCCCACCAGGCGACGAGCGAGACGAGCGCGAGCGCCATCACGCCGACCAGCGCGATCGCCATGACGCCCAGGAACCACACCACCCGGCGCGACAGCTCCACCCGGCGGGCGATCGCGACCGCGGCGGCGGTCGCGCTGCCGACGGCCGCGAAGAAGACGAGGCTGACAAGGATGAAGAACCACCCGTAGACGGGGAGGCCGCCGCTCAGCAGTCCCCCGTTGCGGTCGTGGGCGCTCAGGCTGTGGGCCCAGGCCACCAGCACGATAAACAGCAGCGCCGATGCGGCGAAGCACACGAGCGCGGCGACGAACGGGCGGCTGACTTCGTGCCATCCGCCCGACCGCACGAAGCGCACGAAGGCCGGCACCACGACGAGGGCGGCGAGGAGGACGACCAGGCAGCCGACCACGGCGGCGACGCCGACCACGTTGAATCCTCCGGTGGCGACCCAGTGGCCCGCGGGCGGCCTTTCGGTGGCCCCGTGGTCGGCGGACTTGACGAAGATGGCGCCCGCCACGATGTAGAACGCCCACCCGCACAGGACGAGCAGCCATCCGCCCCGCAGCCGCACATCGGCGTCCTGGGACCAGCCGATGATGCCCGCCGACCGTGCCCGTTCCCCCAGACCCGACCAGGCGAGGCTCGCGCGCTGGCGCAGCGGCACCTCGCTCGCCGTGACGTAGGTGTCCTCGAGGAGCGCGGTCATCTCGCCGCCGTAGCGCTCCCGCCACTCTGAGGGGTACCAGCGCAGGAGGTCCTCGTAGCCCGCGGTCGTCATGCCGGCATCCCGCGGGGTGACAGCCGCCCGGTGATCCCGAGGCGGCTGGCGCCGATATCGGCGAGCGTGCGCATCTCGCGCACCGCGGCCTCCAACGCGACCCGGCCGTCGCCGGTGATGCGATACGGCCGACGGCGGGCGTCGCTGCCCACCGGCTCCGGTGCGATGAGGCCCCGCTCCTCGAGCCGGGCGATCGCGCCGTAGAGCGTCCCCGGCCCCAGGCTGACGCCGGCGAATTCCTCGATGTCCTTGGTCAGTGCGTACCCGTGCTTGGGGCCGGCGGCCAGGCTGGTCAGGATGAGGACGGGCGGCTCGTTGCTGCGGCCCAGTTCCCCCTTCGATCCAGCTCTTCGCGGCATGCGACGACTTTACTACGTATCACGTAGTACGTCAAACGTAGTCGATCACTCCGGCGTCGCCACCCACCCGAAGTCGCGACGGCGGTCGCCGCGGCACGCGACGATCGCCCACCCACCCGGCGTCCACTCGAAGACGGCGTCCTGGCCGTAGCGCGCGCCGAGGTCCAGCACGGCATCGAGCGCCAGCCCGCGTACGGCGACGCCCTCCTCTCGGTGGCCCGACTCGGGGTCGACGCCGACCGCGTCCCACAACTCGTCGGGTGCCAAGTTCTCGAGCTCGGCCTCGAGTGCCGCCTGTTGCGCGCGGTTCGCCTCCGCGCCCGGGCGCGCGTCGCCGGGGTCCCACGCCGTGAGGACGTGCACGGTGTCGTCGGCCCGCCACGGCCACTCACCCGTCCGACCCGGCGGCGCGGCTTCGACCACCAGGTTGTTCACACCGGGGCGGACGATCACGACGACGGTCCGCGCGTAACGCGCCCAGGGGTCGTCGGGCGGGAGCAGCTCCACACCGCCGACGCTACGGCGCAAGCGGCCCGCCGGCGCTGAATCCCCCGTTTTCCGTGCCCCGGGTCGCACCGGATCGGCCCCCGGGCAGCTGTGGCAGGCTGAGTTGGTGCATCCCTTTCGCCGCGACGACGCGCTGCGCCGCTTGGCGGACGAAGCGTTCGACGTGCTCGTCATCGGCGGCGGCGTCACCGGGACGGGCGTGGCGCTCGATGCCGCGAGCCGGGGCCTGAAGACCGCCCTGGTCGAGAAGAGCGACTTCGCCTCCGGCACGTCGTCGAAGTCCTCCAAGATGGTGCACGGCGGCCTCCGGTACCTCCAACAGCGCGAGATCGGTCTCGTCTACGAGAACCTTGCCGAGCGCCAGCGCCTGCTCGACAACGCGCCCCATCTGGTCTCGCCGCTGCCCTTCCTGATCCCGCTCTTCGGGCGCGACGGCGTCGTGTCCAAGACGCTGGCCCGGTCCTACTCGTCCGCGCTGTGGATGTACGACCTCACGGGAGGATGGCGCATCGGCGAGCGGCACCACGAGGTCTCCAAGCAGGAGGCGCTGGACCATCTGCCGACGCTCAACACGGACCACCTCGTCGCGGGGTTCCTCTACTTCGACGCCCGGGCCGACGACGCGCGCCTCACGCTGACCTTGGCCCGCACCGCCGCCATCGAGTACGGCGCCGTCGTCGCCAACTACACGCCGGTGGTCCAAATGAACGCCGGCGCGGGCACCACCCGCGTGCAACCCGAGGCCACCGACCCGTCGAGCGCGTTCGACATCCGGGCCCGGGTCGTCGTCAATGCGACCGGCGTATGGGCCGACGACGTGCGCGCCCTCGACGAAGGCACGCACCCCAAATCGATCCGCCCCGCCAAGGGTGTGCACGTGACCGTGCCCGCCGAGCGCCTGCCCTGTGACACCGCGGCGGTCATTCCCGTGCCCAAGGACAAGCGGTCGATCTTCGTGGTGCCGTGGCCGGGCACCGACCTGGTCTATCTGGGGACGACGGACACGGATTACACCGGGCCGCTCGACGACCCGGCCTGCACACCCGAAGACGTCGACTACCTGCTCGAGGCCGCGAACAACATCACCACCTCGCGCCTGACGCGGGCCGACGTCACCGGCGTGTGGGCGGGCCTCCGGCCGCTGCTGGCCCCCGAAAGGGGCCACGTCTCCGAGCGCACGGCCGACCTGTCGCGGCGCCACACGGTGACGACGTCGAGGGACGGCGTCGTGACGGTGACGGGCGGCAAGCTGACCACGTACCGCAAGATGGCGCAGGACACCGTCGACGCCGTCGTCCGGGAGCTCGGCGAGTCCCCGCGCCGGCGCCATTGCGTCACCAAGACCCTGCCGCTCATCGGCGCCACCACCAAGACGCGCGATCCCGTCTCGATGGCCCAACCCCACGCGCGGCTCCTCAACCGCTACGGCAGCGAGTCCCCCCGCGTCCTCGAGCTCGCCGACGAACGTCCCGAGCTGCTCGAGCCGGCGATCGCCGGCCTCCCCTACATGCGCGCAGAGCTCGTCTACGCCGCCCGCGAGGAGATGGCGCAGACACTCGACGACGTGTTGTCTCGCAGGACGCGCGCCATGATCCAACGGGCGCACGCGACGATGCACGCCGCCCCGACCATGGCCGAGCTCCTCGCCTCCGACATGGGCTGGAGCGCGTCCGAGGCGGCCGAGCAGGCGGCGCGCTTCTCCGAGTCGTGCGAGAAGGAGCTCCTGACCGCCGGGCTCGACCTGCCGTGACCACGCCGACGCCCGTCACGCCCATCGACGCCGCCCCCGACGAGGTCATCGACCGCCTCGGCATGTCCGCCGTCGACGTCCCCGCCGTCCTCCTCGAACGGCTCGCTGCGACGGGCGCCGGCGTCGACACCGGCGCCGGCGCCCGCGCCGAAGCCGGGCGCGACTGGTGGCCGATCGCCATCGGATGGGCCGCGGAGGGCGGCGTCCCGCAGCGCCCGGCCGCCGTCGTGCGGCCGACCACGACCGAACAGGTGGCCGCCGTGCTCGCGGCATGCGACGACGCGCGCGTGCCGGTCACTGCCGCCGCCGGCCGCAGCGGCGTGTGCGGCGGGTCGATCCCGGTCCACGGCGGCATCGCGCTCGACCTGACGGGGCTCGAGGGCATCGTCCGCGTCGACGAGACCTCGCTGACCGCCGACGTGCGCGCCGGCACCTTCGGCCCGGACCTCGAGGAAGCGCTCGGCATGGTCGGCGACGGGTACACACTCGGTCACTGGCCGCAGTCGATGGACCTGTCGACGGTGGGCGGCTGGCTCGCCTGCCGGGGGGCGGGCCAGTACTCGACGCGCTACGGGAAGATCGAGGACATGGTCATCGGGCTCGAGGTCGTCCTGGCCGACGGCCGCGTGGTGCACACCGAAGGGAAGGGCCCGCGCGCCGCCACCGGGCCGAACCTCACCCAACTCTTCGTGGGGAGCGAAGGCACCCTCGGCATCATCACCGAGGCGCGGCTGCGCATACACCCCCTCCCGCCCGCGCAGGAGCGCCGCGCCTTCGGCTTCGAGTCGTTCGTCGCCGGTCTCGAGGCGAGCAGGCGCATCTTGCGCCGCGGTGCGACGCCGGCCGTGCTGCGTCTCTACGACGAAACCGAGTCGGAACGGAACTTCGAGCAGGGGGACACCAACGTCCTCATCGTGCTCGACGAGGCCGATCCCGACGTGCTCGCCGGGACGATGGCCGTGGTCGACGACGAGTGCGCCGGTGCCCAGTCTCTCGATGTCGCACTGGTCGAACGCTGGCTCGGCCACCGCAACGACGTCTCGGCCCTCGCCCCGCTCTGGCGCGCCGGCGTCGTGGTGGACACCGCGGAGATCTCGGGTGAGTGGGCCGCGCTCTCCGCCCTCTATGACGAGGTCGTCAAAGCGCTCAAGGCCATCGACGGCACGCTGGCCGCGTCGGCGCACCAGTCGCACTCCTATGTCGATGGCGCGTGCCTGTACTTCACGTTCGGCGGCCGCGGCCCCGACGGCGACGGCGAGTGGCGCGAGCGCTATTACCGCGAGTGCTGGGACGTGGTGACCGACGCAACGCTCGCGCACGGCGCTGCCATCAGCCATCACCACGGGATCGGCCTCAACCGCAGCCGCTTCCTGCCCCGGGCGCTCGGCTCGGGCTTCGAGGTCCTGCGCGGCTTGAAGCAGACGTTCGACCCCAACGGCATCCTCAACCCTGGAAAGTTCGGGCTGAACTCGCCGTTCGGGCCCGCGCCGTGGGCGTGAGCGGGTGAGCGGCAGCGTCCTCGTCGTCGACGTCGGCACGTCGGGTGTGCGCGCGGCGGTCGTTCGCCCGGACGCGACCGTGGCCTACGAACACCATGTCCGCGTCCTGCCCGAGACGCCCGCACCTGGCCTCGTCGAGTTCGACGCGGCCAGGATGGCCGGCGCCGCGCTGGAGGTGGCGGCGGCGGCGCTCGCCGACGGCGGCCCGGTCGACGGGGTCGGCATCGCCAACCAGCGCGCGTCGGTGATCGTGTGGGAGCGCGCGAGCGGACGGCCTGTCGCTCCGGGTATCGGCTGGCAGGACCTGCGCACGGTCGGCACCTGTCTGGCCCTCCAGGCCGAGGGCATCCGCTTGGCCCCGAACACGTCGGCCACCAAGGTGATGGCGATCCTCGACGAGGTCGACCCCGACCGGGCCCGCGCCGAGCGCGGCGAGCTGTGTGTCGGCACCGTCGACAGCTGGGTCGCCTGGACTCTGAGTGGGGGCGGTGGCGCCGGTTCCGACGCCTTGCACGTGACCGATGCCACGAACGCGGCCGTGACCCAGCTGGTCGACCCCTCGAACATCGAGTGGGACCACGACCTTCTGAAGAAGCTCCGTATCCCGGCGGCCGTGTTGCCGTCCATCGTCGATTCCTCCGGCGCGGTCGGGACGGCGTCGGCCCTCACGGGGTCGCCCCCCATCTGTGGCATCGCGGGCGACCAACAGGCGTCGCTCGTCGGCCAGGGCTGCACTCTGCCCGGGATGGCGAAGGCCACCTTCGGCACCGGCGGGATGCTCGATCAGTGCACCGGCAAAGGCACGGGCCCCGGCAGCGCGCAGCGCAGCACGGGTGGAACGTTCCCCATCGTCGCCTTCCGGGTCGGCGGCA
>DASXBZ010000083.1:0-7205 GCA_036491435.1 Acidimicrobiales bacterium
TTGCGCGTGCGGTCGCCGACCTTGATCTCGACCGCGGGGTTGGCGACGAGGTTCTTGTACCAGATGGGGTTGTCGGAGTACCCGCCCTTCGACGCCACCAACACGACCCGGTCCTCCTCGTAGATCGGCGAGGTGAGGAGCGTGGCGCGGCGCAGACCCGTCTTGCGCCCGATGGTGGTCAGCTCGACCGGTTGCATACCCCCGACCGTTTTGGGGAAGCGACCCCCGCTCAGTGTCAGGAGGGCGCGATGCCCGTGCTCGAGCATCCAGGCGCCCGCCTCAATTGCCTTGTCACCCATGGGAGTTCCTCGATTCCGTCGTTGTCCGTGCCATGTCGAGGGCAGCGAGCGTATCCGCACGACCACAGCTGGGAAGAAACTGAGGAACCACGCTTGGACCGAGCGTCGTGCGACATGCTCCAGCGCGCGCCGATGTCCGTTGCGTAGGCAGAGGGCTAACGTGCTGCTGCGTGGATGTGGTAGGCGGTCCCGGACCGGGCACGGTCCGTCTCGCCGAGCTCGTTGCGGCCCTGTCGTTGGGGGTCGACTTGGGTTTCGGCCAGCCGATGGAGCACGTGCTGCGCCAGTCCGTGATCTCGATGCGCCTCGCCGAGACGGTCGGCCTCGGTGAGGATCAACGTTCGGTCGCGTACTACACCGCGTTGTTGGTCAACGTCGGGTGTCACTCGGACGCGCACGAACAGGCCAAGTGGTTCGGTGACGACATCGCCCTGAAGTCCAACAAGTACGAGTACGAGCTGGGCAGCATGAGCGGTGCCCTCGCCATGATGCGCAGGTTGGGCAGCGGCAACCCGCCGATGCACCGCTTCCGCGTCCTCGTCGACTTCGCCATCTCAGGCCACCGCGATCTCAACCACATGATCGCCCACCACGCTGCAATGGCTCGGCGTCTCTCCGATCAGCTTGGCCTGGCCGAGACGGTGCAAGAGGCCGTGGGTTCCGCCTACGAACAGTGGGACGGCAAGGGCTGGCCCGGGGAACTTCGTGGCGAGGACGTCCCCATCGCGTCGAGGATCACGCAGATCGGGGAGTTCACCGAAGTGGCGCACCGCGTCGGAGGCACCAATGCCGCCGTCTCCTTGGCAGAGAGGCACGCCGGCTCCCAGTTCGATCCGGAGCTGGCGAGCGCATTCTGCGCGCACGCCGACGAAATCCTGGAGGAACTCGATGGTGGTGAAACCTGGGACGCGGTGATCAGATCGGAGCCGTCGCTCGGCGTCTACCTGTCACCGTCCCAGTTCGATGCGGCTCTCCTCGCCATCGCCGACTTCGTCGACCTCAAGTCCCCCTACACGCTCGGTCACGCCCGGGGGGTGTCCGAGCTCACTTCTTCGGCGGCGGCGGCGGTCGGGTTCAACGACACCGAGGCCGCGCTCCTGCGGCGTGCCGGCGTGGTGCACGGGCTGGGCCGCCTCGGCGTGTCCAACGCCATCTGGGACAAGAAGGGTGCCCTCGGTGCCGGTGAGTGGGAACGGGTGCGGATGCACCCGTATCTCACCGAGCGCATCTTGAGCCAGTCCACGGCGCTGGCACCGCTCGGGACCGTCGCGGTCGCCCTACGCGAGCGCCTCGATGGTTCGGGTTACCCACGGCGGCTCTCCGGCGCCGCCATCTCGATGCCCGCCCGGGTCCTCGGCGCCGCCGATGCCTACCAGGCCATGTGCGAACCGCGGCCATATCGCGATGCCCTGAGCCCGGAGCAGGCGGCGGCGGAGCTTCGTGGCGAGGTGAAGGCGGGGCGAATGGACGGCGATGCCGTCGAGGCCGTCCTCGGTGCCGCCGGTCATCGGATGGGCCGCCGGCGCGAGGGTCCCGCGGGGCTGACTGCGCGCGAGGTCGACGTGCTGCGTCTTGTCTCCCGCGGCATGACCACGAAGGAGATCGCGGCGCGTCTGGTGATCTCGCCGAAAACGACTCGCAACCACATCGAGCACATCTACGCCAAGATCGGCGTCTCGAACCGGGCCGGGGCGGGGTGGTACGCCGTTCAGCACGGCCTGCTCCCCGACGTGGAATTCGTCAGCGGTTAGCTGGACCCAATCTCGCATCGAGCCGTGAAAGATGAGGCAATCGCCCCATGACCGGGGCGGGACTCTCCCGTACCTTGCTTGAAGGAAGGCACGACAGGAGGTTCCGATGGGTCTTCGAAAGCGATGCTTCGCCGCGGTCTACGACAGCCAGATGCGCAGATCAGAGAAGGCGGGACTGACCGCCATGCGCCAGGCGCTCGTTGCCCGGGCAACCGGCACCGTGCTGGAGATCGGCGCGGGAACCGGCGCCAACCTCGACCACTACCCCGCCCGCCTGACCTCGCTCACCGTGACCGAGCCGGACGTCTTCATGCTCAAGCGGCTCGAGCGGCGTGCGGGCGCCGAGTCGCCCGCGCCGATGGTGCTCCGGGCGCCCGCCGAGGACCTGCCCTTCGAGGATGCGACCTTCGACGTCGTCGTCTCCACCCTGGTGCTGTGCGGGGTTGACGACCAGCTCCGCGCCGTGCGCGAGATCCGACGAGTGCTGCGCCCCGGTGGCCAGTTCCTGTTTCTCGAGCACGTGCGGGCCCTCGATCCCACAACCGCGAAGAAGCAGGACCGGATGAACTGGCTCAACCGGGCCGTCGTGTGTTGCGACTGCAACCGGCCGACGCTCGGCACGATCGAGTCCGCGGGATTCCGCGTCACGTCGCTCGAGCACACGGAGCTGCCCAAGGCGCCGCCCTTCGCGCGGCCGGCGTTGGTGGGCGTCGCGACGTCACCCGGCCCGAACGGCCACAACGGACCAGCGGCGTCGCAACTCTCGGTCGAGACCCCGAACTGAATCGAAAGGAGCACTGTCATGCCCAAACTGTCCAAGCAGAGTGCCTCGCTGGTCGACGACTTCGGTGTCGCCGAGGACCGTCACGACGACCTCGACGGCTATACCGTCAGCTTCGTCACGATCCGTGAGAGCCACGACCTCGCGCCCATGCTGGCGTCACTCCCCGAAGGGAACTGCACGTGTCCGCATTGGGGCTACGTGCTCAAAGGCCGTTTGACCATCCGTTACGGCGACCACGAGGAGACGGTCGAGGCCGGCGAGGCCTTCTACATGACACCCGGCCACGCTCCGGCGGCCGAGGCGGGGACGGAGCTCGTGCAGTTCAGCCCCGCCGAGCAGTTGGCGGCAACGACGGCAGCCATCAAGAAGGCGATGGCCGGCGATGCGTGAGATCCACGGCCAGGCGGAGGCGGTCATCGAGGGTTCGCCCCGCGCCGTCTTCTCGACGATCACCGACATCGAGCGGTTGCCCGAGTGGAACCGCGCCATTGAGCAGGTGGTCGAGCGGCCGTCCGGGCTCACTCCCGGAGCCACCTGGATCGTCGAGATGCACCCGTCGCCCGGCCTCCGGTGGAGGAGCGTTTCCACGCTCCAAGATCTCGACGTAGACGGCCTGCGCTTCTCGTACCGCACGGTCAACGCGGACGGGAATCCTTCCTACGCGCTGTGGTCCTGGGACCTGACCCCCACCCCAGCGGGAGTCCGGGTCGCGGTCCGGTGGGACGTCTATCTCGAGACGATCGACCGCCGGCTCTTGGCCGGTCCGATACGCCAGCGCCAACTCCGTAAGGAGGTGGCGGCGTCGCTGGCCGCCCTCGCGGCGCGGGTCCCGCCGTCGACTGTGTAGCCGCGGCGGCCGCTTCAGGCCCGCCGCAGCGGCGTCGCCGACAGGAGCAGGTTCTTCTTCCCCACCGAGTCGAAGTCGACGGTGGCCTGGGCCCGCGAGCCCTCGCCCTTCGCCGCGACCACGACCCCGCGGCCCCAGTGCTCGTGCACGACCTCGTCGCCCGCCACGAGCTCGAGGTCCTCGGCGCCCGTGCTCCCGCGACCCTTCGCCTTGGCCGCGCCGGCCTTGGCCGCCAGCGACACCGCCGGGGCGAACGTGGCGCCGGGCAGGTGCTCGTCGCCTGACACCGAGTCGTAGCCGGTGCCCCGGCGGGGCGAGCCAAGACCGACGTCCTCGACGAGGTGCCCGGGCACCTCGGTCACGAAGCGGCTCGGCATCGCCGGCTGGGTGCGCCCCCACGTCGTACGCGACCACGCGTGCGAGATCGCCAGGTGCTGGCGCGCCCGGGTGATGCCGACGTAGAAGAGGCGGCGCTCCTCCTCGAGCTCGGTCGGCTCGGCGAGCGCGCGGAAGTGGGGGAAGATCCCCTCTTCGAGCCCGACCACGAAGACCGCCGGGAATTCCAGGCCCTTGGCGGTGTGCAGTGTCATGAGGGAGACCTTCGTCCCGTCGGACTCGAGCTCGTCGGAGTCGGCCACCAGTGCGACCGTCTCCAAGAAACCGATCACGTCGTCGAAGTCGCCCGCCTGCGTCGCCAGTTCGGCCAGGTTCTCGATCCGGCCGTCCGCCTCGTGCGTGTGCTCGGCCACCAGCTCGGACAGGTAGCCGGTCCGGTCGGCCACGAGCTGGACGAAGTCGGCCGGGTTGATGGTGTCCACCAGCGGGCGGAGCTCGCCCAGGGTCTTCGCGAGCTGCTCGGCGCCCTTCAACGCCCTTCCCGTCAGGCCCGCCTCCTCCGCCCGGTCGATGGCGGCGGAGAACGGCACGCCCTCGACCTGCGCCCAGGCGGCCAGGCGCGCCACCGAGGTGTCGCCGATGCCGCGCTTGGGCACGTTGACGATCCGGCGCGCCGAGACTTCGTCGTCGGGGTTGGCCAGGACGCGGATGTACGCCAACACGTCCTTGATCTCACGGCGGTCGTAGAACTTGGCGCCGCCCACGACCTTGTAGGGGATGCCACTGAACTTCATGGACGTCTCGAGCGGGAGGGACTGCGCGTTCGTGCGGTAGAAGACGGCGATGTCACCCCACGACAGCCCGTCGGAGGCGTGCACCCGCAGGATCTCGCTCGAGACCCAGTTGGCCTCGTCGCGCTCGTCTTCGGCGCGGTAGCGCTTGACCGGTTCGCCGGTGTCGCCGACGGTGAACAGCTCCTTGGCCTGGCGGCCGACGTTGTTGGCGATGACGGCGTTGGCGGCGTCCAAGATGGTCTGCGTCGAGCGGAAGTTCTGCTCCAGCAGGATCGTCGTCACGTTGGGGAAGGCCCGCTCGAACTCCAAGATGTTGCGGATATCCGCGCCGCGCCACCGGTACACCGACTGGTCGGAGTCGCCGACCACGCACACGTTGCCGTGCGCCTCGCCCAGGAGCTTGACGATCTCGTTCTGCGCGTGGTTCGTGTCCTGGAACTCGTCGACAAGGATGTGCTGGAACCTCGCCTGATAGGCCTCGCGCACGTCGTCGCACGCCTGCAGCAGGTTCGCCGTCACCATGAGCAGGTCGTCGAAGTCCATCGCGTTGGCCGCGTGCAGCCGCTGCTGGTACTGCGTGTAGACGTCGGCGATGCGCTTGCGGAACGGGTCGGGACCGTTCTGCGCGTCCGCCCGGAAGGTCTCGAAGTCGACCAGCTCTGACTTCGCCTGGCTGATCACCGCCTGCACGGCCCGGGAGGGCAGGCGCTTCTGGTCGAAGCCGAGCTCGGACGTGATCATCTCCACGAGGCGGCGGCTGTCGGTGTCGTCGTAGACCGTGAAGCCCGAGCGGTACCCCAGGCGGTCGCCGTTCATGCGCAGGATGCGCAGGCAGGCCGAGTGGAAGGTCGAGACCCACATCTTCTCGGCGGCTCCGCCGACCAGGTCGACCACGCGTGAGCGCATCTCGTCGGCCGCCTTGTTGGTGAAGGTGATGGCGAGGATGCCCCAGGGCGCGGCGTCACCCGTGGCCATCAGGTGCGCGATGCGCCGCGTCAACACGCGGGTCTTGCCCGACCCTGCGCCCGCCACGATCAGCAAGGGCCCGCCTCGGTGCTCGACGGCCGCCCGCTGGGGCAGCGTCAGGTCGTCGAGGAGCGCCGCCGGGTTGCCCGCGAACGCGCCCGCCTTCGTGGCCGAACGCCGGCGGCGCCTCCGGCCGTCGTCCGCGCCCTCGGCGTAGCCCGGATCGACGTCGGGGTCGACGTCCTCGTCGCCCGCAGCAACACCGGCACCTCCAGCATCAGCAGACGCAGCACCGGACGCCGCCGACGCCCCGACCCCCTCGTCGGACTCGTCGGACTCGTCGAAGAGCCGGCCGTTGCCGACAGCGGACCCTCCCTGCGCACCGCGCCCGCCGCTCCCCGGCGCCACGGTCACTCCCACTCGATCGTGCCGGGCGGCTTCGACGTCACGTCGAGAGCCACGCGGTTCACGCCGTCGACCTCGTTGATGATGCGCGAGGCGATGCGCTCGACCAGGTCGTAGGGCAGCCGCGCCCAGTCCGCGGTCATGGCGTCGTCGCTCGTGACGGCGCGGATCACGATCGGGTAGGCGTAGGTGCGCCCGTCGCCCATGACGCCGACCGTGCGCACCGCCGGCATCACCGCAAAGCTCTGCCACAGCTCGCGGTACAGCCCGGCGCGGCGGATCTCCTCGACGACCACCGCGTCGGCGTTGCGGAGGATCTCGGCGCGCTCGGGTGTGACCTCGCCGATGATGCGCACGCCGAGCCCGGGGCCCGGGAACGGCTGGCGCCACACGATCTCGTGCGGGAGCCCGAGCTCCTCGCCCACCGCGCGCACCTCGTCCTTGAACAGCAAGCGGAGCGGTTCGACCAGGTCGAAGTCGAGGTCCTCGGGCAGGCCGCCCACGTTGTGGTGCGACTTGATGTTGGCCGCGGTGTCGCTCCCCGACTCGATCACGTCGGGGTACAGCGTCCCCTGCACCAAGAACTTCGGCCCGTCGCCGGACCCGGTCGCCCCGTCACCCGAGCCGCCGCCGTCCGAGCCCGACCCGCCCGCGCCCAGATCGCGCGCCACCTCCTCGAAGATCCGGATGAACAGCTCGCCGATGATCTTGCGCTTGCGCTCGGGGTCCGTCACGCCTGCCAACGCCGCGAAATAGCGGTCCGCCGCCTTCACGTGGACGAGATCAACCTTGAACTGGCGCCGGAACGTGTCCTCGACCTGGTCCGCCTCGCCGGCCCGCATCAACCCCGTGTCCACGAACACGCACGTCAGCTGCGAGCCGACCGCCTTGTGCACCAACGCCGCCGCCACCGCCGAGTCCACCCCGCCGGACAGCGCGCACAACACCCGGTCCGAGCCCACCTGCGCCCGCACGGCCTCCACCTGCTGCTCGATGATCGAGACATGCGTCCACCCGGGCGCA
>DASXBZ010000084.1:0-2484 GCA_036491435.1 Acidimicrobiales bacterium
CGTCGAGGGTGGAGTCGGGCACCCGCATCGTGCGCACTGTACGCCGCGTCACGCTCCGTGCGTGGTGGGCGTGCGGCGCCCTACGCTGCCGCGCATGCGCGCCGTCGTGTTCGATTTTGCCGATCCCTCGTTCCCCGCCACGCTCTCCGAGGTGCCCGAGCCCACGCTGCCCGGGCCGTCGTGGGCCCGGGTCGAAGTGCTGACCGGCGGGATCTGCGGGAGCGACCTCCACCTCTTCGCCCACAACACCGGGCCCTCGCCCACGTTGATGGGCCTGGGCACCTTCCCCGTCGTGCTCGGGCACGAGACAGCGGGGCGCATCGTCGAGGCCGGGCCCGGGTGCGAGGTGGCCGTGGGGACCCGGGTGGTGCTCGACCCGTGCATCCCGTGCCTGCCCCGGGGAATGCCACTCTGCGCCAACTGTGCCCGAGGCTGGACCTCGTCTTGTCTCAACCTCGACAGCGGGGTGCTGACCGGTGGGCGCTCGCTCGGCTTCACCCAGGGGCTCGGCGGTGGGTGGGGCGACACCGTGCTCGCGCACACGTCCATGCTCCACCCGCTCCCCGATGCGGTCGGCGACCGGGGCGCGAGCCTCTACGAACCCGTTTCCATCGCCTGCCACGGGCTGTTGCGGGCGGCGCCGCACGACGGCGACCCCGTGTTGATCGTGGGCGCCGGCATCATCGGCCTCGCGGCGCTGGCGGCGCTGCGTGGGCTGTTCCCCCAATGTCCAGTCACGGTGTTGGCGCGGCATCCGCATCAAGCGACAGCGGCCACCGCGTGTGGCGCGGACAACGTCGTGCTCAGTGACGCCTCCAACGGCCACTGGGAGGATCTCGCAACACTGAGCGGCTCACGGGTGGTCGGGCGCAAGAAGCACCAGATGCTCATGGGCGGGTTCCCCTACGTGGTCGAGGCCGTCGGCTCGCCGGGCTCGGTGACCGAGGCGCTGCGCGCCGTCGCGCACCGCGGCATTGTCCTGCTGCTCGGTGCGGCCGGCATCAGCGAGGTCGACCTCACGCCGATCTGGTACAAGGAGGCCGCGCTCGTCGGCTCCATCGACCACACCGTGGACACCGGCTCGGCGCCGGGACTGGCTGGCGGGCCCGACCGCCACTCGGTCGACCGCGCCCTCGACGTGCTCGCCGGCGGCCTACTGCCTGATGATGTCGTGGTGACCCACGAGTTCGGGCTCGAGGACTACCGCACCGCGATCGAGACGGCGATCGACAGGCACAATTCCCATGCCATCAAGGTGGTGTTCCGGCCGCAGAGCTGAGGACAGGGCCGGTCCGGTCGGCGGGCGCACGTAGAGCGCGCCCACGGAGACCGCGGCAGAATCCTCTTGTGCTCACCCGCGAGACCGGTTTCCTGACGCTACGGCGGCCCGGTTCTGGCAGTGCTGCCGCGAAGCAGCTCCAAGACGAGGGGTATGTCGTCCTGCAGAAGGTCTTCGGCCCCAAGACGGTGGACATCCTCGCCGATGAGGTGGAGCGCATCTACGAGGAATACCCACCCGACGAGCGCTCCTCGCGCTACCCACCCGAGCACTGGGAGCCGTTCCGCTACGAGATGCTCAATCGGAGCGCCGCCGTGCAGAAGGCGATCGCCAACCGGAAGATCCTCAGCAGCATCGAGCCCCTGCTCGGCGAGGACTGTCACGTCATCGCCAACACGGCCTGGTGGCAGCCTCCGGACAACAACCGCCACGGCGGCAGGTTCTGGCACATTGACAGCGGCCCGCACGTGCCGCGCCCTGAGGGCGTCCCGTGGGACGAGCGCATCCCGTACCCCGTGTTCGCCGTCGCGACACACATCTACCTCATGGACTGCCCGCTCAAAGCGGGACCGACCGGAGTCATCCCGCGCAGCCACAAGTCCGGCCAGCCTCCCCCGCTGGCGCGGGCCGCGGACGACGACCTCGAATACGACGGCGTCAAGCCGGTCCCGCTGGTGGCCGAGGCGGGCGACGTGGCGCTCTTCGTGTCCGACATCTGGCACCGGCGCCTGTCCTCTCGGCGGGGCGACCCGGGACGCATGTTCATCCAGTGCCACTACGGACGCCGAGACGTGGCGCAGCGGCTCCGGCCGACGGCCGAGGTGAACCACCTCTCGGACGAGGCACGCGCCCGGGCCAAGACCACGCGGCAGCGGACTCTCGTCGGGCTCCATCGCAACGGGTTCTACGACGGCTGAGGTCGCCCCGTTCCCGGTCGGGAGCGACGAAAAGCACTAGCTTCCGTCCTGACTCATCAGCAGACTTGGCCTGACACGTCGCCGGAAGGCGCGGCCGCCGGAGGGCGGACGAGAGAGGAGGTCGACGTGGCAGCAACGACATCGGCCGGGGCTGCCACCCAGGAGGTGTCGACCGCCCCTGACCGCCAGGGCCTGGTCCTGGCGGCCCTCATCCTGGTGGCGCTCGTGGCCAACCTCCCGCTCGCGTCGGCCAACGTCGCGCTCCCGAGCATCGGGCTGCACTTCGAC
>DASXBZ010000085.1:0-12839 GCA_036491435.1 Acidimicrobiales bacterium
CCGTGCACGAGGAGGTTGTAGACCCGCCATGTGTGGAGGCCCTCGAAGAGGTTCTCCGCCGGGACGGTGCCTAGGTCATGTTCCAGCTTGAGCAGCGCTTCGTCGATCTCGTCGACGAAGGCGGGCTCGATCGCGTCGGGGAGGATGGTGTAGCCGTCCTCGGCGATGCGCCGCAGGTGTTCAGGGAGATCCGGGAGCGGACTGGTGGCCGTGGTCTCTGCATCGCTAAGTGTCACGGCGGCAATTCTACGGAAAGCGCCCGTCGTCGGCTGCGGTGCCGTGCCGGCACCGGGAAGTGGGGAAATGGCCCGGTGGTAGGGTCTGCCTTCACGGGCCGTTGGCGCAGTTGGTAGCGCACTTGCATGACGCGCAAGGGGTCAGAGGTTCGAGTCCTCTACGGCCCACCCGTTGCTTCCTGAGTCTTCCTCCCTCCAGGCGCTCTACCGGTAGATGCCGTGTGCTCTCGATACAGCGCAGAGCTAAACCGGCATCGGAAACGCGAGGAGGAGGCCGAATGAAACCTCGAGTCCACGTCATCACACTTGCAGTCGAGGACCTCGAGCGGTCGTTGTCGTTCTACCGGCGCTTGGGGTTGGAGTCCGAGGGTGTGATCGCCAGCGAGTACCCCGGTGACGAGGAGATAGCCGCCGGAGCGATCGTGCTGTTCCAACTCGAGGGTCTCATGCTCTGCGTGTTCCCCCGTAGCGAGCTCGCCAAGGACGCCAAGGTGCCGGTGCCCTCGCCGACGTCCGGACTGTTCAGCATCGGGCACGCCGTGGGGAGCCGGCAGGAAGTCGATGCGCTCTTGGAGGCCGCCGCGGCAGCGGGCGCGACGGTGACCGTCAAGGCCTATGACAGGCCCTTCGGCGTCTACAGCGGCTACTTCCAGGATCCCGACGGGCATTTGTGGGAGATCCTCTGGAATCCAGCGCTCGAAGATGTGTAAGGGATCGTTCGTTTTTCTCGTGCGCGACATCACATGCGTTCCGTCACGCGGCGCCGGCTGAGAGGGCGAGAACGCAAACCACCGGAGGGTCCAGGCCGAGTGTCTCGACCCGTGTCGGCGAGAATCCCGCGGTGCGCAGATTCGTCTCTATCTCGTGCCCGGCGTTGGACGACGTGTCCGCAGTCGCACCGGGACAACGAGGTTGCGAGGCGATAGCGATCGTGCCGCCCGCATGCAGGAGTCCGCGCAGCTCTTTGAGGCGGGCGACGGGTTCTGGCCAGAATCCCATGGAGTTGACCGCAACGACCTTGTCGAGTGGAGCACCGAAGTCGGGGAGCGCATCGGCAGCGGCGAGTCTCAGGTCGACCCGGCCCGCGCGGATGGCAGCGGCATTACGCCTCCTCGCGATGCGCACCATGACATCGGAATGGTCGACGCCAAAGACCACACCGTTCCGAGCCCTATCGGTCAGCGCGGCGACGGCGACGCCGGGACCGATACCGACTTCCAAGATCCGGTCCGATGGCTGCACGTCGAGTAGCGACACCACCCATCGGTTACGTCTGACGTTGGAGGAGCGGTGAGCCATGATCCAGCCCGCCGCATGCCCACCGAGCCCGTGTGGGCAGTGGAACTGGCCCACGAGACGGCGAACGACCCTTTGTCTGAGCGGCATGTCGTTCAGTGAACATCTTCAAGTTGCGTTGAAGTCAAGCGGTTCGATGTCCTCCAGCGTCAGGACATACCGAACCAGCGACGTCGCCGGCTTGCTCCGAACTCGGCTTTCGACGCCGCCATCGCCTCGGAGGCCTCGATGAACGTGCCGACCGGCTTCGGGCCGCTCAGGAAGTCCCCGTCGAATCGAGCGACCTTGGGACCACCGAACTCGATGTAGCAGGTCACCTTCCCCTTGAACGGCTCGGGCGCGCCCCCGCCGCGGAGCTCGTGCACGAGCACGTCGGCCAACGTGTCCGCTTCGTTCTCGGCGATCACGCCGACACGAGGCACGGGAGCACTGGTCACGTCACCGACGGCATAGACGTTCTCGAATTTCGTCGCGAAGGTCCGGTGGTCCACGCCGATCCACCCATCTTCCTCAACCAAGGCCGACTCCTCGACGACCTTGGGCGCGCGATGCACGGGTATGGCGAGGAAGAGGGAATACGGGATGGTCTGTCCGTCGGACAGCGTCGCGGTCTTGGAGGCGGGATCGAGCGCGGTGGTCTTCGTTTGGGGCCACCAGCCGATGTCACGCTCCTCGCATGCCCGAAGGATCCCGTTCGACGCCTCGTCCGAGATCGGAATTGGCTTTGGCATCGGGCTGATGACCTTGATCGTCGCGGCGTCGCGCCGGTTCCGCTTCTCGAGGTAGTCGTGCAGCATGATGGCTGTCTCGAACGGCGCTGCCGGGCACTTGAAGAAGTTCCCGAGCACACCGACGATGGCGTCGCCGCCTTCGAAGGTGGGAAGGACGGCGCGGACGCGGTTCGCCCCTTCGACGGAGTAGTACTCGGTTCCCTCCTCGACGACGCCTGGGGTGGCTGCGGGGTCGAGGTCCGCCCCCAGTGCCACGACGAGGATGTCCGGCTCGTAGGTCGCACCGTCGGTGACGACGCGCCGGCTCTCCGGGTCGATGGAGAGGATGGTCTCGCGGACGAAGCGGACGCTGGGCTTGTCGATCCGGGAATAGGGCAGACGCACGGCGTCGAGATCGGCGCGGCCGTACATGAGATCGAGCTTCGAGAATCCGAACACAAAGGCGTCGCTCTTGTCGATGATGGTCACGTCGACCTCGCCCGGTACGTCTTCCGACAGCCGCGTGGCGAGCTGCAGGCCGGCGAACCCGGCACCGAGGATCACTACCTTCTGCATTGCCTCTCCTTCGAACGCCGCGCCAAACCGGCGGTACCGCAATGAGCAGTATGGACCAAATGTCAATCAGGCGCGAAGACCGCGTGCATCGGCGTGTCGAGGTCGCCGTTCGACAACGACTCGAGGAGCGCCGGGAGATCGTCGAAACCGACCACGCCCCGGTCGATGGTCGAGAGTGGAAGGTCGGTCTGGGCCAGGAGATCGAGCCCGGCCTTGTAGTCCGAGACGTCCACACCGAGAACACCGAGGAGACGAATCTCTTTGTAGACGATCAGATCCATGTTCGAGCCGGCGGGCATGGGACCACCCCGGATGCCCGCCACGACGATCGTGCCTTCGCCGCGGACGATCTGAAGGGACTGATCGAAGGCTCCAGGCGATTTCGCCGTGACGTCGACGACCACGTCGGCGCCGCGCCCCGTCGCGGCACGGAGGGCGCGGGCAGGGTCCTCTTCGCTCACGTCGACGACGAGGTCCGCCCCGAACGCGCGAGCCGTGTCGAGACGGGAACGGTCCCGCGGACCGGCACCGGTCACCATCACGAACGCGGCGCCGGCGGCACGCGCCGCCACCAAGGAGCAGAGGCCGCGGATCCCGGGGCCGAGGACCGCCACGACGTCGCCCGGCCCCGTCTGTGGCACGGTAGCGCCCCAGCGCACTCCGGCACCCATCGGGTTGAACAGCGTCGCCGTGACCGGGTCGAGGCCGTCGGGGACCTTCAAGAGCATGCTGTCCCGACTGAGGTACTGGTACTGGGCGTAACCGCCCCAGAGGCCCGGGCTGCGCTCCGCGGGCACGAATCCGTACGAGTCACCGATGCCGTGATTGCGACAGTGGCGATAGTCGCCGGCGGTGCAGCGCTCGCACGCCCGACACGACTGGAAGACCTCGACGGCGACGCGGTCGCCGGTCGTCACGCCCCAGCGTGCTTGGGCCCCGTCGCCGATCTCCTCGATGACCCCCACGCTCTCGTGTCCGGGGATGAAGGCAAAGCCTCCGAAGAGATGACCAGAGAATTGCTCGTGGTCCGTGCCGCACAGCCCGCAGGCCTCGACTCTGAGGAGCGCGTCGTCGTCGCCGACTTCGGGCCGAGAGAACTCGCGGCGGCGGAGCGTACGGGGCGCCTCCAGCACCATGGCCGAGACGCTCATCGCACGTGGGACGGTGCCCCGCTCAGGAGCGCAACTCGAGGCCGTCGAAGGTGCCCGCCTCGCGCCACTGCGCCAACAGTTGGAAGAAGGCCATGGGGCCGTTGCCATAGGAGGTGCCGAGAAACCCGCCGGCCGCCGGCTGCCCCTCGTTGTTGTAGTAGCCCGGGGTGCACTGCTCTTGGAACGCGCGGAAGTCGCGGGCGGATTCGGTCAGTGCGGTGAGCCACGCCTCCTCGCCCTCGGTCGTCGCCTCGACCACGAGGTTGCGTTCGACGGCGTGGCCGAGGACGTGACAGGCGTGTCTGCTGGCTTCGTCGAGGAGGTGCGGGTAGTTGACCGTAAAGCCGCCTTGCGTGTGCCCGAGGACGAACATGTTCGGGAATCCGTGGACGTGCATTCCGTGCACGGACCGCATGCCCTCCTTCCAGTGTTCGGAGAGCGTGTCGCCGTGGGCGCCCACGACGTCGTAGCCCGCCCGTCGGGTGTAGTCGGTCCCGACCTCGAAGCCGGTGGCGAAGATGATGCAGTCCACCTCGTATTCGTGCCCTGCGGCAACGACACCTTTGGCGGTGATCCTCTCGACGCCACAGCCGTCGGTGTCGACCAACGACACGGTGTCCAGGTTGAAGGCCTGGAGGTACTCGTCGTGGAAGCACGGTCGCTTGCAGAACTGCCGGTACCAGGGCTTCAGCGCCTCCGCCGTGGTGTTGTCGGCGACGACCGCGTCGACCCGTGACCGTATTTGCTCCATCTTTTCGAAATCGGCCATCTCGAGCAGCGCCGCCAGGTCTCCTTGCATCGCCTCGGCGCTGTTGCGGTCGCGCAGCCTCGTGAGGAGCTTCCCGATGATGTCGGTCCACCCGTCCATGACCAGGTCTTGCTCGGCGATCCCGCCAGAGGTCAGGAGGGTGAAGTTCTCCACTCGCTCCTTCTGCCACCCCGGCCCGAGCGAGGCCGCCCACTCCGGATCCGTGGGGCGGTTCGCCCGCACATCGATGGACGAGGGCGTCCGTTGGAACACGTAGAGCTCGGCGGCGGACTTTGCGACGTGCGGAACCACCTGCACGGCGGTCGCACCCGTGCCGATGATGGCCACGCGCTTGCCTCGTAGCCCGTCGAGATCGCCGTGTGAATCCCCACCGGTGTAGTCGTAGTCCCAGCGGCTGGTGTGGAACGTGTGACCGCCGAACGTCTCGATGCCGTCGATGCCGGGCAGCTTCGGACGGTGCAGCGGCCCGTTCCCCATGACCAGGAACCGGGCGGACATGGAATCGCCACGATCGGTCCGGATCGTCCAGCGTTGCCGCACCCCGTCCCACTCGATGCCCGTGACCTCAGTGGAGAGACACGCGCGGTCGTAGAGGTCGAAGTGGGTCGCGATGCGGCGACAGTGGTCGAGGATCTCGGGCGCGTGGGCGTATTTCTCGGTGGGGACGTACGACGTCTCCTCTAAGAAGGGGAGGTACACGTACGACTCGACGTCGCACTGGGCGCCCGGGTACCGGTTCCAGTACCACGTGCCGCCGAAGTCGCCGCCTTTTTCGATGATCCGGATGTCGTCGATGCCCGCTTGACGGAGCCGTGCGCCCGTGATGAGGCCGGCAAAGCCGCCGCCGATGATCGCCACGGTCACGTCGTCGTGCCGCGCTGGCCGATCCGAGCGGGCGACGTAAGGGTCGTGCAGGTAGGGGGCGAATTGCCCCGCGATCTCGATGTACTGGTTGTTGCCGTCAGTTCGGAGCCGCTTGTCGCGCTCCATGCGGTACTTCTCGCGGAGGGCGTCGGGCTCGAAGTCCGGCGCCGACGTCAGGTCGGCGCGCTCGTCAATGCTCACGCGGGAGTGTCCTGCTTGTGCTCGGCCTCATGGTGCTCGGGCCGCAGCGTACCAACGGCGGCCTGCCGGGCTCCTCTCCAGGGAGGTCACCGACCAGCTTGGGCGTTTACCCGCCCCCCTGGTCGCCGCCATGACCGTGCTTGGGACCCGGGCCCGGAGCCTTCGGTGCCGGCGCCGGCGCGGTTGTGGGCACGGTCGTCGTGGGGACGGCGGCTCCTGTCGGTTGGAGCACCGTGGCGACGTCTTGGAACTGTGTCCCGCTGATGCCCCCGCCCGCGTACAACACCCCTGCCAGTGTCAGCGCCTCCTCGGCTGCCGTCTCACGGGCGGCACCTGGCTTCGCAGCCGCGGTGGCGTCGAGGGCAGAAGCCAGCGCGGCGTCGCCGGGCAGCCCGTCGCTCCGGAGCGACGCGGCCAGCTGACGGATGGCCGTGCCTTCGGGGTCACGCGATGTCGCGGCGTGATGCTGGCCTGCGGTGGTGCCGGTGGTCGACGACCCCGGCGCGCGGGAGGACGGGCCCGATGCGAGCAAGAAGAGGAGGAGCAGCACCAGAACGATCAAGGCGGCCGCGGCCGGCAGGAGGTAGCGGCGCCAACGGTGGGCCAGGGCCCGCGGTGAGGGCGGCGCCGGCGGGACCGGCAGGACCGACGTTCGTGGCGGCGTCGGGAGCACTTCGGTGGCGCTGTCCGTCGCGCCGACGGGCGCAGTGTGCAGCGAGGAAGGTCGTTCTCGTGCGCGTAGGGCGTGCAACATTTCCTCTGCCGACGAGAAGCGCTGCTGTGGGTCGCTGGCCAGTGCCTTGGTCGCGATGGGCCGGAGTTCCGCCGGGAGATCGGGATCGTGCTCCCGCCCCGGCACGAGACGGCGTCCCGAGAGCGCCTCGACCATGATGGCGCCGACGGAATACAGGTCGGACTGCACCGTGGCGGAATGGCCCGCTCTCCGTTCGGGCGCGAGGTAGCCGGGAGTTCCGAGCACGACGCCCGTCATGGTCATGTCCGAGGTCGCATCGGACAGGGCCTTGGCGTCGAAGCTCTTCGCGATCCCGAAGTCCGTGATGCGAGCGTGCCCGTCGTCGTCGAGCAGGATGTTGCTCGGCTTGATGTCGCGGTGGAGCACGCCGAACCGGTGGGCGGCGGCCAAGGCGGCCAGCGTGTCGGTCATCAGTGCGGTGAGACGTTCAGGTGGCATCGGGCCGCGGGCCATCTCGTCCCGCAGCGTGCGGCCGGGCAGGCGCTCCATGACGAGGTAGGAAGCCGGGCCGTCCTCTCCGTAGTCGAGCACCGCCACGATGTTGGGGTGCACCAGCCGCGCCGAGATCCGGGCCTCCTGTTGGAAGCGCTTCCGCATGCCTGGGAGGGCTTCGGTCTCCGGGCGCAGGATCTTGACCGCGACCGGTCGCTCGAGGCGCTCGTCGAAGCTGTCGAACACCCGCGCCATCCCGCCTTCTCCCAGGAGCGCATGCAGTCGGTAACGACCACCGATCATGCCTACGACCGCGCGCGCCTCCACCCCTGTTGTCTACCCCTGGGCCGTGCCGCCTACTCCTCCGGTCCGTTCGTCGGGCGGGTCCGCGTGTGACCAGGAACGACGCGGTTCAAAGTGGCCCTCAGGGGGTGGCGTCGCGCAGTTCGGCCAGGACCGCCATCTCGCTCATGACGGTGACCACGTCCGCTGGCGACTCGTCGCCGAAGTCGCGGTAGAGGGCGCGCACGTTCGCCACCACCCGTTCGGCCTCCCCCCAACCGGCGTAGGGGCCGAGGTCGATGTCCTGTGCAGCATCAAGCGCGGACATGCCGGCGTCGTGGCGCAGACGCGCTTCGGTTGTCAGGAATTCGAAATAGTGCTTGAGGTCGGCCACGGCGGACGGGGTCGCGAGCGGCCCGTGCCCGGGCACGATGACGGGCGCGTCGAGCTGGAGCACGCGGTCGCAGGCGGCGACCCAGTTGGCCACCGGGCCGGCCCACACGATCGGGTGGCCGCCGTGAAAGAGGATGTCGCCCGTGAAGACGACCCCGTCGTCGGGGAGATGCACCACGACGTCACCTGCGGTATGGGCCGGGCCCACCTCCAACAAGGTCACCGGACGGTCCGCGACCGACAGGTCAAGTCGTCCCTCGAACGTCTCGGTCGGCAACGTGGTCTCGATCCCGTCGAAGGAGAACGGGGCGAAGATGCGGGCCAGGAAATCTCCTCCCGCACCGAGCGTGGGGGCGGCGCGCACGACTCCTGCCATCGCCGAGGGCGGCAGTTGCGCCATCTCCTCGGCGCACCGGACCGACGCGATGATGGCGGAGTCCGCGACGAGCGCATTGCCGTAGCAGTGGTCCCCGTTGGCGTGGGTGTTGACCACCGTGTCGATCCTTTCGGCGGCGGGCGTCACGTGCCGCATCGCGTCGAGCATCTCGCCGGTCAACCGGAGATCGAAGAGGGTGTCCACGAGGAGTGACGTGCGGTCGCCGGTCACAAGGCCCGCGTTGGACCACCCCCACCCACCGTCGGGTTGCAGATACGCCCAGACGCCGTCGGCGACCTCGTGCAACCCTTTGGTGTACGACACGCGCAGAGTCTTGCCGCGTTCGGTGGTCTGCTGCTGGTGCGACCCCTAGAGGCCGACCGATGCCAAGGCGGCGGTGATCGACGGATCCGTCGACACGGTCGGCGACCCGGTGCTGACGAACGGTGCGCCACCGAATTCGTTGACGAGGATCTTCTCGGCGGTCCTGGTAGCGAGTGCCTGACAGGTGAGGGTCGGGTTCGGCCCGCCCAACGCATTCGCCAGCGCCGAATTGTCGGCGATGTACAGGCCGTCGACGAACCGCGACTTCGCATTCTCGTCCAGGACCGAGTCGGAGGCGGAGGTGCCCATCCGCATGGTCGACTGCACGTGCAGGATGAGTGGCGGCCAGTCCATCCGGATCACGTCCCTCGCCCCGGCGCCGCGCAGCAGCTCGCCCGCCCGGCGGGCCATGAACTCGCGGTTGGCGATGGTGCGGGCCGAGCGCGTGCCCCGCGGGAACTCCACCTTGGCCACCGGGCCATGGTGGTCGGCATTGAGAGCGGACAACGAGACTCGGTTCTGCGGCTCGACGTCGTCGTCGGTGATGACGAGCACGTTGACAAGCTTGTCCACGTTGGCGAGGATCTTCTTCATCGCCAGCCCCATGGGCCGTCCGGCGGGCCCGTCCCAGGCCGCATCGGTGAGGCCGTGGCTCCCGAGGTCGGATGCATTCGCGCCGTTGTTGTAATAGCCCTGCATGCCGGCATTGGAGAACATCAGGCTGAAGGCCTGCAGGGCGGGAGGCACGCCGACCTGTTCCAGGCCGCCATGGCCCGGCCAGTCGACCCGCGCCGACGATCCCACGCCGCGTGAGCTGAAGGTGTGGTCGTCGAAGACCCCGATCAGCCAGTCGAAGTAGTGGTCGGTGTAACCGCGCCCGACCCAGTCGTTCGGGTTCGGCAGGCCGCTGTTCAGCCACAGCCTCGGGTTCTCCGTCGTGCCGCCCGCGAGGACGACGACCCTGGCCTCCTCCGTCGTCGAAACGCCGCTGACCGTGTCCCGCCAGGTGACGGCGGTCGCTCGGGGCGAGCCGTTCACAGTGGTGGTCGCGACGTTCGTGGCGAAGGCGTTGGGGATCAGCGTCACGGCCTTGCCGTGCGGCGCCCACGATCCGGCGAGGCCCGCCGTCAAGGCCATAGGGACGTAGGAGACGAGGGTCGTCCGCTTGGCCTTGAGATTGAAGGGCGACCCGAAAGGCTCTTTGCAGCCCTGGAAGCAGTAGCCGCAGAAGGTGCAGCCGGTGCCACCCGGGAAGACGGACTGCCCGAGCGGCACCGTCGTGCGGGCCGCCGTTCCGCCCGGTTGGAGGATGGCATTCTCCTGGGCCCGGTATGACGGCTGCGAGATGTTCTTGTTGGTGTTGTGCGGGATGCCGAGCGTCGCCGCGCCGGAGAAGAACACTTCCTCCTTCGTCCCCTCGGCCGCCGTCTGCACCGGGAGCGTCGCCTCCACCCACTCGTAGTAGGGGATCAGCTCCTGGTAGGCGAACGGGAAGACGCGCTGGTCGTAGCTCGAGGCGTCGGCGCCTGCGTAGCCCATGAACACACCGGGCATGGCCCGGGGGCAGTTGCCGTAGTAGTGGAGCGTGGTGCCGCCGACCCCCGAGAGCTGCCACAGGAACGAGTTCTGTGGCGTCTCGCGGTACCAGGCCGGTTGGGTGCGGTCGGCGGGTCCGAAACGGAAATAGCCCGTCAAGGGGTTGTTGGCGTCGTTCTCGAGGTGCGTCCAGTCCGTCTCGGGGTCCGTATAGAAGGGACCCGCTTCGAGCAAGACGACGTCGAGCCCTTGCGCGGCCAGTTCCTTCGCCACGACCGGGCCGCCGCCTCCGGCTCCGACCACGATCACGTCAACGGCCATGCGCAACCTCCTGACGTCCGGGGGCGCGCGTCACTCGCTCGCCTGGGTCTCGCCACCGAGATAGCCCTTGAACTCGTCCCAACCCTCGACGGGCCGCTTGTCGGGAGCCAAGGCGAGATAGCTCGACTGCGTCCAGCCGACGGGCGTGCCGGTCAGCGTTCGCGTAGCCGGGTCGAAGGCGCCGAACTCGCTGAACGACCCGAAGGCGGAGAACTCGAGGAGCGCGCCGGCAAGGAACTCGATGAGGCCCGAGATGGAGGCACGCACGGGCTCGGTGATCTTGCTGTCGATCGAAGCTGCGATGTCGGCGGCTTCCGTTTCCATCAGCTGGAACGCCTGCGTCTTCTGCTTGAAGCTGAGCCGGGAGAACGGCGAGAGAAACTCGCCGTTGAGCGCCGTGGCGTCGATGAATGTGGCCACGAAATTGAGCAACAAGGCCACGAGCAGCGACAGCGGAACCGTCGTCTCGCCAGTCAGCAGGACCTGGAGCACCTTGTCGAGCTCGTCGGCGAGCTCTTGCAGGATCGGCGGCAGCTTGACGGCGGGAAGGTTGGAACTGATGCCCGTCGCCAACGCCTGTACGAGCAACAGGAGCGGCTCCTGGGGCACCGGGTAGAAATTGTCCAGCGCGTTCAGCATGAAGTCGGATCCGTCTGCCGCCAGCCCGCCCGGCGCGGTGTCGTGAACGCCTTGCGCCAGCGAATACAAGTCCGGTCCCGGCACCACGAACGCAACGAGCCCGTTCATCGTGTCCTTCGACAAGGCATCGAACACCGGCGCGAGCTCGGCAAGCGACGGACCCGCCGCACCCGTCCTCGTCGGCTCGAGCAGAGTCGGCACGTCGACGAGAGCGATGGCGGCGCCGATCACGCCGCTCCGAACGAGGAACGCTCTGCGCCCGTACCGCTCCGGGCTTACTGCACCCATGCTCACCCCCACCAGGTGAACGCCCCCTACTCCTCAGACTCGTGCAATGTAGCAAGGTGTATTCCCAAGCAGCCGTTCGGGAGCCGTCGCCTTCCTGATCCCGAGTCGCTGTCTCTCTTGCCCGCTCGCCTGACCAGAGCGCGCCGACGTGGGGCGGTGTGAACAATTGATGAACCCGGCTCCTCAGCTGCGCATTTGGAAGGACGCTGTGCTAAGCAGCCAGGCGATTCTCATAGGCCACGGGCACCAGGCGGCTGCTCGACGAGAACGCAGAGGAGTGCACGATGCAAGAACGCAGCCCCGCCGAGGTCGTCCGCCTCGTGAAGGACGAAGGGGTCGAGGTCGTCGATTTGCGGTTCTGCGACCTCCCCGGACTCATGCAGCACTTCTCGATCCCCGCCCACGGCTTGACCGAGGACGGGTTCAGCGAGGGCTTCGGGTTCGACGGCTCCTCCATCCGGGGCTTCCAGCAGATCCACGAGTCGGACATGATCCTCCTGCCCGACCCGTCGACCGCGGTCGTCGACCCCTTCCGCCAGCACAAGACGCTCAATTTGAACTGCTTCGTGCACGATCCCTTGACGCTCGAGCCCTACAGCCGCGACCCGCGCTACGTGGCGAAGAAGGCGGAGGCGCACGTGAAGTCGACCGGCATCGCCGACACGTCGTACTTCGGTCCGGAAGCGGAATTCTTCATTTTCGACGACGTCCGGTTCTCGCAGGACCAGCACTCCGCGTTCTACCAGGTCGACTCGGTCGAGGGGATCTGGAATTCTGCGCGCGAGGAGGGCCCGAACCTGGGCTACAAGCCTCGGTACAAGGAGGGCTATTTCCCCGTCCCGCCGATGGACCACTACCAGGACCTGCGCTCCGAGATGATCCTCACCATGGAGCGAATGGGCATCGAGATCGAGGTGCAGCACCACGAGGTCGGGACCGCCGGCCAGGCCGAGATCGACATGCGCTTCGACACCCTGCTGCGGATGGCCGACAAGTTGATGCTCTACAAGTACATCGTCAAGAGCGTCGCAACCCAGGCCGGGCTCACCGCGACGTTCATGCCGAAGCCGCTCTTCGACGACAACGGCTCAGGCATGCACGTGCACTCGTCGCTCTGGAACGGTGGCGAACCGCTCTTTCACGCCGAAGGAACCTACGCGGGGCTCTCCGACATCGGGCGGTGGTACATCGGCGGCATCATCAAGCATGCGCGCTCGATCCTGGCGTTCGCGGCGCCGACCACGAATTCGTACAAGCGGCTCGTGCCCGGTTTCGAGGCGCCCGTGAACCTCGTGTACTCCCAGCGCAACCGGTCGGCCGCGTGCCGTATCCCCGTGTACTCGCCGAGCCCGAAGGCCAAGCGCGTGGAGTTCCGTTGCCCGGACCCGAGCTGCAACCCGTACCTGGCCTTCTCGGCCATCCTCATGGCCGGCCTCGACGGTGTGGCGAACAAGATCGAGCCGCCGGCCCCGGTCGACCACGATCTCTTCGACATGCCCGCCGACGAGCTGGCCAAGATCGGCCAGGTGCCTTCCTCGTTGGAAGAGGCGATGGACGCGCTGGAGGCTGACAACGACTACCTCAAGGCCGGGGGGGTCTTCACGCCCGACCTGATCGAAACGTGGGTCGACTACAAGCGCTCCAACGAGGTGGACGCAGTCCGGCTGCGGCCGCACCCGTGGGAGTTCATG
>DASXBZ010000086.1:0-1606 GCA_036491435.1 Acidimicrobiales bacterium
ACGAGGCCGCCTGCAACTGGAAGCTGCTGGTCGAGAACCACATCGACGTGTACCACCTCTGGTACCTGCACGCCCGGTCCCTGGTCGAGTACGACCACCGCCAATTCCGCTGGGAGTCGCTCGGCGACAATTGGTGGAGCCTGGAACCGCTGAAGTCGCCGCCATCGTCACAGCGCTGCGACCGATTGGCCGACGAGACCCGGCACCACATCGGCGCCTACCTCCTCTTCCCCAATCTCATGCTCGTGAGCACCGACGCCTACTTCGCCACCTACGACGCCGCGCCCCTCGCGCCCGACCGTACGCGGCTGACGTTGCGGGTGCGGGCGGCCGAGGGCGCCGACGCCGACGCGCTGGTCGCGTCCATCCAGTCCTTCATGGCCGAGGACGTCGAGGCGTGCGAGCGCATGCAGCGTGGCGCCGCCTCCCCGCACTTCGGCGTCGGCGCGCTTGCACGGACTCACGAGGAGCCGATCAGGCGCTTCCACGCCTCACTCCTGCGCTGGGTCGCGGCGTGAACGGCGCAACCGAATCGACCGACGGCACGACGGAGCGGCCCGCGAACCTGCCCGACGTGCAGGGCGCGTGGCGTCGCGACGTCCGTCGGTTCGGGGACGGCCCGGCGGAGGAGGTCAGCGACGTCCTGTGGCTGCAGGTGGGTCGTCACTTCTGCGACCTGCGTACCGCCCTGCCCGGACGCAAGGTGACCGAGACGCTCGACCTGCCGCAGGCCTTCGCCGGCGTCGTGGAGGTCTCCGCCGGCGCCATTACGTTCCACCACGACCTGGACTCGCTAGGCCGCGACCCCTCACACCCCGACGTGAGCACGGTGCATCGGGTCGGCGAGGTCATGTACGAACGCGGGCCCGGCTTCGAGGAGCGGTGGGTCCTCGGGTCGCTCCCCAGCGACCCGGTCGCGGGCGCCGAGCTCTGGTCCGGTGGCTCCGTTCTGGCGCGCATCGTGCGGGTGGGCGGTGTTGCGCTCGCGGTCTGGGGCGGGCGCATCCCCGGGGGCGCGCAGTACGCGGCTCGCCACGGCTGGGAGCCCGAGCGTGCGTCCTACCGCGAACGGACCTTCGCCCTCGACACCGATGCGGCCGTGGCCGCGCTCGTCGGCGCCGGTGCGTTCCCCGCCGGCTGGGTCGCGCTCGACCCGATCGGGGCCTGAGCATGGGCGTGCGGCGCGTCGTGCTGCTGACCCTCGGGTGGGAGGACCTGCCTAAGTCGGTGTCGGTCCACGGCGCCCCACCCACCGAACGCCTGCGCGAACCCGTGCCCGGCGTTCTCCTCCAGTGCGACGGAGGCTGGCTGCTGCTCGACACGGGGTTCAATCCCGCCCTGATCCGCGACCCCGAGCTGCGGCGACGCTTCCACGGCGACCGCAATTTCCGGCCTGTGCTGCCTGGGCCGGGCGAGCCCCTCGAAGAGGCCTTGGCCGACGCCGGCATCCGCATGGAGGAGATCCACGGGGTCGGGCTGAGCCACCTCCACAATGATCACGCGGGTGGCCTGCGCCA
This sequence comes from Acidimicrobiales bacterium, assembly GCA_036491435.1. Lineage (GTDB taxonomy): Bacteria > Actinomycetota > Acidimicrobiia > Acidimicrobiales > RAAP-2 > Bog-473. The sequence goes on from DASXBZ010000086.1 coordinate 1,518, forward strand.
CTTCGCGGGGCGCGTGCCCGTCCATGCACAGCGCGCCGAGGTCGAGTACGGCCTGTCCGGGCACCCCGATCCCGAGCGTCACGCGATGT
>DASXBZ010000087.1:0-33625 GCA_036491435.1 Acidimicrobiales bacterium
TGCGATCAATTCGGACGCGCAGACCTTTTCCGGCATCGCCTACACCGACATCTGGAGCGAGCTCGACGAGGTCGCGGGCTGGAACCTCGGTTCGGACAAGGTGTCCCCGCTCCCGCCCGCGCCGAACGTGCTCGACGTGTCAACGCAGTCGCTCTGCCCGCTCCAGGTCGACGAACACCTGACGATCCCAGCGGACGACGTGGCCTATGCGGTCGCCATGGCGGCCCTGGCCACGCCGGGCCAGCTCCCCGACCTCGCCGCGATCGACCGCGGCATTGTGTGCCCCCGGCTGTTGATGCCCTACGTCACGCCGTTGTCGCTGGTGGCGCACGAAGCCCAGCTGGTCGCCCTCGTCGGCGAGCGCGCCACGGTCGGCATGGTCACGAGCGAGCCGCCGTTGCGGTGTTACGTGACGGCCTCGTGCGGAGTCACATCGCGAAGTTAGGTCTCTGACCTGGGACGACTCCCAGCAGACCACCCGGTATCAAGTAATCCACAGGGTCGGCCGATATTTGAGGGATGCGGGTGGAGGGGGGTGGAGGCGTAGCTCTCGCGGCGCGGCTCCGCCGCATCGCGGCGGTCGCACTCCCCAGTGCCGGCACGGCACTGGCGTTCGTGGTCATGTCCCGGTACCACCTCATCGGCGACAAACCCGTCTGGGTCATCCTGGTCCTGCTCGCCTTGTCGGCGGTGATCGGCGAATCGATGAGCCGCCTCCTCGAGGCCGACCCCAACGGGTGGAAGCTGCACGCAGGCGTCGGCCTCCAGTGCCTGGCCGTCGGAGCCGTGATCTACGCCATCGGATGGGGCCCCACCCTGGCCATCGGATTCCTCTTCATTGCAGCCCGCGCGCTCGACATCGTGGGCTCCCGGGTCTGGCCCGTCGTCGTCATCTGGACCGCCATCGCCACGCTGGCGGGACAGATCGCCATCGGTGTGGGCCTCGTCACCACCTACGTGCCGACGCCGTCGGTGCACGGCCTGGCCGCCCTCAGCGTGCTGGGCGTGTGGTTCGTGACCTGGATCCTCGCCGGCAAGGTCCGGCAGAGCGAGATCGCACTCGCCGAGCGTGACCGTGCGGCCAACGACGTCCGTTCCACGCTCTCGCTGCTCACCGCGACCCTTGACTCGACCGCGGACGGCATCCTCGTCGTCGACAACGAGGGCAAGATCGCGCAGTTCAACACGCGCTTCGGCGAGATGTGGTGCATCCCCGACGCCATCCTGGCGAGCCGGGACGACGAGGCGGCCGTCCAGTTCGTCCTCAGCCAGCTCCGGTACCCCGAGGCCTTTCTGTCGAAAGTGGAGGAGCTCTACGCGCACCCCGAGGCAGAGAGCGACGACATCCTGCTGTTCAAGGACGAGCGGGTCTTCGAGCGACACTCGCTCCCCCAGAAGATCGAGGGGGAGGTCGTCGGCCGAGTCTGGAGCTTCCGCGACGTCACTGACCACCACCGCCTCCTCGGAGAGCTGGAGCATCAGGCGTTCCACGACAGCCTCACCGGACTGGCCAACCGCTCGCTCCTGCGCAACCGCTTGGACCACGCGATGTTGCGGTCCCATCGCACCGGCGTCGCCGTGGGCGTCCTGTTCTGCGACATGGACGGCTTCAAGATCGTCAACGACACGCTCGGCCACGACGTCGGTGACCTCATTCTGGTGGAGGTCGGCCAGCGCATCGACGGCTGCCTGCGTGAGGACGACACCGTCGCCCGGCTGGGCGGTGACGAGTTCGCCATCATCCTCGACGGCACGACACAGATCGACGCCGTGGACGCCGCGACCCGGGTCCTCGAGACCCTGCGAGAGCCGTTCAACGTCAACGGGCGGGAGATCAACATCCGGGCCTCGATCGGCGTCACGGTGACCAACGGTGGCTCGATGGAGGCGGACGCTTTGCTCTGTGAGGCGGACATCGCGATGTACGCCGCCAAGGCCAGCGGCCGGGACTGCCTGAGGACCTTCGAGCCCGAGATGCAGAGCACGATGGCCGCCCGCCACGCCCTGCACGCCGATCTGCGCAAGGCGGTGCGCGACTACGGAGAGCTCAGCATCCACTACCAGCCCGTCTTCGACCTGGTGACGGGCCGGCCGGTCTACACCGAGGCGCTCGTGCGATGGAACCACCCCCAACGGGGCTTCATCTCGCCGGACGAGTTCATCCCGGTGGCCGAGGAGATGGGCCTGCTCAGCGAGATCGGCCGCTACGTCCTCCGCGACGCGTGCCAGCAAGTCGTGCGCTGGAGGCTGCTGCCGGCGGCCCGGGACATGAGCGTCGCTGTCAACGTGTCCGCCTACCAGCTCTACGACAACCGTTTCGTGGGCGAGGTCGAGGCCGCGCTCGTCGACAGCGGACTGCCACCGAGTGGCCTCGTGCTCGAGCTGACCGAGAGCGCGTTGCTCTCCGACACCGACCGGGTCCACCACCGACTGGCCCGCTTGCGGGAAATCGGTGTCAAGATCGCGATCGACGATTTCGGCACGGGCTACTCGTCGCTGTCCTACCTGCGCCGGTTGCCCATCGACATCCTCAAGATCGACCGGTCGTTCGTGAGCGAACTGGGCACGTCATCGCTCCAACAGGCCCGCTCCCTCGTTCGTTCCATCGTCGGGCTCGGGCACGATCTGTGCCTGACCGTGGTCGCCGAGGGCATCGAGACCCAGAACGAGCTCGACGACGTGCGGGCGGCGCGCTGTGACCTCGGACAGGGGTTCTTCCTCGGCGAGCCGCTGGCGCCGGCCGAGTTCGAAGAGGCCCTGCGTCATCAGGCCGCGGTGCACGCCTTCGACGAGATCGACGACGACCACAGGGGGCCGGCGCTCTCGCTGGTGCCGCCGCGGCACGGCCACAGAGACGTCGACAAAGCCGAGTTTTCGATCACGCGCTGGCGGTAGCCACCGGACTTCGAGCGACGTCAGTCGGCCAAGAGGGCGGGCAGAGGCGAGGCCCTACTATCGCCGTCCATGCCGACAGACAGCTCGTGCAGCAGGCCGCGTCATTCGCAACGATCGCCACTCCGCGCGATGGCTGCGAGGAAGCGGCGTCTCCTTCTCGGCGCTGGCCTGTGGACCGTGATGGTGCTCTGTTCGTCGCCGTCGCTCGCCGGCGCGTCGGGAGAATCGGCGTCGACGGGCCCTCAGAGCCTGACGACGGCCCTTGCCGCCATCGAAGATCAATCCCGCTACGACCACTCCACCTGGGGTTACCAGGTCGAGGATGCAAAGACGGGCAAAGTCTTGGCGTCGCAGAACGGACGAAGCATGTTCGACCCCGGATCGACCATGAAGATCTACTCGAACGCCACCGCGCTCCGCCTCTACGGGCCGAACTACCGCTTCACCACGCCCGCCTACCGTCTGGGGACGGTGACCGGGGGCACGCTCGACGGGAACCTGGTGCTGGTCGGCTCCGGCGACCTGAGCCTCGGGCTGCGCGACGAGCCGAACGGGACGTTGTACTACGAGAGCACGCCGGACTTGGACCAGAGCTACGCCAACATCGGCCTGCCCGGCGCGGTCGAGCCGCCGGGCAATCCCCTCGCCGGTCTGAACCAGATCGCCGCCAAGGTCCGCGCCTCGGGCATTACCAGGGTGAACGGCAACGTGATCGTCGACGACCGCCTCTTCACCCCCTACGACGGGTTCCCGGACGGGGAGATCTCGCCGATCTGGGTCAACGAGAACCTGGTCGATGCCTTGGTCACCCCCGCCGCGCTCGGCCAGGCTGCGACGGTCGCGTGGCGACCGACCACGGCGCAATACAGCGTCGCCAGCCAGGTGACAACGGTCGACGCCAAGGGGACGACGTCGCTCCAGATCACCGAGCCGACCGCGGGCAACCTCGTTGTCACGGGGCAGATCGCCGCCGGGACCACACCGACCCTGGTCGTGCACGAGGTCGACGACCCCGCGGCATTCGCCCGTTCGGCCTTCATCGAGGCGTTGCAGCAGGCCGGTGTCACGGTGGCCGCGACACCGGCGGGTCCGAACCCGGCGACGATGCTCCCGGCGAAGGGGAGTTATCAGCCGAGCGAGATGGTCGGCGACTACGTCTCCCCTCCCCTGTCGCAGTTCGTCAACCTGATCTTGAAAGTCAGTTACAACCGCGGCGCCGACCTGATGACGTGTCTCGTCGCGGTCAAGGAGGGCAGCACGGATTGCCAGCAGGGTCTGGTCGCGGAGTTGGCGACGATCACGAAGCTCGGGATCTCCCCGGAGAGCGTCTTTCCCCTCGACGGGGCAGGATCGGACGACCAGGGACGGACGAGCGCCGCCGCGCTGGCGACGTTCCTGCAGGGTGCCCAGAGCACCAGCTATGGACGGACGCTCTACGACGCGCTCCCGGTTCTCGGCCGCAACGGGACGTTGGCGAACGACCTTCCCAAGGCGCCGGTCGCCGGACACGCCCAGGTCAAGACCGGCAACCGTGCGGTCGGCTCAGTGACGAACCAGCTCATGCTGCTCGGCAACAGCCTGGCCGGCTATATCGAAACCAAGTCCGGGCGCCGTGTGACCTTCTCGATCGTCGTCGGCAACGTGCCGCTGTCCTCCCCTCAGGGCGTGCTCGAGGTCACCGACGAGCAGGCGCAGATGGTGGCGGCGATGTACAAGGATCTTTGACGAGCTCTCTGGCCATGGCGTAGCGGTCAGGCCGGGTGAGCTCGAGGTCGTCAAGCCACGCCACGAGGAGTTCGGTCAGCGGTCGGACGGTAGGCCCTGCCTCATCATGCCGAACCCGTGCGCGCCGCGGGCGAACATGTGGAGCTCCGACGACCGGCCGGCGGCCGACCAGTCGGCATGGAGGCCTTCGACGATCCTGACCACGGAGAACGAGCCACTCCTCGCCGCGCCCTTTCACAGCGTGGTGGCCTACGAGTGGGACCGTTATCTGCCCTGAGTCGCTCCGGGACGAACGGATGACGGGACCTGGCTGACGACCTTGTAGGCCCGCTCGCGCACCTGGTCGATGACACCCGCGCTGCTGGGCGCCGGGTCGTCACCAGGCCGAGGAGGCAGGACGAAATCGGTGTACATGACCCGTCGCTCCCGCTCGACCGGCGCATGGCTCATGTGCAGCGTGCACGAGCAATGCACCGTCACGTCGCCGGTGCTGGTCGGGAGCGGGACCGCCGGCAGTGCCCACGCGTCCCGGAAGAACGCGGGCTGGACGAGGGCGCGGTGAGAACCGGCCACGACGCCGAGTTGCCCGGAGCGCTCGTCGGCGCCCGTCACCGAAATCCCCACCGTCAGGCTGCAACAGCGAGAGGAATGCCGCCCCAGGCTGCAGTCCTTGTGCCACGGCAGGTCGGAGATGCCCTTCACGACGCCGATCGGCTTCACGAGTGCCTCGATCTTGTTGCCGCCCTGCTCCCGCGGCACGTGATCGTCACCGGTGAGCGTGGCCAGGCGCTGGAGCCGGTCGTCCTCGAGCAGCGCGGCGGTGGCGGCGCTCTCCTCCTGGAACCGCTGGAGGCGCACCGCTCGCTGTTCGCCGTCCGCGGTGGTGGCCCACCACGACCGTCCGTCGCCGTCGTGGTAGCGCGGCAGGGCGGCGTCGATGTCGGCCGAGACCTGGGCCATTTCGGCGGGCGTGAACACCTCGGTCAGATGCAGGTAGCCGGCTTCGCCGAGGTAGTACGCCAAGTCGGCAGGATCGTCGTCGACGGAGAAGGAGCGCCGGAGATCCAGCTCGCCGCCGTCGCGGTCGATGAAGGTGACGTCGCCAGCGGTGTGCACGGCGCGGGCATCGAGCAGGGAGCGCAGCACGACCCACCAGTCGAGGAAGTCGTTGAGCTCACCTTCGGGCATGTCGAGCGTCCCCGCGGCCAGGAGCGTCATGGGAGTCCGGCGGTCGTGGACGATGTCGGTGACCTCGTCCTCGTCGAGGCGCACCCTGGCCGGCCCGCCTCCGCCGGCGCCCACCCGCACGCGCTCGCCGTCGATCGACAGCGTCCAGCTCCCGGCGGCCGTCTCGACCGTGAGAGGCCGGACGCCCAGTTCCAGTGCGCCCGGCACGGCCAGCGCTGAGCGCTCTGCTGCCAGGTCGGGCAGTGCACGTCCGAAGAAGTCTGCGACGTCGATCGTCTCGACGTCAACGTCCTCACGGGTGCGGAGGTCGATCGTCACCGACCTGAAGCGTAGCGACGGGAACTCCGCAACGCGTGATCCGAGCGGTGATAGGCCGGCATCACGGTGCCAGCGGCGTGTCCAGCCAGTTGAACGCCGCGTCCCAGAACAGGATCGGTGCCATGCCTTCGCAGTGACCCTCGGCCCCTTCCGCCTTCGTCAACAGCCGGAACTCCTTTGGGCGGGTCAGACGTTCGAACAGCGCTCGGCCCTGTCCGGTTGAGACGCTGTCGGTCTCGTTGTCGGGGACAAAGCTCGGACATTCGAGTACATACGGCGTGGCTTTTGACACTCGTCCCCTCTGTCAAGAACCACCCCCTATGCACTCAGACGAGGCGGCGGCGGTCCCAACCAGCCCGAACGCGGCCCCTCGGTTCCATGGGGCCACGTTCACCCATTGCTGGGGGACCTACGTCAGGGCGCGACCCCGCCAGAATCCGAAGATCCCTCATTGCACGTAGAGCTGTCCGTCCGTCCCCTCTGCGATCGTCAGCCGCATGAGCCCCGATTGGGCCGGGCCGACCTCGACCGCACCGCTGTGGCCGTTGAACTCCGACCCGTGGCATGGGCAGATGAACAGGCGCGCGGTGTTCGAGTACTGCACCGTGCAGCCGGCATGGGGACAGACGGCGTCGAAGGCCAGGAAGGTGCCGGCTTCGGGCTGCACGACGAGCGAGGGGTCGCCCGAGGAAGGATTCTGGAACGAGGCCGCACCGCCGACGGGGACGTCCTTCGCCGGGCCGATCTTGGTGCCGGGGGGCACGCTGGGCGCGGTGGTGGACGGCGAGCCCGGCGACGACGTGGTGGTCGTCGAACGACGCGAGCTCCCGCCCGTGGTCGGTGGCGCGCCGCTCCCCAGCACGGGCGCCGCCGACCCTCCTACCGACGATCCGAACAGGCGCCCGAGGCCGGCGACGAGCCCTCCGCCGACGAGGACCACGGCCGAGAGTGCCGCCGCGGCGCCGCCGGTGGCGAGCACGGTGCGCCGGTCGAGTTCGGTCTGGTCGATCCTGGCTGCGCGCGGCGGTTGTTGCGCCAAGAACGGACACGGGCCGGGCGCGCACGGGTCCCCGTTGCGGGCTTGGCATCGTCCCTCTTCGAACTCGCCGCAGACACGCCGCACCACGGCGAAGTCCACGGGCGTCACCGCTTCGGGCTCCGCGCCCATGCCACGCCGCACCCGATGGGCCAGCACCGCGTCGGCCGACAACACCCCGCCGGCCCCGGCGATCACCAACGGCGTCCAGGCGAAGAAGAAGACGATGTCGGAGCCCGTGTAATAGGGGTGCGAGTGGTAGCTGACCGTCAGGAACAGCAGGAGGGAGAGGATCAGCCCGCCCACCGCGGCGCCGCGGGCCAGGAAGCCGAGCAGCGTGCCGAGCCCGATCGCCAGCTCGCCGAACGCGATGACGAGGCCGACGAGTACGGCGACGTGCGAGACGGGTCCGAGCAGGCTGTGGAGAGGACTGACCCGTTGAGCTGCCGCGAGCTGTGCCTGGATCGACGCCGGGTTGGCCGCATTGAAGAAGGCCGGGTTTGCCAGCTTCTGCAAACCCGCGAAGACGAACGTGATACCGAGGAAGGCGCGCAGCGGGAGCAAGGCCCAACCGGCCATGGAGCGGGCATGCGGCGGCGGTTGCAGCCAATCCCAACTCGGTCCTGACGATTCCGCGCGGCGCTCCGACGCGGTGGGTGGACGCCGCGCCGGAGAAGCGGGCCCCGCCCGACGGGACGATGCGACGGGCCGCGCGTGACCAGCGGTACCTGATCGATGTCGCTTCGGTGGTGGCATCTGGGAGGGCAGTTCGGGAGCGCGCGACACGATGGCCGGCCTCGACCCAGTGTGACGCCAAATCCTTGCGGGCACATGAACAGGCGGGCGCCTCTGGGAGAGGGCGTTGCGATGGCGTGACCCGCGGCACGGGTCATCCGGGCCGGGGCCGCCGCCGGATTGCGGCCTATCCTGGGGCCGGGTGCCGGCACCGGCACGTGGGCCCGATGTCCACGACAGGCCAGCGACCCAGGGGAGGGCAGGTTCATGACGGGCAGCACCGGCGGATTCGAGCTGCGGGGCATCAATCATCTGGCGCTGGTGTGCCGCGACATGGAGCGGACGGTCGACTTCTACACCAACGTGCTCGGGATGCCGCTGGTCAAGACGATCGAGCTGCCCGGGGACATGGGACAGCACTTCTTCTTCGACTGTGGGGGCGGCGACTGCCTCGCCTTCTTCTGGTTCCCCCACGCGCCCGACGGGGTCCCCGGCGTGAGCGCTCCCGCCGCGCGCCCGGACCAGGGTGACCTCACCAGCGCCATCGGCTCGATGAACCACGTCGCGTTCGACGTGGCGCCCGAGAAGATCGAGGAGTATCGCGACCGCCTCATCGCCGCCGGGATCGACTGCACGGAGATCGCGAACCATGACGACTCCGAGTTCGGCATCAGCGACGAGCTGCACGCCGGTGTGTACGTGCGGAGCGTGTACTTCCAGGACCCCGACGGCATCCTGCTGGAGTTCGCGTGCTGGATGCGGGGGTTCATCAGCACCGACGTCTCACACGCACCGGCCCGGGCGGCCCACGTCCACATGGCGGCGGAACCCGAGCTTCCCGCGCAGCCCACCCCCGTCTGACCCCGCCGCGCCGCGGCGAACGTCCATCCACCACGACTCTCAGAACAGAGACCCTTGATGCCCAGACTCCGCCAGGTGCCGAAGGACGAGGCCACCGCTCCGATCGTCACCACCATGTACGAATGGCTCTTCGAGGGCCGCGATCCCGTCGCCGAGCCGGGGCGGTGGGACGGCACCACGGGCGACTGGTGGACGGTCTTCGCCAACAGCCCCGACATCCTCGACCACTGCGTGAAGGGTTTCGGGCTGTACCAGTCCCCCGACCGCACGCTCGATCCGAAGCTGCGCGAACTCGGTCAGATCCGGGCCGGCTGGGCGGCGGGAAGCCAGTTCGTCTTCAGCCAACACGCCAAGTCGATGCGCGGCCTCGACATGCCCGAAGCAAAGATCGCCTCGATCCCGGCGTGGAGTGTCGCCCCGGAGGGCACCTACGACGCCGCCGAGCGCGCCGTGCTGGCCTACACCGACTGTCTCGTCTACGACCACGGTCGGGTGCCCGACAAGCTCTTCGAGGAGTTGCAACGTCACCTCGACGACCTTTCGATCCTCGAGCTCACGTACATCACGACGCTCTACTTCCAGCATGCGGTGATGTCGAAGGCGCTGCGCACCGAGTTCGACGACCGAGACGAGGTCATCGTCGAAGTGCCCGGCCCGCCCGGCGCCACCGCCATGCACCCGGGTCACGGCCGATGAGCGCGCCCTACGACGTCCAACCGGCCGACGAGGCGCGCCACACGCCCGACGCCGAGGACCTGTGGAACGAGTCGTACTACTGCGACTTCGTGCAGGACGGCGGATCGTGGGGCGGCTGGCTCCGCCTCGGCCTCTACCCGAACAGAGAGGTGGCCTGGTGGACGGCGTGGGTCGTGCGCCCCGGCGCGCCCGGCTTCTGCTCGGTGGACTACCGCGCCCCGGTGCCTCCCGGCGACACGCTGGTGTCGGCGTCGGAGTCGGTCGGGCGGGTGGAGATCGACGTCCGGCGGCCGCTCGAGGAGTTCCGCCTCGCGGTGGACAGCCCCGCGGTCTCGCTGGCCAAGCCGTCCGACGCCTATCGGGACAAGGCGGCCGGCACGCCCTCACGCCTGGCGACGGACCTGACCTGGTTCACCGACGGCGTGCCCTACCACTACAACGTCACCACCCGCTACGAGATCCCCTGCACGGTCCGGGGCACGGTGACCATCGACGGCGAGACGCGCCAGGTGGACGGCCACGGACAACGGGACCACTCCTGGGGCGTGCGCGACTGGTGGGCGTTCGGCTGGTGCTGGTGCTCGCTCCGGCTCGACGACGGCACCCGGGTGCACCTGGCGGACATCAGGGTGCCGGGCATGCCGATGTTCTTCGGCTACGTCCAGCGCCCCGGGGTGGTCGCCCCGTTGAGCGCGTTGCGCGTCACCGAGGAACTGGTCCAGCACGGCTTCCCGAAGAGCGCCCGCATCGAGCTGACCGCGGGGCTTCCTTCGGACGACGCGCCCCCGACCGCTCTCGGCCTCGACGTCACGCCCACGGCATTCGGGCCGGTGCTCCTGCGCAACGACGACGGTCGCACCAGTCGGTTCCCCCGGGCCCTTCTCGAGTGTCGGGCCGACGACGGGCGCCGCGGCACCGGATGGATCGAGTGGAACCAGCCCGATCCCCCCGGCTGACCGCACCACCTGGCCCGATGCCTCCTTCTCACGGGTGTCCACTACCCTTTTGGGGTGGCGAGGCACCCGGAATCGGACGTCGCCCGACCGCGCCCTGACACCGCGTCACTGCGGCGGCTTCGGCTGAGCGTCGGGACGGCGACGCTTGCCGCGCTGTCGCTGGCGGCCGGCCTCACTGCCGTGCCGGCGGGTCAAGCCGGAGCCAAATCGACCACCACCACGAGCAAGGCGGGGCACGGCACGACCACGACGACGGCGGCCGGTCACACCACGTCGGCGGCCGACAAATGGCTCCTCAAGGCCATCGGCGCCGAGGCCAAGATCGGCAGCGTCCGCATCGACGGGAAGATCCAGCAGGGCAAGACCGTGATCTACCTGGACCTGGTCGTGAACGCCGACGGAGAGGGCGGCGGCACGTTCATCCAGAACGGCTTCGACATCCAGCTCAAGCGGGTCGGCACCCTGCTGTACTTCAACGCACCGAAGAAGTACTGGCAGAAGACGGCCACGGCGGTCCAGGCCAACACCTACGGCGGCAAGTGGCTCGAGATCTCGGCCCTCGACGCCCGCTTCGTCTCCTTCGACCAGTTCCTCAGCGCGGACGACCTCGTGTTCGCGGCCTTCGAGGGCCACACGACGCCGCTCACGATGGGGAAGGCCACGACGTTCCAGGGCCACAAGGTCGTCGTCGTGAAGGAGACCGTCGTGAGCAACGGCAAACGCGCTACCGGCTCCATGTACATCGGCTCGACGGGCAAACCGGTGGTCTACAAGATCGTCAACGACTCGCCGGGGAACAAGAGCACGATCGTGTTCTCCCGCTACGGCAAGGCCGTGCCGTTGACCGTGCCTCCCAACGCGATCAACCTGACGTAGCTACTTGAACAGGTCGCCGAGCACCTTGGCGGTGCCCGCGGCCGCGGCACCCGTCTCGACGGGATGGCCGCCCTGGTCCGGCAGGTAGTGGCCGATGACGCCCGCCAACACCGGGATCGGCATCGACTGCAGCCAGATCCGTCCCGGACCGGTCAACACGGCGAAGTGGTGCCCGTCCGCGCCCATGTAGCGGTTCGCGAGGCCCGGCACCTTCTGGACCGAGAAGGTCACCGAGGCCTGGAACAGGCCGGCATGACCGGGGTGGACGCGCATCGTCTGGCCCGGCTCGAGGTCGTAGACGATCACCTCGCCGGAAAGGTCGACGAACGCCCGCCCGGTGCCGCCGATCTTCTGCATGATGAACCCCTCGCCGCCGAAGATGCCGCCGCGGAAGGACTGTTGGAAGCCCATCGTGAGCTCGATGCCCTGGGTCGCCGCCATGAAGCCGTGCCGGTGCACCATGAACTCGTTCCCCGGCGCCACGTCGATGGGCAGGATGTGGCCCGGCACCTTCGACGCGAAGGCGACGGAGCCCGCTCCCCCCTGCGCCGTGTACGTCGTCATCATCACGGACGCGCCCGAGACGGCGCGCTTGACGGCGCCCATGATCCCCTTGCCGCCCATGCCCCCGCCGGTGTTCGTCTGCATCTGGATCGAATCGGACATCCAGCTGAACTCGCCGGCCTCCGAGACGATCGCCTCGCCGGCCTGGAGCGAGAGCTCGAGCACCGGCATCGTGGTCCCGTGGATCGTCTCTTCCATGATGAACCTCCCAACTCTCGGACGACCGCCACCTCCGCCGTGCTGCCGCCGGCGTCAGGCCATCGAATCAGGCAGCTCGACGTCGTCCGAGCGTACGCCCTGGCCCGGACCGTGCGCGCCCCGAACGAGGCGTTCGGCCAACGAGACCTCGGTCAGGCCCAGGCCGATCCCGAACGCAGTGCTGACGACAAAGGTCGAGAAGAAAACGAGGAGGACCGCTTCGTGCGGCACCAGCTCGTGGACGAGGACGAGGACCTCGTGCTCGACCGCCAGTGGGATGGCGACGAAACAGAACACGAGCACGAAGTGCGGCCACACCAGCGTGACGGACCGCCGAAATGCTTCGCGCACCGTGCAGCCGAGCAGGTTGATGAGCGGGCCGACCAACGCGAACAGGGTGTCGAGGACCAGCCCGGGCAGCACAAGGACCAGAGCAGCGACACTGGCCGCCACCAGGAGGACGATGTCGGCCACGAAGAGGCGGACCCACGGGAGAGTCCGCAGGACCTCGCCGACGGGCTGCGGGCGCTCGTTGCGTTCGACCGCACCGACCATGCGCTCGAGCAGGCCGCTGTAGAACGTCAGGCCCAGCGTCGACGCGCCGTAGACGAACGCGAAGGCCACCGACTCGAGCCCGAGATGGTCGACCGCGAGCTGGGTGAAGATCGTCCCCTGCAGGGCGTCGAGGGCGAAGATGACGAGGGCGGGGACCACGACGCGCGCCGGCTCGGCGCGCAGGGTGCGCCGCGCCATGGCCAGGAGCTCGAGGGGATGCAACTGGTGGCGGACCGGACGGCCCGCCGGCGTGACGGCGCCACTCATGCGGGCAGGAACCCGTCGCCCACGAAGTCGAAGAGGCGGCGGTCCGGGTCGAAGCGCGCGGTCTCGCCGTCGAGCCGGTGGTGCCCGACGGTCATGACCGTCCCCTCCGGCGCCTCGAAGGCCAGCTCGGTGAAGCCGGCCGCGGCGAAGCCGGACCGGATCGCCGGCGTGGCGTCGGGGGGACGGCGGTGCCGCGTCCAGACGACGTGCGCTCCCGGCCGGCAGAAGGACGGCAGGGCCTCGATGGTCGCCGTGATGTCGCCGGCGCTGATGTTGCCGAAGATCCCGCACACCAGGACCAGATCGGCGGGCACCGCTTCCGCGTACCACTTCGATACGGAGGCGTCGCCCTCGACGATCCGCACTACGTCGCCGACACCGGCCGCATCGGCGCGCGCCCGGGCGAAGGCGACGAGCGCGGGATCGAGCTCCACGAGCAGCGCGGCGACCTGGTCGCGCCGGGGGTGCGCGGCGACGACTTCGATCACGTCGCGGCCCTGGCCGGCGCACAGACTGACCACCCGGATCGGGCCCGCGTGGTCGGACGGGACACCATCGAGCGTTGCGCGCACCATGGCCTGGACCGTGCGCAGGCGGAGCGACAGATTCGACGCCGGATCCTCGTAGGGGGCGTGCCATTTCTCCCAGTGGGAGGACTCCCCCGGGCCCTCGGCGCGTGCCGCCGCGGCTCCTTGGTGGTCCCCGGGGGCCATGGCGCCCCATCGTAGGGTGGGTGCCCGTGACGGCCCGATGAATGCAGGCGCGACCGTCCCGTGATCAAGTACCTGGGCTCCAAGCGCCGGCTCGTCCCCGTCCTCACCGAGATCTGCCGGGCCGCGGGTGCCCGCACGGCCCTCGACCTGTTCACCGGCACGACCCGCGTGGCCCAGGCGTTCAAAGACCAGGGCGTGCACGTCACGGCGGTCGACAGTGCCCGGTACGCGCACGTCTTCGCGCAGACGTACGTCGAAGCGGATGCCGCCTCCACCGACATGGCCGCGCTGGAGGCAGCCGTGGCCCGTCTCGACGCGCTGCCCGGTATCGAGGGGTACGTGACCGAGATGTTCAGCCACCAGGCGCGCTTCTTCCAGCCGCACAACGCCGCCCGGATCGACGCGGTGCGCGAGGCCATCGAGACCGAGTTCGCCGGGTCGTCCCTCTACCCGCTGCTCCTGACGAGCCTCATCGAAGCGGCGGACCGTGTCGACTCGACGACGGGCCTGCAGATGGCCTACGTGAAGCAGTGGGCGCCGCGCTCGTTCAACCCACTCGCGCTACGGGTGCCGCAATTGCTCCAGGGCCCAGGGCGCGCCGTCAAGGGTGACGCCGTCGACTTGGCGCCGTCCCTCGGGCACGTCGACCTGGCCTACCTCGACCCGCCCTACAACCAACACCGTTACTTCACCAACTACCACGCGTGGGAGACGATCGTCGCCTGGGACGCACCTGAGGCCTATGGCGTCGCGCGCAAGCGGATCGACGCACGCGATCCCGCCACACACTCGGTCTTCAATTCGAAGCGGACGATGCCGGATGCGCTGGCCTCGGTGGTGGCGTCGGTCGACTGCGACCTGCTCGTCCTCTCGTACAACGACGAGGCGTGGCTCGCGCTCGACGAGCTCGAGGCGATGTGCGCGCAGCCGGGCCCGGCCGGCCCCGGCCCGCGGGCGGTGGCCACCCTGGCGTTCGACTCGGCCCGCTACGTGGGTGCGCGCATCGGGATCTTCGACCCCTCCGGACGCAAGGTCGGCCGCGTCGGGCACCTGTCCAATCAGGAGTTGCTGGTCATCGCGGGAGAAGCGGACCTCGTGCGCCGTGCCGTCGACGCGGCGCGGGCCGGCCCGCCGGCACCCGACGCGGGTTCCCCGATGCGGGCCGAGACGGGATAGGCGACGCGCCCCGGGTGGATCGGCTACAACAGTCGTCGTGAGCAAGCACGATCACGGTGGTCACCAAAAGGCCCACCATGACGACGGCTTCCCCCGCCTCGAGGACTGCGACCTCTCCCTCCGTCTCTCCAAGGACGAGGAGACGAAACGGCTCGGCCGGGCGCAGCGACGACTGTTGCACCTCCGGCTGATCAACGGCGGCCAGCTGAACGAGGGCAAGCTGGGACCGCCGGTCTGCATCGTGTTCGAGGGCTGGGACGCGGCGGGCAAGGGCGGCGCCATCAAGCGACTGGTCGAGCCCCTCGACCCCCGGCACGTGCACGTGGCCCCGTTCGCGGCGCCGACCCCCGACGAGCTGCGCCACCACTTCCTGTGGCGCTTCTGGCCGCCCCTGCCCGGATGGGGCGGCATGACGATCTTCGACCGGAGCTGGTACGGACGCGTCCTCGTCGAGCGCGTCGAGAACCTGGCCACCGAGGTCCAATGGCGCCGCGCCTACCAGGAGATCAACGACTTCGAACACACCCTGGCCGAGGAGGGGATGATCGTCATCAAGCTCTGGATGCACCTGTCGCACGAGGAACAGTTGCGGCGGTTCATCCGCCGGCGCGACGACCCGCTCAAGTCGTGGAAGCTGACGGACGAGGACTGGCGCAACCGGGAGAAGCGCGGCGAGTACGACGAAGCGGTCTCGGACATGCTACGGCTGACGCACGGCCCGCTGGCGCCGTGGGACGTGATCTCCTCGGAGAACAAGCGCTACGGCAGGGTCGATGTGATCGAGACTGTCATCCGGCGCATGGAGACGGGCATGGCGCGCTGGGGCGTGCCCGTGCCGTCCAACGACGAAGCCGAGGAGAAGACCGAGATCGCGCTCATGTTCGACGACCCCGAGTTCCAGCACGGCCCCGAGGGCCCGCCGAACGGGGCCGTGGGCGCCGAGGAACGGTTGCAGGCGTGAGCCCCTCGGCGTCGGGGCGCGCCGGGATCACCATCCCCTTCGAGGGGGTCCCACTGCACGCGCACCGCGAGTGGTACGCCCGCTTGCGGGATCTCGGCTACACCGACCTGTGGTCGGCCGAGGTCGACGGCGCCGACGGCTTCACCCCACTCGCGTTGGCGGCGGCGTGGGAGCCCTCGCTGAACCTGGGCGTGGCGATCACACCTGTGTACACGCGCGGTCCGGCGCTGCTGGCGCAGAGCCTGGCGGCGTTGGCCGACGCCAACCCGGGACGGGTCGCCTGCGGCCTCGGCGCCTCCTCGGAGGTCATCGTGGCCAACTGGAACGGCCTCGCCTTCGAGAACCAGTACAAGCGGGTGCGCGACACCGTGCGCTTCCTCCGCCTGGCGTTCAGTGGCGAGAAGATCACGGAGGACTACGGGACCTTCTCGGTAAAGGGCTTCAAGCTCTCGCGGGTCCCAGAGCAGCTCCCGCCCATCTACCTGGCCGCGCTGCGGCCCGGCATGTTGCACCTGGCCGGGCGTGAGGCGGACGGCGCCATCCTCAATTGGCTCAGCGCGGACGACGTCAGGACCTCGGTGGCCGAGGTGGAAAAGGCGGCCGAGGGCGCGCCGAGGGAGATCGTGGCCCGCATCTTCGTCATCGTGTGCGAGGACGCCGGCGTGGCCCGCACCATCGGCCGCCGGATGATCACCGCCTACCTGAACGTGGAGGCCTACGCCGAGTTCCACCGCTGGCTCGGCCGGGGGCCGGCCCTCCAGGGCATGTGGGACGCCTGGGCGGCGGGCGACCGCAAGGGTGCGCTCGCCGCGATCCCTGACGAGGTGGTCGACGAGCTGGTGGTCCACGGCCCGGTCGACGAGTGCCGCGCCCACGTGCAGCGCTACGTCGACAACGGGATCACCGTCGCGGCGCCGATGATCATCCCGATCGGCATCGACCTGGCGGACGCCGTGGCGGGGCTTTCACCGTCGGCGGCCTGACGGGCCATGACGGACATCGACTTCCGCACCACCTCGCTCGATTCGCTGGCGCACGCCGTGCGGACGAAGGAGGTCACCGCGCGTGAGCTGACCGAGGCGGCGCTCGGCCGGATCGAGCGGCTGGACCCGACGTACAACGCGTTCGTCGCGGTCGACGCCGAGCGCGCCCTGCACGAAGCGGACGCCGTCGACGTGCGCCTCGCCTCCGGGCACGACCCCGGTCCGCTGGCGGGCATCCCGATCGGTGTCAAGGACCTGCAGGACGCCATCGGCTACGTGACGACACACGGCTCCGCGCTGCACGCCGACGACCCGCCCGCCACGGTGGACAGCCCTTTCGTCGCCCGGCTGCGCGCTGCGGGCTGCGTGGTCGTCGGGAAGACGAACACCCCCGAGTTCGGGTGGATGGGCAACACGACCAACGCCGTCTTCGGGCCGTCACGGAACCCGTTCGACACCAGCCGGGGCCCCGGCGGCTCCTCGGGCGGCGCGGCGGCGGCGCTGGCCGCCGGCATGGTGCCGCTCGCCACGGGCTCCGACGGCGGCGGCTCCATCCGCATCCCCTCCGCGTGCTGCGGGCTCTCGGGCATGAAGCCGAGCCTCGGACGCGTCCCGGGGGGCGGGGCCACCCCGCCGGGCTGGCTCGGGCTCTCCACCGGCGGGCCGATGGCGCGCCGGATCGCGGACGTGGCCCGCGCGCTCGACGTCACCGTCGGTCCTGACCCGACCGACCTGCAGTCGCTCCCCCGCCCCGAGGCGTCCTGGATGGCTGCGCTCGACGATCCCCACGTGCCGGTCCGCGTCGCCTACGCGCCGACGCTCGGCTACGCCACGGTGGACGCGGAGGTGGCACAGGTCTGCGACAACGCGGTGGCGGTCCTCGAGTCGATGGGTGCCGAGGTGACCGTCCTCGACACCGTGTTCGACACCGACCCCGTCGGCCCCTTCCTCACGCACACCGCCGTGGCGAACCTGCGCACGATGCGCCCTTACATGGGCCATCCCCGCTGGGAAGAGGTGCACCCGGTCCTGCGCCACTTCGTGGACGTGGCCCAGTCGACGACCGGCGAGGAGATGCTGCAGGTCTTCGACCACTACCACCTGATGAACCTGCGCCTCGTCGAGCTGTTCCGGACCTGCCGCATCCTGGTCACGCCCACCTGTTCGGGCCTGGCGCCGTTCGCCGACGAGATCGAGAGCACGGTCAACGGCGAGCGGACGGCGAATTGGATCCAGTTCACCTATCCGTTCAACATGACGAAGTCACCCGCTGCCACCGTCCAGGCCGGCATGAGCAACGGCGGCCTCCCGATCGGGATCCAGCTGATCGGGCCCCAGCACGGTGACCTCGTCGTGCTCCGGACGGCGGCAGCCCTCGAGGCGGCCCTCGACCTCGATACGCTCGCACCGTTGCCGGCCTGAGACCCCGAGCAGTCCAAGGAGCAGACCATGTCGATCGCCAGCCCCGCCAGCCGTGACATCGTGCGCCTCGTCAGCGAGGACGACGCACCCTGGGCCGACACCGGCATCGGCGTCCTGCTCAAGATCGTCCGCTTCGACGTGGCGCGCGGCACCTGGGTCATCCTCAACCGCTTCCGACCCGGCGTGCAGCTGCAGACGCACCGCCACACGGGCTCGGTGGACGCGTTCACCTCGGCCGGTCGCTGGCACTACCTCGAGTACGACTTCTACGTGACGCCGGGCTCGTACCTCTTCGAGCCGGCCAACTCGGTGCACACGCTGCACGTGCCCGAGGACAACGACGGGGACACCGACGTCTGCTTCATCATCGAGGGCGCGCTGTTGAACCTCGCGGCCGATGGCTCGGTGGAGTCCGTCTCCGACGGCCCCAGCACGCTCGAGGCGTACTACGCGTTGCTCGAGGCACAGGGCGACCCCCGCCCCGACGGCATCGTCGTCTGAGCCGTCCGGCGTCCGGGGGCCACCACCGTGGGGATCGACGCCAGCCGCCTGCTCGACCCGTCGCTCTACGCGGAGGGCGATCCGTTCGCGCTTTACTCCGAACTCCGCCGCGAGGCGCCCGTCTGTTGGGTCGACCGCGAGGGCGGCGGCTTCTGGGCCGTGGCGACGCATCGCGAGGTGTCCTCGATCGGCGCCGACCCGCACGGGTTCTGTTCGTCGCGGGGGATCTTGACCGACGAGATCGGCACGTCCTACGACGATCCGCCCACGATGATGCACACCGACCCGCCGCGGCACACCCGCTACCGCCGCTTGGTGCAGCCCGGCTTCAAGCCCTCCATGGTGCGCCAGATGGAAACCGGTGTCACGGCCAAGGCGCGGGCGCTGATCGACACCATCGAGCGGGGCGAACCGGTGGACATCGTCCAGGCCTTGTCCATCCCCTTCCCGTTGCAGGTGATCTGCGAGCTGCTGGGCGTCGACGGCTCGCAGTGGCCGCGCTTCTTCGAGTGGTCGGAGGCGGTGATCCCTGGCGAGACCGAGCGCACGGAGACCGAACGCGCCGAGCTGCAGGCCGAGATGTGGGGGTATCTCGTCGGCGTGGCCGAGGAGCGGCGCACGGCACCGGCGGAGGACCTGGTCTCGGTCCTCGCCATGGTTGGCTCCGAGGAGGGTGCGGAGGCGGACCGGCTGAGCGAGGCGGAGCTGGCGATGTTCCTGATCCAGTTGCTGGTGGCCGGGAACGAGACGACGCGCAACCTGCTCTCCGCCGGGCTCGCCGCGCTCGCCACGCGCCCGGACCAATGGGCCTCCCTACGGGCCGACGCGGGGCTCATCCCGAACGCCGTCGAGGAGCTGCTGCGCTGGACGACGCCGGTCATCTCGTTCATGCGCACCGCCACGGCGGACTGCACCGTCCGGGGCCAAGCCGTGGCGGCCGGCGATCCGGTGCTGCTGCTCTATGCGTCGGCCAACCGCGACGAAGAGGTCTTCGGTCCCGATGCAGACCAACTCCGGGTGGACCGCCACCCGAACCCCCACGTGAGCTTCGGCTTCGGGCCGCACTTCTGCCTGGGCGCCGCGCTGGCCCGGCTGGAGGGCCGCGTCGTGCTGTCCGAGCTCGCGACGCGCTTCGCCTCGCTCGCACCGGCAGGGCCGGTCGAACGGACGGCCAGCCCGGTGATCGCCGGGATCCGGCACGCACCGCTCGTCTTCTCCTGAGGCTCGACGGGCCATCGCCTATAAAGGACGGATGGCCACAGTGATCGTCCAGGGAGTCTTCTCGATCGACCCGAAGGAACGGGACCGGTTCGTCGAGGCAAGCATCGAGGGAATGCGCCGCTCGCGCCAGGAGGAGGGTTGCCTCGAGTACGTGATCGCGGCCGATCCGGTCGATCCCGAGCGCGCCGTCCTGACTGAGCGGTGGGCGTCGATGGACGATCTGGACCGCCATCTGGCCCGACCGCGGGACGCGGCTCCGGACGGCGATCCCAGGCCCGCCCCTCGGAGTGTCGAGATCACCGTGTTCGAGGTGGCCTCGTCCCGTCCTCTGTTCTGAGGGTTCGGCCCTCACCTCCGAAACGTCGCGCTCAATCATCGGCCGGCGGATCCGGCTCGATGCAGCCCGGCGCAAGACGTGAGCATGCCTTAGCGTCTGCAATGTGCGGGTAAGCCGAGGGTTCCCGAGGCCGCGCGCCAGGTGGGTGCTGGGTTCGGCGTTGCTCGTTGTCGTCGTTCTCGGCGGCTGCGGCCAGGGTGCTCCCACGTCCACGTCGAGCAGCGCGACCACCGGACCCAACATCGGGCGCGTCCTCAAGCCGTCGCAGGTACGGACGGCGCAGATCTACGTGCCGGCGGGCCGGGCCGCGACCAAGGGCCCTATCGGGTCCAATCCGACGCTCGAGAACGGCATACCGCTCAACATCCTTTCCGGGCTCGCGCACGACGAGCCCATCTACGACGGGGACTTCGCCGACCCCTCGGCCCTCCCCGCCGCCAACACGCTGTACTTCTACGCGTCCAGCAGCCAGCGCTCCAAGTACGACGCCGGGGCCAATGTGCCGGTGGTCGCGCTGTCGCGTGGCGACGGTTTCACGGGCCGGTTCCTGGGCGACGCGTTGCCCAAGGTCCCCGCCTGGACCGTCTCGGGGTACCAATGGGGTCCGGACGTCTGGGCGCGGCCCAACGGCACGTACGTGCTCTACTACTCGACGCCCGCGACGGTGCCGCTCGGGTGCCTCGGCAAATCTCCCGCTGTCGGCTGTGTCAAGACCGTGAACGGTGTGACGAACGCCGAGTGCATCTCACGGGCCACCGCGAGTTCTCCCACCGGTCCCTTCGTCGACAACTCGACGTCCGCCTTCGTCTGTCCGCTCGACCAGGGCGGCGCGATCGACCCCGCCGTGTTCGTGGACTCGGCCGGGACACCGTGGCTCCTCTGGAAGAGCGACGGCGACTGTTGCGACGAGCCGACCTTCATCTACTCGCAGCAGTTGTCGTCCGACGGGCTCACGACAGTGGGTCCGCCGCACCGGCTCATCGGTGCGACCCAGCCGTGGGAAGACCACCTGGTCGAAGCGCCGACCATGATCCAGGACCACGACCACTTCTGGCTCTTCTATTCGGGCAGCCTCTGGGGCCACCCGACGTACGGGATCGGGATCGCCCGCTGCGACTCGGTGGTCGGTCCCTGCACCAAGCCCCTCGACCACTCGTGGGTCGCCTCGCACGCCGACGGCGTGCGGGACCAGGGACCGGGCGGCGAGGACTTCTACCAGACCGGGTCCATCGTCTGGATGGTCCACCACGGTCTGGCTCCCGGCCAGACCGGCAACAGCGCGCAGCGCCGGCTGTACGTCGACCTCGTCGCCTTCCCCACCGGTGGCCTGCCCCACCTCGCCGCTCGGGAGCCCGCGGCGGCCCTCGCCGCGGCCGAGGTCTACTACGCGGACCCGGCGCTCCCGAAGAGCCCCGATGCCGCCTACCTCAAGGTGATGCACCTCGCCGGGGTGTCGGCGTCCGCCAGCCCAGCGACCCTCGACGCGGCGGCGACGACCGCCTGCACGGATCTCGGGAAGCGGCAGCACTTCGAACAGATCGTCGCCAACCTCGAAGGGCGCAACCTCACCACGTACGAGGCCTACCTCGCCCTCATCCTGGCCGCGCAGTACCACTGCCCGGCGCAGATCCCCGAGGCGACGCAGGTCATGATCGATGCGTTGAACCAGCTTCCGCCGGGGGCCTGACGCTCCTCCGGTCCGGCGGGCCTCGGCGGTCGAGTCCGTCTGCCCCGCTCAGTCCGACTTGACCCAGGCCAGGTAGGCCGGACCGTCAGGGGTCAGGACGGGTACCCAGCCCTCGTCCAACTCGTCGGCCCGCTCCTCGTCGACCTCCAGGGCAGCCATCCGGTCGCCCGTGCCCCGGTACCAGACGTGCCGGATTGCGGCACCCACCGTGCGAAGGACTGCGGTCCGGGATCCGCCGGGGACGCCGTCCTCCCCGGGGTCCACCACGAACAGCCGATCGAGTTCCGCGCACGCGTCGGGGTCCGCCCACGCCGGGACCAAGAACCCCTCGATCTCGACACGACGGCGGTGCGAGCCTCCGTACTCATGTTCGTAGACCAGTCCCGTCTCCCTCGGAACGAGCACCAGCATGTTCTGCTCGGCGGAATCCCCGTACGTCGGCAGGGTGAATTGCAACGGGCCGGTCTCCGTTGCTTCATCCGACTCCACCAAGTCGTCGACGAGGGCCATGAGCGCGTCGAGACTCTGGCGATAGTCGGCCTCCACATGCGCGAGGGAGGAAGTCAGTTTCGACGGCACATCGGTTTCCGTCAGCTCCACGAGAAGCTGTGCGTCCGGATCATCGAGGTCAGCTCTCGGCCCAGAGAGGTCGTCACACGTCCATTCGCCGGTACGGGTGATGGAGGACACGGTCAGGACGCGGCCGTCCCACTCTCCCGAATTGGAACGAAACAGCATCTCCGTGCGTCGCAATTCGTCACGGAGCGGCCGGCACTTCCTCTCGGCATCGAACCACATGCGGCCCGGGACGCTCGACTGGTACTGATCGAGCAGATCCAGGCATTTCCCGGCTTGTTCGCGGATCTGGAGGGCTAACGCCTTTGTGTTCGCGTCATCGAGCGTGAGATCGACGGATTCCTGCAGACCGTGCAGCTTCGCGACGTGGTAACCCAGTTCCCTTCGGAGCTTGCGAGTACTCTCCACCCGTTCGCCTCCCTGCGATCGCTGCAGCTGGCGAAGCGGCTGCCGATCCGGCGTCGCGCCTGCCGATCCATGTCCTCCCATCAAGGCTGACGGAGTACGACGTCGCAGTCATGGGACTTAAGGCCCAAAGCCTCGTCTCTGACAACGAGCACGCAAGTCCGCGCGGCGGGACAGGGATCCGGCTCACAGCGAGACTCGGAGCATCGGCACGGTCGACGCTAACGTCCATCCGAGACCCGGTTCGGGATCGCACTGCTTTCCGATCGCGCGCAAGGAGCACCCCAGCATGACCATCACGCTCGTCACCGGAGCGAACAAGGGTCTCGGCTACGAGACCGCACGCCAGTTGATCGAGCGTGGGCACACCGTCTATGTCGGCGCCCGCGACCCCCAGCGCGGCGCGGCGGCGGCCTCCGCGCTCGGCGGCCGTTTCGTGCAACTCGACGTGACCGACGACGCGTCGGTCGAGAGCGCCCTGGGCGTCATCGCAGCCGGCGAAGGTCGTCTCGACGTCCTGGTCAACAACGCCGGCATCAGCGCCACCGGTGACGTCACCGGCCCCATCGCCTTGGAGGTGTTCGACACGAATGCCGTCGGGATCGTCCGGGTCACCCAGGCCGCGCTCCCCCTGTTGGAGCACTCCGAGAATCCCGTGGTGGTCAACGTCTCCAGTGCCCTCGGCTCGTTCTGGGCCGTCACCAACCCCGAACGCCGCCAGTTCCACTTCCCCAGCATCATCTATGGATCGAGCAAGGCCGCCGTCTCGATGCTCACCGTGCAGTACGCGAAGACGTATCCAGCCATCAAGTTCAACGCGGTGGAACCCGGCTTCACCGCCACCGAGCTCACGCCGTTCAGCGGGGCCGGGCAACCGGTCGCCGTTGGTGCAGAGGTCATCGTCCGCATGGCCACCATCGGTGGGGACGGACCAACCGGGACCTTCCAGGAGGGGGACGCCGAGCTCGGCTGGTGACCCAACCCCTCGCGGCGAAACCACTGGATGTGACCCTCGACGTCAGGCGACCTCGGTCGCGACGAAGAGCGCTTTGTACATCTCGGTCATCTCAGGCATTTGATAGCGGGCCTGCAGGCCGCTCGGGTTGGGCAGGAGCCACAGACGCGCCGTCCCGAGCGGTTCGGCCTGGGGACCGATCGTCGCCTCCGCTCTGCGAAAGGCGGTCCGGTAGGCCTGCAGTCCCAACACCGCCACGCAGCGAGGCCGTAACACCTCCACCTTGGCCGCCAGCCGGTCTGCGCCGGCACGGAGCTCGGACGCACTGACCCCACTCGCCGCGGCCGTCACGCGACCCACGAGGTTCGTGATGCCGATGCCGAGTGCAGGCAGCGTGTGCTGCTCCGCCGGCGCGAGCACGGTTTCCGTGAACCCACCTGCCTGCAGCAACCTCCAGAACCGGTTCCCCGGACGGGCGAAGTGCAGTCCGAGCTCGCCCGACAGCGTCCCCGGATTGATCCCGCAGAACAGGACGCGCAGATCCGGACCGACCAGATCGGCGACACCCGGATCCATGACGCCAGAACGTACCTGGCAACGCGCGCCATGAACCGGAGCCGCGTCACGGTGCCGGCGTTGCCACAACAAAGAGCCAATGGCAGCATGGCCCGGTGCAGTCGGTGTACGAGGCGGCCGGAGGATCCGAGGGGATCACGAGGCTCGCCCACGCCTGGCACGACCGCGTGCTGGCCGACGCCGTCGTGAACCACGCCTTCAGCCACGGGTATCACCCCGAGCACACCGAACGCCTCGCCGCCTACTGGAGCGAGGCGCTCGGCGGAGCGGCCGACTACTCCGGACATCTCGGTGACGAGACCTCCGTCGTGAGGATGCACAGCGGCAACGGTCCGCACGAGGAAATGGACCGCCGGGCCATCCTCTGCTTCGACGAGGCGCTCGCCGACGTCGGCCTCGACCGCGACGAACGGCTCCGTCAGGTGCTGCACGACTACTTCAGTTGGGCGACCACGACCACGATGGCCCGCTACCACGACTCGGCCGACGACGTACCCGACGGCTTGTCGATCCCCCACTGGTCGTGGGAGGGGCTCGTCGTCTAGGCCGGCACCAGCACCCCGTCGCGGCATTCCTCTGCGTGGTCGGACCCGCCGGACTCGGCCAGCGGCGCGTCATCGGCCTTGCCTGCACGACCCGGCAAGAGCCTGAACGCCGCGGCCGCACCCAGGAGGGCCACACCCGCACCGGCGAGGCAGGCGACCTCGAGGCCGCTGTGGAAGGCGTGGAACACGATCGCCTCGAGCCCGGGCCGCGCCGCCTGGGGGGCGTGGTGGATCACCGCCAGCGCCGCCGCCACCGACTGGTGGGACTCGGTCTTCGGTCCGGACGGGATGGGGAGTGGCCGGAAGGCGCTGATGATCTTCGGCGCGTAGGACGAGGCGAAGATCGACCCGAAGACCGCCACGCCCAGGGTCCCGCCCAGCTCCCGCGTCGTGTTGTTCACGCCGGCAGCGGCGCCACGCTGCTCGTCGGGCACCGACCCCATCACCGCCTCCGCCGTCGGCGCTGTGATGGACGACAGGCCGAGGGCCAACAGCACCATCGACACGACGATGGGGCCCCAGTACACCGTGTTCGCCTGCGAGTTGAACGCCGCGACGACCAGGCCGCCGCCCATGAGGAGCAGGCCCACCGACACGACGACGCGCGAGCCGATCCTGAGCGCGACCACCGCGGCGAGCGGGGTGAACACCGCGGCCACGACGGCGAACGGCAGCGTATGCACACCGGCCGACAGGGTGGAGTACCCCTTCACGAACTGGAAGTACTGGGTGATCAGGAAGATGAACCCGAAGAGGCTGAAGAATGCCACCGAGATGGAGAGTGCGCCACCGGTGAAGCGCCGGATCAGGAAGACGCGCACGTCGAGAAGCGGCCCCTCGGTGTGGAGCTCGGCCACGGTGAAGACGGTGAGGAGCACGGCGGCGGCCGCGAAGCACGCCAGCGTCCCGGTGGACGCCCAACCCCACTGCGGGCCCTCGATGATGGCGAGCACCAGCGCCGTCACGCCGGCCGTCGACAGCACGACGCCACGCAGGTCGAAGCGGTGCAGGCGCACCCGGGGCAGCCGCGGGATCAGTAGCTGGCCGGCGAGCAGGGTGACCGCGACGATGGGCAGGTTCACCAGGAAGATCGAGCCGTACCAGAAGTGCTCGAGCAGGGCGCCGCCGACGATCGGGCCGAACGCGACGGCGATCCCCGAGGTGGCGCCCCAGATGCCGAGCGCCTTCTGCCGCTCCGAGGGGTCGGGGAAGACGCTCGTCAGGATGGCGAGGCTGGCCGGGAAGACGAAGGCGGCCGCGACGCCCATCAGCGCCCGGGTCGTGATCAGCGCTCCGGTGGAGTGCGACGCCGCCGCGGCGGCCGAGAACACGCCGAAGAAGACGAGGCCGATCTGCATGGTGCCCTTGCGGCCCAGGCGGTCGCCGATGCCGCCACCCGCCAGCAGCAGGCCGGCGAAGGTCAGGCTGTAGGCGTCGACGATCCACTGCAGCGATGTGATCGAGGCGCCGAGATGCGTGTTGAGGGTCGGCAGCGCGACGTTGACGATCGTGTTGTCGACCACGACCAGGAACACGCTCAGGCACAGGACCGGCAGCACCAGCCAACGCCGGGCGGTGGGTGAAGGGTCGGCCGGTCCCGGCATCCGGAGCCCGTCCGCCGCCGTCTGGAGTGTCGTTCCGCTCATTCCGGCTCCTTCCGAACGCCTGTTGTAGAACAGTGTGCTATTGTTATAGCACGATGTTCTTCAGTAAGGTACCGATGTGACGAAAAAGTCCCGGACCAGGACTCCCAGCGCCGGGATGGAGGCAGCACTGCTCGAAGCGGCCGGCGACATCCTCGAGTCCGAAGGGCCCGATGCCCTGTCCGTCCGGCGCATCGCCGCGGCCGCCGGGGTCGCGCCCATGGGCGTCTACAACCACTTCGCGTCGAAGTCCGGCATCATCGAGGCGCTCTTCATCCAGGGCTTCGAGCGTCTGTCCGAGGCACTGCAGACCGTCGCCGAGGTGCAGGACCCCTACGAGGCGCTGCGCGAAGGGGGACGCCGCTACCGCGCCCTCGCGCTGGAGCACCCGATGGTGTACCAGCTGATGTTCCTCCGGACCGTGCCGGGCTTCGAGCCCAGCGACCACGCGCTCGAGGTCGCGGGCGCCGCGTTCGCCAACCTGGTCACCGCCGTACAGCGGGCGATGGACGCCGGGGTGATCGCGGTGGGCGAGCCTACCGAGACCGCCCAGCTGATCTGGTCGAGCATCCACGGCTGGGTCTCGCTCGAGCTGATGGGCATCGGGTTCGTCGAGGACCAGCAGGCCGGGTTCGACCGGGTGTGCTCCACGATGTTGGACGGGCTGAGCCCCGAGGCGGTGCGGCGCAGCCCCGCGGTCCTGTCGCCCGGACGCTGAGGTCGTTCAGCGCGGGTCGGGCCGGTCCAGGTTCCAGTGCAGCGCGACGTTCGGGTACCACCGCACCGTGTCCTCGGTCTCGTAGGGGACCATCCCGAAGCGCGTGATGGTGCGTTGACCGCCCTCGTGGTCGCCGTAGAGAAGCTCGACGGTGAACTGCACCCGCTCCTCGATGTCCTTGCGCAGCGCCTCGTAGTCCGGCTCCGAGGAGTCGCGGATGGCGGCCTGCCAGAAGCCGACGTCGTTCGGCGCGATGTAGAGATCCCGGGTCTGCCGCCGGAACTGGTCGGGCTGCAGGTGCGGCGTGTCGGCGTTCGCCACGTGGGGCACCACCGCCCACCCGACCGCCACCGCCAGCCCTGACCCGGCGTTGCGCAGCGAAATCGCCAAGTAGATGTTGTCGTCGACGAGCTGCACGATGCCCTGGGCGCCGTCGAGACGCGCCCAGTGGTTGTCCATCCAACGGATCTTCTGCACGGGGTCGTCCAGCCGCGACGTGACGAGCACCGGCCGGAGACCGACCCGGAACGCCTCTTCGGCCACCCGGGCGGAGCGATTCGCGGAGCGGATGGACGCGAAGGTCGCGATGGCCAGCACGAGCGTCCCGACCGCCGTGGCGAACGACGCGATGGTCGCCCAATCCGTGGACCCGAGCACGAGCGAAACATTAGGCCGGACCGGCGCTCCGGGCCGAGGACGGCGGGCGTGATGGCAGACTCGGGCCATGCTCGCCCACGTCTCCATCCAGTGCGCCGACTTCGACCGCAGCACCGCCTTCTACGACACGGTCCTCGCGCCGCTCGGCGGGACCCGCGTCATGGAGGACGGCGACGCCATCGGCTACGGCATCCCGCCCGCGCCCACGTTCTGGATCGGGCGCCAACAGACCGGTGACGGCTTCCGTGAGACGCACATCGCCTTCCGGGCGCCGGACCGCGCCGCCGTGCGGGCATTCGTCGAGGCTGCGCGCGCCGCCGGTGCCGAGGTGCTCCACGAGCCCAAGGTCTGGCCGGAGTACTACGCCACCTATTACGGCGGGTTCGTGCGCGACCCGGACGGCAACAACGTCGAGGCGGTCTGCCTGGCCCCCGAGTAGCGCCTGCTGAACGAGGACTCCTGAAGGGGAATCCTCGTGGTGGCCGACGTCAGTCGGTCTTCTGCCCGATCACCGAGAACCACTCGACCCGATTCGGCTGGGGCGCGCCCGCCTGTCCGAGCGCGGGACCGAGGCGGGAGTTCATGAACTCCTCCTGCTGCGCCTTGGACTCCCACACCTCGAAGACGACCATGGTGTCGCCCGCGATACCGGCGGCGTGACTGAGGATCCCGGGGGGCCACTCACCCTGCCCCGTGTTGGGGTCGACCCCGAGGATGCCGTTCACCGTGTTGTAGAGAGCAGCGGCATCGGGGCTCGTGAACTCGAGGATGATCGCTTCCGCCATTGGGTGCCTCCTTCTCCGGCATCACTGCCGGCGTCGCCTCACATGAGCTGGCGGGGCCAAACATACGCCTATCCGCTCTGTGCAGGCTGGGAAGGTTGAGCGCTCAGCCACAGCGCGGCACGCAGTGTGACCGGGTGCCGCCTACGCGTCCACCGTCAACGACTCCAAGAGCCCTGCGAAGCGCCGCTGGGCCTCGGCCCGCCGCGTCGGGATGTGCTCGCTCGGCACCTCCCGCGGCACATACCCCTTCAGGACCTGGCGCGCCACCGTCTGGCGGTGCACCTCGTCGGGCCCGTCGTAGATCCGCGCCGCCCGCGCCGCCCGGTACATGTGCTCGAGCGGCAGGTCGCACGAGAACCCGAGCGACCCGTGCACCTGGATCGCCCGGTCGATCACGTCGTAGAGCACCTTCGCCCCGAAGTACTTGATCATGGCGATCTCGACCCGCGCCGCCTGCGCCCCTTCTTGGTCCATCTTCCATGCCGCCTGCAACGTCATCAGACGCGCCGCCTGCATCTCGGCCATCGAGTCGGCGATCCAGTTCTGGATCGTCTGCTTCTCGGCCAGCGTCGACCCGTGGGTGTAGCGCGACACCGAGCGCTCGCACAACATGTCGAAAGCACGCCGCGACTGCCCGAGCCAGCGCATGCAGTGGTGGATCCGCCCCGGCCCGAGCCGCTTCTGGGCCAGCGCGAACCCCGAACCCTCGCGCCCGATCAAGTTGCCCGCCGGCACCCGCACGTCGACGTAACGGATCTCGGCGTGGTTCCCGAAACGCCCGAACGGTGTCTCGGGGTCCTCCATCGTCGCCACGTCCCGGACGATGTCAACCCCCGGTGTCGACACGGGAACAATGATCATCGATGACCCTTGATACGGGTGCACGTCGGGGTTCGTCACCGCCATCACGATGAGGAAGTCGGCCACCGACCCGTTCGAGGTGAACCACTTGTGGCCGTTGATGACCCACTCGTCGCCATCGCGCACCGCTGACGTCGACAACAGTGTCGGGTCCGACCCCGCCGTGTTCGGCTCGGTCATCGAGAACGCCGACCGCAGGTCGCCGTCGAGCAGCGGGCGCAGCCACTTCGACCGCATCTCCTCGTCGCCCGTCTCCTCGATACCCACGGCCAGCAACTCAGCGTTCCCCGAGTCCGGTGCGTTGTTGCCGAAGACGACCGGCGCCAGCGGCGACTGCCCGAGGATCTCGTGCATCAACCCCAGCCGCACCTGCCCGAAGCCCATGCCCCCGAGCGCCGGCGGCAGGTGCGCCGCCCACAAGCCCTCGGCCTTCACCCGCTCCTGCAGCGGGCGGATCACCTCTCGCACCTGCTCGTAGGTGAGGTCCAGCGTCTCGAGCGGGAAGACCTCCTCGCGCACGAACTCGCGCATCCACGCGAGCTTCTCCTCGAACTCCGGTTCGGTCGAGAAATCCCAGGCCATCGGCGCTCCTTGTCCTCTTCCCACGACACGGGCTCGGCTGTCGGGGGTCCCCACCCTGCCACTACCGTGGGCGCCGTGACCACCACGCCCGTCGGCTTCCGTCCTTCCGCGCCCTCGTATGCGTCCGCGCCCGAGACGTCGTCGAGCCCACCGCCTCCGCCCCAAGTCGCCCTGAGCACGGCGGACAGGGCTGTGATCGCCGGAGCCGAAACGGCCCTGCTCGACGAGCGCCGCCTCCTGACCGCCGACGAGCTCACCGCACTGGCCGCGCTGCCCGACGGCGCCGTCATGAACCTCGCCGCCCTGGCCCACCAGGTGCGCCTCGCCTGGTGCGGCCCCGAGGTCGAGGTCGAGGGCATCCTCTCGGCCAAGACCGGCGGCTGCCCCGAAGACTGTCACTTCTGCTCCCAGTCCTCGCGCTTCGACACGCCGGTCAAGGCGACGCCCTTTCTCGACCGTGACGATGTCCTCGCCGCCGCCCGCGAGACCGCCACCCTCGGCGCCACGGAGTTTTGCATCGTCCTCGCCGTGCGGGGTCCCGACGAGCGCACGCTCCAACGGATCCTCGACCTCGTCCCACTCATCACTGACGAGACGGGCCTCAATGTCGCGGTGAGCGCCGGCATCCTCACCGAGGACCAGGCCCGCCGGCTGTCCGAAGGCGGCGTCCACCGCTACAACCACAACGTCGAGACGGCGCGCTCGTTCTTCCCCTCCATCGTCACCACTCACACCTGGGACGAGCGGGCCGACACCTGTCGCTTGATCAAGTCCCACGGGATGGAGCTGTGCTGCGGTGCGCTGCTCAACATGGGCGAGACCGACGCGCAACGCGTGGAGCTGCTGACACAGCTGCAGGAGCTCGAGCCGACCGAGGTGCCCCTCAACTTCCTCAACCCGCGGCCGGGCACTCCGCTCGGCGACCGGCCGATCCTCGGCGCGTGGGAGGCCGTGCGCTGGATCGCGCTCTTCCGGCTCGCACTCCCCTGGGTCATCCTCCGCTACGCCGGCGGCCGCGAGGTCACGCTGCGCGACCTGCAAGCCATCGGCATGACCGCCGGGATCAACGCGCTGATCGTCGGCAACTACCTGACGACGCTCGGCCGCTCGCCTGACGAGGACCTCCAGATGCTCGAGGACCTCCGCATGCCGATCGGCGCGCTGAGCGCCGCCATCTGAGCGCCAACTGGCGGCATCACGCCCATATGCCCGTAGCCGCGTACTGCACGGGCTGCGGCAAATCGCTTGCCGAATGCGCCGGCTGCGAGCGCGCGCTCGATCCGCCCCGCTTCTGCCCCGAGTGCGGCCGCCGATTGACCGTCACGGTCATCCCAACGGGCTGGGTGGGCCGCTGCCGCGACCACGGCGAACTGCGCTCTCCTTGACCCGTGAGCAAGCGGTCGAGCATGAACCTGTCGTCGACGTGCCAGACCAGGGACGGTGCCGGCGCCTTCGAAACCTATTTTGACGCCACGGTGAGTGGTACCGGGTTGGTCAGATACCGGGGTGCCTGACCGTTCTCACTCATGACGACCGCCACCGCCTGGTAGTGGCCAGCGGGCAGCGCGGAGCCGATCCCGCCGTCACACCGAGCCGTGCCGCCGATGACACTCACTTGGTAGCTCTGCCCTGCTCCGAGTCGAGGGCCGAAGCCGGTTCCCGCGATCCCACCGCTGTAGACGCCGACGACACGATGCGTGCCCCGGCGTACCACGACAGCCTCGACCGGTTGCCCGGTATCCATCTCAAAGGAAGATGGTCCCTCGTAGCGGAGCATGAGCGTCCCGGCAAAGGCCGCACCGGCCTTCACGTTGTTCGACGTGAGGCGCAACGAGATATTCAGGTCCTTGGGCATGGACGACGTCTCCGGCAACGACATGCAGCGGGGACTCCGGCCCGTATGCCCGCTCCACGAGGTGAGGCCGACCGTGATCAACACGGCGGCCCCGAAGCGACCGCGCACACTCGCCGCCAGCCTCTCGCTTCCGGGCACGAGAGCGAGAGTGATGCGGCTCGGCCCGCATGGACCGATGCCTTGAAGACTCTTACCAGCCATCTTCTCTATCGCGGCGATATCCGAGACAACGTCGGCGCTCGGGAGCGTCGCTTGCGTCATCGGGTTGAGACACGTGGGCAGACGATCGCCGACCGACCGTGGCACCGGCGGATAGTTGACCGCAGAGAATGCGGAAGCGCCGCTACCGATAGAGAGCCCGACACCGGCGAAGAAGCCCAGCGCCACTCGTGCCGCGCGCTTCATCGAAACTATTATTGCCGATCACAAAGAATCTCGGCTGGCCCGATCCGCCGGTCGCTTCGAGGATCCAGACCGCCTCAACGGGTGCCCCCGCAGGCACTTCAGCGGCGGTTATGGACCGTCCCCGAGCGGCACTTCGGGGTCAGTCCTACGATTCGAAGGGCCAGGGATTCCTTGGAAGCGCCCGATATTGCGCTCTTGCGATCTGTCCAATCTGACTCGCGTTCAACCAGTTGGTGTTGACCCACACGTAAACGTTGGCTCTTGAGAAGACCACCGCCTTGACGACCCCGTTACCACATCGCACGACCCGTCCGCCTGGAACCGACGCGAGTGGTGTGTCCCCCGTGACCCTAACGTTCCCGCACACATCGGCTCCAAGTGTGCCGGCCTTGCCGCCGGGCAAATATGGGCTGGCAATAAGGGCAATGAGGATGTAGCGGCCAGCCCCGCGTGACGGCTCCCATTTGTGGATTGCTGTCTCAACCGTAACTTCAGCAATCGGCTTGCCTAGAGCACTCGCTATTCCTTGTTGAATCGCAGACTGAAGCTCTCGTTGTACCGCATTGCTGGAAACGAGCACCCCATTGGCTACAGGTCTGGGGATGATCTTGGCGCTAAGGCCTGCATTCCCAGCGGCGCTAGCTCGTGTTCCGACGAGCGACAGAAGCAGGAAGGACGCCGCGAACACGTTTGCGCTTCGATTGAAACAGCGCGGAGTCCTCATCTGCCCATCTTGTCGCAAGGTGTGATGCCGACGACAGTGATTATCGGGAACCATACTGCCCGACCCATATCCCAGACCGCCGACTGTGGGGCGCTATAACGCGCCCGGGTACATGCTTGCAAAAATGATGATCAATACGAGAGCCGCCACTACCAGTGTCGCCAGTAACACTTGTCCGATCGTGCTGGTCTGAAACTGCCACCAACGCTGCCGCCACCAGCCCCCATCTCGTTGCCCGGACATGGGCGCAAACGCTACCCCTGGGTCTCCGGAACCGTCACATACCGCCGGGTATGCCTCAGCTGTAGCCACGGGGAAACCAGATACCCCTGACGTCAGTTGGTTCCATGTTCGGCAATACATGGTTCGGATCAATCTGGCTTACGTCAACGTCCTCAATGACCGTGAGGGGACTAGGCATTGGGGCCCCCTTAAAAACCTTGGCGGTCACTAAGGCCTCAGCGTCC
>DASXBZ010000088.1:0-13518 GCA_036491435.1 Acidimicrobiales bacterium
GGGTCGGCGGGCGCGCTCCATCTCAACCGGCCGGTGGTGGGCATGGACGCCTCGACCGACGGGGGCGGCTACTGGCTCGTGGCCTCCGACGGTGGCATCTTCAACTACGGCGACGCCGGGTTCTTCGGCTCCGCCGGCAGCATCCGCCTCAACGCACCGATCGTGGGCATGAGCTAGGCCTGACCGCCAGGCGGCCGGCCCCGTCGGCTCGAGGGGCGGCCCGCCGGCCTGGCTGGATAGGGTGGGAGCGCTCAGCATCGAGACATCGACGAGGGAGGGCTTCCCCATGACGGACGTGCGCGACAAGATCTACATCAACGGGGCCTGGGTCCCATCGACCGGGACCGGCACCCTCGAGGTCATCGACTCGGGCACCGAGGAGGTCTTCGCCACCATCCCTGAGGGGACGGCCGAGGACGTCGACAAGGCCGTCGAGGCCGCGGCCGCTGCGTTCCCGGCCTGGGCCGCCACCTCGCGCGAGGAGCGGGGCAAGCTGCTCAAGCGCATCGGGGAGGCACTCGCCGCACGGACCGACGAGCTGGCCAACATCATCAGCCACGAGGTCGGCATGCCGATGACGCTGTCGGGCTCCATCCAGGTCGGGCTGCCGGCGGGCGCGTTCGCCGACGCGGCGGCGGCGGCCGAAGCCTTCCCCTGGGAAGAGGAGATCGGTAACTCGCTCGTCGTGCACGAGCCGGTCGGCGTCGTGGGCGCCATCACGCCGTGGAACTATCCGCTCTACCAGGTCGTGCTGAAGGTGGCGCCGGCCCTCGCCGCCGGCTGCACCGTCGTGCTCAAGCCGAGCGAGGTGGCGCCGATCAACGCGTTCGTCCTCGCCGAGGTCATCGACGAGGTCGGGCTCCCGGCCGGTGTGTTCAACCTCGTGAGCGGCGTCGGACCGGTCGTCGGCGAGGCGATCGCCGCACACCCCAAGGTCGACATGGTCTCCTTCACCGGTTCGACACGGGCCGGGCGCCGGGTCATGGAGCTCGCGGCCGAGGGCATCAAGAAGGTCTCGCTCGAACTGGGCGGCAAGTCCGCCAACATCCTGCTCGACGATGCCGACTTCGCCACGGCCGTACCGGCCGGCGTGTTCGGCTGCTACCTGAACTCGGGTCAGACCTGCTCGGCCCTGACCCGCATGCTCGTCCCGCGCGACAAGCTCGCCGAGGTCGAGGAACTGGCCGCGGGCGCCGCGGCGGGCTTCGCTCCCGGCGACCCGTTCGAGGCCGGCAAGCTGATCGGCCCGCTCGTCTCTGGCGTCCAGCGCGACCGGGTGCGCGGCTACATCAACAAGGGGATCGAGGAGGGCGCCAAGCTCGTCGTGGGCGGTGCCGACGCGCCAGAAGGCCTGGAGAAGGGCTTCTACGTCCAGCCGACGATCTTCTCCGAAGTGACGCCGGACATGACGATCGCGAAGGAAGAGATCTTCGGCCCCGTCCTTTCCATCATCCCCTACGACACCGAGGAAGAGGCGATCGAGATCGCCAACGGCACGCCCTACGGACTCGCCGGCGCCGTATGGAGCGGTGACGCGGCTCGAGCCGAGCGTGTGGCCCGGGCAATGCGGACGGGCCAGGTCGACATCAATGGCGGCCAGTTCAACCCGAGCGCGCCGTTCGGCGGCTACAAGCAGTCGGGCATCGGGCGTGAGCGCGGCAAGTACGGACTCGAAGAGTTCATCGAGACGAAGGCGATGCAGCGCTAGGACGTCAGCGCCGCCCCGTTCGCTGAGACCGGGGCGCTGAACGTCATGCCGTCGCGCCGAGTCCGGTCCCGCCGGGCCATCGTGGTCGCGCTCGCGGTCGCAGTAGGGGCCGGCGGTGCCGCAATCGCCGTCCTGGCGACCCGCTCATCCCCTACGTCGCACGCGGCCGCGGCGCCGAGCACGACGACCACGACGACCGCTCCCCCGACGACGACGACCGCGAGCACGACGACGACCACCACGACCGATCCGGGAACGCTGCCCCAGACGATGCAACTCCCGACGTCGACCGACCCGCAGTTCGCGGCCGAGATGCAGGCGCTGTGGCAGGGCGTGGTGCAGGGCTCGGTCACGCCTGCCCTGCCGGCGTTCTTCCCCAAGACGGCCTACGTCCAGCTGAAGACGGGCCTCGGCGACCCCGCCGGGGACTGGCAGAACCGGCTCGTCGCCGACTACGGCCTCGACATCGGAGCGGCGCACGCGTTGCTCGGCCCCGACGCCGCCCAGGCGACGTTCGTCTCGGTGTCGGTGCCGCAGCAATACGCCCACTGGATCCCTCCCGGCGTCTGCGCCAACGGGATCGGCTACTACGAGGTCGCCAACTCGCGCGTCGTGTACCAGCTCGGCGGCGTCACGAAGTCGTTCGGCATCGCGTCGCTCATCTCGTGGCGCGGCGAGTGGTACGTCGTGCACTTCGGCGCCATCCTGCGCCCGGGTGGCGGGGGCGAGGTCGACGACCCCGAGACGGGCGCCGGCT
This sequence comes from Acidimicrobiales bacterium, assembly GCA_036491435.1. Classification (GTDB taxonomy): domain Bacteria; phylum Actinomycetota; class Acidimicrobiia; order Acidimicrobiales; family RAAP-2; genus Bog-473. The sequence goes on from DASXBZ010000088.1 coordinate 2,466, forward strand.
ACTCCGCGGCCTCGTCGACCTGCTGAACGGCTGCCAGCTCCTTCAGGACGCGGGCACGACCTGGAGCGACCCGGCGGCGGGTTCGGCCAGCGCGCCGTCGATGGCCGCCGACGTCGGCGTCTGTGGTTCGAGCGCCAGCTCGAGGAACTGCGTCTCGGCGTCGCGCATGGCCGCGGCGGCGGGCGTCGCGTCCAGGAAGGAACCGAGGTGGTCGCCGCCGGGCTCGACGAGCATCGCCTTGGCCGACGCCTGCGCGGTCTGGAACACCTGGGTCGTCAACGGGTACAGGCCGTACTCGTCGTTCGACCCGACGGCGAAAAGCGCGGCGGCCGGTGTCGTGGCGACGGCGTAGGCCGCCACGCCCGACGGCATCTCGCCCGACATGCAGATGTAGGCGCGCACTCGGGCATCGGCGTAGGCCGGGTCGAGCACCATCAGCGCGACGTCGGTGCCGCCGTCGGAGTGACCGGTCACCGCGATCCGCGCCGGGTCGATCGGCAGCGTCTGATCCTGCAGCAACGACGAGATGACGAACGTGATGTCGAGGGCCTGGTCCGCGTAGTCGCTCACCGGCGACCCCGGGTAGAGGTCCGTCGACTCGGGGAAGACGGGCGCAGCCACGATGAACCCCGCCGCCGCCCAGCCTTCGAGCAGCGACGCGTAGACGCCGGGGTCGCTGTTCCAACCGTGGGCGAACACCACGAGCGGCCGCGGGCCCGAAGCGCCGACCGGCACGAAGAGATCGGTGACCAGGACCCGGCCCTGCGTCGCGGGAACCGTGCCGCGCGCGAACGTCATGCGGCTCGGGTCGAAGAAGCGTACCGACGAGGTCTGCACCGCGTAGGGAGGGGCCGAGCCCGACATGACGGGCGACGCCGGCTCCGGAACCGGCTGCGGCGGGTCGGGCGCGGTCACGGGCCGGCCGCTCACAGGGCGGTACTGGACGTGGACCTGCCTGCCAGCGCCGGCACACGACGACAGGAGCGAAACCGCCAGCAGTGCGACCCCGACCAAAACGAGCGTGGCCGCTCGGCCACCGACCGGCTGCCGGCTGCGGTTCGTCCGGAGGCCCATCCGTCCAGCGTGCCCGATGCCGGGACTCGGCGGACGACACCGGCGTTTCCTCCCCCCGGAACAGCGACTCGGCGTCCCTACGCCAGCGGGTCCCTCCACCCCGGCGACCCGGTGCGCGCCCCGCCCGCCACGCGCAGGCCGATGTAATTCTTCTGCGCCTCGACCGTCCCGGCCCCGAAGCACAGGCCGCGGATGTCCCGGTACGCGCGCTCGACGGGGTACTCGCGCGAGTAGCCGTAGCCGCCGTGGATCTGCATGGCCTCGTCGCACACGAATTTCGCCGCCAGGTTCGCAGCCGTCTTGGCGATGGCCGTCTCCAACGCCGGCGGGGTGCCACCCGGCCCGGCCAGGCGCACCGCCCTCGCCAGCAACAGCCGCGCCCCCTCGAGCTGGACCGCCATGTCGGCCAGCTTCCACTGGAGCCCCTGCAGCTCGGCCAGCGGCCGGCCCCCGATGATGCGCTCGTTCATGTAGCGGACCGCGTGCTCGAGCGCGCCCTGCGCGGCGCCGATGCACATGGACGCGTTGCCGCAGCGCTCGTGGTTGAGGTGCGAGAGCAGGACCTTGAACGCGGCGGTGTCCGCCGGGTTGCCCGCGATCAGCACGTCCTCCTCCCGGATCTCCACGCCGTCGAACGCGAGCTCGGCCTCGGTGGCGGCATGGATGCCCATGCCCTTGTGCCGCCCGGTGACCGACACCCCCTCTCGGTCGGTCGGCACGATCACGGCGCCGATCCCCTTCGCGCCCTCGCCTCCCGGCCAGCGGCACCACACGAGCACGCCCTGGGCCACGTCACCGAGGGTCGAATAGTTCTTGTACGCGTTGAGCCGCCAGCGTCCCGGCCCGTCCTCGACCAGCGCCGCCCGCATGTTCTGCACCGCGGAGCCGGCATCGGGCTCGGTGATCCCGATGCTGATCAGCGCGTCGCCGTCGGCGCAGGCCGGCAGCCAGCGCTCCTTCATCGCCTCCGGGCCCAGGTGCTCGATCCCCCGGGGCGGCCCGTTGAACGTCAGCTGGCAGCAGATGGCCGAGGACACGTCGGCCCGGGCGATCTCCTCCAGGACGATCGACGCCTCGACGTCGCCCAGGCCCATGCCGCCCCATTGCTCCCCCACCGTGATGCGCAGCAGGTCGGCCGCGGCCAGCGCCTTGCGCAACTCGGCCGGCACTGCGCCGTCCTCGTCGGCTTGATGCGCCCGGGGCGCCACCTCGCGCTCGGCCACGTCGCGCGCCAGCTGGCGCAGCGATGCCTGGTCCTCGGTCTCGGCCAGCAGGTCGTCGCCCGCAGCCCCGGCCTCGCTCATCAGCCGCGCTCGGTGCCGACGATCCCGACGAAGCTCACGCCCTCGCCCGGGGCCCCGCCCAAGTTGTGCGTCAGCCCGAGCGTGCGTCCCGGCCTGACCGTCTTGATCTGGCGCTCCGGCGGCGCCTCACCGCGCAGCTGGAGCCAGCACTCGAAGAGCATGCGCAGGCCCGAGGCGCCGATCGGGTGGCCGAAGCTCTTGAGGCCGCCGTCGGGGTTGACGGGCAGGTCCCCGTCGCGGTCGAAGGTGCCCTCGAGCACCTCTTTCCACGCGGTGCCCCGCTCCGCGAAGCCCAGGTCCTCCATCAGCACCAGCTCGGTCGGGGTGAAGCAGTCGTGCACCTCGGCCATCGCCAGCTGCGCCCGGGGGTCGGTGATCCCCGCCTGCGCATAGGCGTCCTCGGCCGTGCGGACAACCTCCTCGAACGTCGTGTAGTCGTAGCCCGGGTCGATCGGGCCGGCTGCCGGCCCCGCCACGAACGACAACGCCTTCACGTACAAGGGGTTCGCGCAGTACTTCGCTGCGTCCTCCGTCCGGCAGATCACGGCGGCCGCCGAGCCGTCGGAGACGCCGCTGCAATCGAACACGCCGAGGTCGCCCGCGACCAGCGGCGCCTTGGCAATGGTCTCCATCGAGACTTCCTTCTGGAACTGCGCCCGAGGGTTGCGCGCGCCGTTCTGGTGGTTCTTGTATGCGATCCGGCCCATGACCTCCTTGAGCTGGTCGCGGTCGACCCCGTACTTGTGCGCGTACGACGGGGCCAAGAACGAGAAGGCTGCCGGCGACGAGAGGCCCGGATCGGTGCCGTCGCCGACCGCCCGGATCCCGGTCAGCCCGGAGTACCCGGTGTCCTTGAGCTTCTCCACGCCGATCGCCATGGCCACGTCGTACGCGCCCGACGCCACCGCATAGCACGCGTTGCGGAACGCTTCCGAGCCCGTGGCGCAGTAGTTCTCGACCCGGGTCACCGGCTTGTAGTCGAGCTTCAAGGGCCGCGACAAGGTGACGCCGCAGACGCCCGAGGTCATGGTGCCGAGCCAGAAGGCGTCGATGTCGTGGATCGACATCCCGGCCGAGGCCGCCGCTTCCGTCGCCGCCTCGGTCAGCAGGTCGTCGACCCCCTTGTCCCACAGCTCGCCGAAACGCGTGCAGCCCATGCCGATGATCGCGACCTGGTCCCGAATGCCGCTGCTGCCCATGGTCCTACTCTCCTCGCTCCGCGGCGCCCGCACCGGCCAGCGGCCGGGCCTTCCAGAAGTAATTGTGCACGCCCTGCGCCGTCCAAACGCGCCGGAAGGTCATCGACACCCGGTCGCCGATCGACAACTCGTCGGGTCGGGCGTCGGTCAGCTCGCACCGGAAGCGCCCGCCACCGTCGAAGTCGATGATGACCCCGATCACCGGGGGCGACAGCGAGAACGCCAGGTGGTCGATCGTGAACGTGGCGACCGTGCCGGGGGTGTCGGCCAGGCGCTCGGGTTGCATCTGGTCGATGGCGTGGCAGTTGAGGCAGGCCCGCGTGGGGGGCATGTGCCGGAACCCGCACGCCGTGCACCGGCTGGCCGCGAAGGCGTACTTCCACTCCTCCGAGCGGTGCACCGCCGGGGCACCGGGGCGCTCGGGGTCGGGCCGACGCGGTGGCTCGCGGTGCAGCTGGGAGCGCCAGGTCAGGAACGAGGCGTAGGAAAGGTCGTCGCGTCCCGCCGCGACTTGTGCCCGCACGGACGGCACACCCGCCTCGGCGCGCGCCCGCTGCGCGTCGACCAACGCAGGCGTCGTCCGCACCACGAAGGCATCAGCGCCGTCGGCCAGCGACAGCACGGCGATGACCTGGCCCGGCTCTGCGCGCTCGAGCGCATCGCACAACGCCACCGCAGCGTGCGCCGCGCCCAGGTTCCCGACCGGGTCGAGCAGGTCGGGCGCCAGGACCCCGTCGCGCACCCCGAGCCCCGACGCGGCCGACTTGGTGGCCCGCGGGTGCAGCCCTGTCACGACGGCGTGGTCGATGTCTCCTTCGGCCAGGCCGGCATCCTTCAACGCGGCGGCGAAGGCCTCCCGGGCCAGGGGCACATACAGCTCCTCGCCGAAGCGCTCCTCCCAGATGTGGGAATCGGCTTCACCCGGAACCCGCCAGCGGTCGAGGAACTCGTCGCTCGCCGCACCGCGCCCGATCAGCTCGGCCACCGCACCGTCCGGCGCGCAGAGGAACGCAGCCGCGCCGTCGCCGCTGTCGCGCTCCTCGGCCGAGCCGGCCAGGCCGGTGCGCAGGTCCGAGACCACCGCCATCGCCGTGCGTCCCCCGGCCGCGCCTGCGAACGCCTGCAGCAGGGTCGCCACGGCCGAGCGCGATGAGCCGGCGAAGTCGTACGCGCCGGCGCCGCGGCCGAGCCCCAGCGCCGCATGCACGGTCGTGGCGCTCGTCTTGTCGAGATACCCGGGGTCCGGCGTCGACAGGAAAAGGTCCTGTACCGCTCCCGCTCCCGGCCCGACCGCCAGGGCGCGGCGGCCCGCCTCGACCCCCAGGGTCGTCGTGTCCTCGTCGTAGGAGGCCACCGCTCGGCTGCCGCGCCCGCCACGACTCCCGAGGACGGCACCGATCGCCGACCGCTGGAGGCGCCAGTAGGGCAGGTAGCTGCCCCACGCCGTGATCCCTGCCGTCATGACAGCCGTTCTACCCGACCGGCCGGTCGATCCGACAGCTCACGCCTGGCCCTTCGTCCCAGCCTGGGCCTTCCACGTCCGATCCCCGACGGTCCGTCACGACCGGCACGGTGCCGACGATCGTCTCTTTGGCGCCCGTCCCGGACGCCCACCGCCCGGCTCCGACACGCCCCTTTCCGGCGGGACCCATCACGCCGTGGCCACCACGACCATCTCCCAGCTGTCGACCTCGAGGGTACCTCCCCCTCCCGCCTCGAACCGCACCTCGCGGAAGCCAGCCGCCTCCAGCCAGACCACCCACTCCGGCGGGGTCGGGAGCCGCACGAAGTACGACGCGTGCCGCACCTGCCCGTCGCGGTGTGCCGTCCGCTCGATATTCATCCGCCCCGACACGGGGTCGAATGTCCACAGCTCGATCATGGTGTCGTCGCCCAGTTGTACCGCCACCGCGTCGGGCGCCGGGACGTAGTGCCGCACGCCGCCGTCGTGATGCAAGGTGTCAATGGTGACGACGCCGCCGGGCCGCAACACCCGGTGGAACTCCTCCAGCACGCGGTGGCAGTCGGCGTCGTCGTGGTAGCCGAAGGAGTTCAGCCAGCAGACCACCGCGTCGAAGGGGCCGTCGACGGGGAGGGCGCGCAGGTCACCCACGCGATAGTCGACGGCGTCCGGCACGAGCCTCAGGTCCGAGCGCGCCTGTTCGATGTAGGCAGGCGTGAGGTCGACACCGGTGACCACCATGCCGGCGGCGGCGAGGCGGCGCGAGATCCGGCCGTGACCACACGGCGCATCGAGGATGCGCGACCCTTTGGGCAGGTCGAGCAGCCGCAGGATCTCCGACGTGTCCGTGTCGGAGTGGGCGTCGTCGATGGACTCTGCGTAGAAGTACAGGTAGTCGTCGCCGAACGTCGCCTCGAGTTCGAAGGGCATACGCCATCTTCGCCGCCGGTAGGGTCCCCTGCATGCTGGCACCCGAAGATCTCTCCTTCGACGCCGCGACACAGGTACGGGCGACCGGTCGTCCGAACGAGTTCGAGACTGCCGTCCACCCCCTGTGGACCGTCGGCGACAAGCCGAACGGCGGCTACCTGCTCGCCCTTCTCGGTCGGGCCGCCCGGACGACCGGCCGAGAGGAAAGTGGTCACAGCTGGGAGATCGTGTCGTCGGCGATCACGTACCTGCGTCCGCCCGAGCTCGGTCCCGCGGCCATCACGACCAGCCTGCTCCGACGGGGCCGCTCGGCCGCGCAGGTCCGCGCCGTCCTGCGCCAACACGACACCGACATCGTGGAAGCCACCAGCGTCCTCGCTGATCTGCCCGTGCACGCGGCAACGCGCTACGACGCCACGCCAGCGCTCACCGCCCCCGAACCACAGGACTGCCTGCCTCTGCCCCCGCGCATCCCGGGTGGCCCAGAGGTCGGCGTGATGAAAGTGACAGAGCTCCGTCTCGACCCGGCGACCATGCCGTTCGGCGAGTCCTCGGCATCGCCGGAGGCCAAGGCGGAGCTACAGGGCTGGAGCCGCTTCGCCGACGGGCGCGATCCCGACCCGCTCTCCCTGCTGTTCTTCAACGACGCCATTCCTCCCGCCACGTTCAGGATCGGCTCCACGGGCTGGGTGCCCACGTTGCAGATGTCGGCGTACGTACGGGCGCGCCCGGCGCCCGGTTGGCTAGGCATCCGCATGACCGCGAATCTCGTGGCCGATGGCATGGTCGACGAGACCTGCGTGTTGTGGGACTCCTCCGGCCAGGTCGTCGCGCAGGCCACGCAGCTGGCGCGACTGCGCTTCGCCGACGAGGCGAGCTGATCGCTCCCGCCGTCGGGCGGAAGTGTCAGCCCCGACAGTCCGGCGGAGCCCGGGCGTAACCTGACTCGATGCGCCGTGCCAGCGACCTCGACCGAGCACGACCGTGAGCACGCCAGTACGTGCGGACCGGTCCGACCTCCAGGCGATCGTTCGGCTCTGTCAGCGGGCGATCGCGGCACCACCCTCGGCAAAGGAGATCGAGGACGCCTTGTTCGCGGCTGAGCAGCCGGCCACCATCTTTGCCATTCCGGAACGAGGCGTGGTTGCCGTGGTGGAATGCGACGACGGCCCACACATCAGGCTGCTCGTTGTGGACGCGTCGGCGCGGCGGCAAGCGCTGGGCCAGCACCTCCTCCAGGCGGCAGAGGATTGGGCACGCGCAGAGGGGCATCAGGTGCTGATCTCCGGTGCCGACCCGCCGTATTTCCTGTGGCCGGGGGTCCCGAGCGCGGAGACCGCGCTCCACTGCCTTCTCGAACGCCGCCACTACGCACGGGCCGAGACGAACTTCAACATGCACGTTGACCTCTCGACCATTCCCGACGATCCCGGTGGGCACAGCCTCGCCACGGCCCTCGACCGCGAGGAGGTCGACGCGTTCACGAGCGACCACTGGTCGAATTGGCGGCTCGAAGTGCTGCGCGCCCTCGACAAGGGGAATCTCGTCATCGAACGTGCGGAGAAGCGTGACGGAGGGATCACGGCGTTCTGCGCATTCGAAGTCAACCGCAAGGGACTGCTCGGCCCCGTGGCGGTCCGCCCGGACCTGATGGGACGGGGCATGGGCAAGGCCGTGCTCCTGGGCGCGCTGCACGAGCTGCGACGGCGGGGAGCCAGTGATGTGTCGGTGGTCTGGGTCGGACCGATCGCGCCCTACGCCGCGGTCGGCGGAAAGGTCACCGACGTCTTCTTCGTGTACCGGAAGAACCTCTCGTGAACCTCCTGCCCGTCCCTCGCACGCTCGAGATGCCCGGCACCACGGTGCCCGTCCGCCCGGCGACACACCGGCACGACGGGTCACTGCCGGCGCAGGGGTACGAGCTGCACATCGGGCCTGAATCGGTGGAGCTCACCGCGGCGGACGACGCCGGATTGTTCTACGGCGAAATCACGCTGGCGCAGCTCGCCGCACTCCACGACGGCGGGCTCCCCGAGGGCACGGTGCGGGATCATCCCGACCTCTTGGTACGGGGCGTGATGCTGGACATCTCGCGGGACAAGGTGCCGACGACCGAACGGCTGCACGCGTTGATCGACCGTCTGGCGTCGCTCAAGATCAACCAGCTCCAGCTGTATTCAGAACACACCTTCGCCTATAAGAACCACCGAGACGTCCACGTCGCCGCAAGCCCACTCGACGCCGACGAGATCCTGGCCCTCGACGCCTACTGCCGGGAACGGCACGTCGAGCTCGTCCCCAACCAGAACTGCCTCGGCCACATGAACCGCTGGCTCGCCCATGCGCGTTACCGGCCGCTCGCCATAGAGCCCGACGGCTTCGTCGACCCGTACGGCATCACCCGGGAGCCCATGACGATCGAGCCCAACAACCCGGGCTCACTTGCGCTGATCCGGGAGCTGCTGGGCGAGCTGTTGCCCTTGTTCACGAGCAGGCGCGTGCACGTCGGCCTCGACGAGGCATGGGAACTTCCCGCCGGCCGCATCGAGGACTTCTTGGGCTGGGCCACCACGTTGCGAGGCCTGCCCGAGCTCGAGGGTCGCGAGATGCTCATGTGGGGCGACATGCTGGCGGGCCAGCCCGATCTGCTCGCCCGCCTGCCGTCGGGCGTGACGGTATGCGAATGGGGCTACGACGACTGGCACCCCTTCGACGAGCGGTGCGCGGCTCTTGCCCAGGCGGGGTTGCCGTTCTGGGTCGCTCCCGGGACCTCGAGCTGGATGAGCATCCTCGGCCGGGTGACCAACGCACGCAACACCTGCCAGCGTGCGGCGGCCGCGGCACTCGCTCATGGTGCTACCGGCTACCTGAATACAGACTGGGGCGACCTCGGCCACCTCCAGCAGCCGGTGATCAGCGAGCCGGGGTTCGCGTACGGCGCTGCCGTCTCGTGGTGCATGGAGTCGAACACGGACCTGGACCTGGCGGCGGCCCTCTCCGCCCACGTGTTCCGCGACCCCACCGGGAACATGGCCGATGCCGTGCTTTCCGTCGGCGACGCCCACCGACTCGTCACGCCGCAGTTCCCGAACATGTCGACCTTGGTCATGAACCTCTACTACCCGCAGCTCCCGGTCGGCCGGGGTCTCACGAAGGGACTGACCGCACGCGAGCTTCCCGAGGTCGAACGATGTCTCGAGGAGGCGCGCCGCGCCGTTGCTGCATCACAGCCCGACCTTGACGACGCCCAGCGATGGCGAGACGAGGTGACGTTCGGCATCGACCTCGTCGGCCTTCTTGTCCGCGACGCGCGGGCGCGCTTGGAGGTGGACGGGTTCTTGGAGTCGGTCGCGACCGAGGTGCGGGAAGGCCTCGGTGCGGAGCTTGACGCGCTGATGCCGCGTTACCGCGCGCTGTGGCTGGCCAACAACCGTCCCGGCGGTCTCGAGGACAGCGTGCGTTGGTTGGCCAATCTCCGTCAGGCTTATGCGACAGGCCGGACCGACCCCGACTGGGGCGGCATCCGAATCCCGGCCCGGAACTAGCGACGGCGGGCGGAGGTCGCCGCCTGAGCCCGCCCGCGTTCAGGCGGCTTTCTCCCCCTCGCCGTCACCTTCGGCGTCGTCGCCCTCGTCGTCCGCGTCGTAGCAGTCCCACGAGCAGTAGCCCGCGATCCGTGGAGACTCCGGGTGGAACCCGCAGCGGCGGCACAGCGTCTCCATTGTCTTCCTCGCTCTCGGCTTCATGGTCTGGTTCATCGTCTCGTTGATCGCTCTGTCGCCCCGCTTCTACGCCCAGGGTCACATCCGCCCCCGGCACCACGTCAATCTCTGTTGCGTCCCCGCTGGGTACGGACCCGGATGCAAAAGAGCCGCTCCCCAGGGAAGGGGAAGCGGCTCCTCAACGTCAGGACTCTGTGTCGTCCTTCCTACGGCGTTGAGGCCACCTCCCACGAAGTGATCTTGGGGATGCCACCGATCTGTACCTCGGACTTCGGAGCACGCCGCAGCCCGAGGGAGATCTCTCCCTCAGAACAGCGGGATACCTGGCGGGTGACCGTCGGCATGTTCATGACACACCAAGTATACGGAACGCCCAGGGCACTCCGGAACGTGCAAAGGACGATCTCGCGGCGATTTGCGAAGAGTTCATCTGCGCGTTACCTGACTGCGGACCGCCGAGGGATCGGTGGTGCGTCAGGGTGATGCTTCGGCGAGCCGAGCACGGAGCTCGGGCTTCACGACCTTGCCCGTCGGATTGCGCGGGAGGTCGTCGACGAAAATGAACTGACGCGGGACCTTGTAATCGGCCAACTGGGCGAGCCCGAACTCCCGCAACTCCTCCGGGGTGGCCGTCGCCTCGGGTCGCAGCACGACAAAGGCGACCACGTCCTCGCCGAGGACCGGGTGCGGAGCGCCGACCACGGCGACCTCCTTGATGGCGTCATGCTGCACCAGCGCATGCTCGACGTCGGTGGCGTGCACGTTGTTGCCGCCCCGGATGATGACGTCCTTCGAGCGCCCGACGATGTAGAGATAACCGTCGGCGTCGAGCTTGCCGAGGTCCCCCGTGATCAACCAGCCGTCGCGCCAGGTCTCTGCCGTCGCCTCGGGGTCGTTGTAGTACTCGCGCTGGCGGCCTGGTACCTGGAGACGAACCTCCCCGACATCTCCGGCCGGCAGAGGTTCGCCGTCGTCGCCGACGATCTTGACCACGGCCGGCGGAGCGATCTGACCGACGGAGCCGGGCCGCTTCACCGCCTCGCCCTGCGGCATGATCGCGTAGGCCGTCCCGGCCTCCGTCATGCCGTAGTTGTTGGAGACGAGCGCGTCAGGCATCTTGGCCTGCAGGCGCTCGACCACGTAGGGGGCGAGCGGTGCACTACCGACCGAGCACAACTGGACGGACGACAGGTCGGCCTCGTCGAAGCGGGGATGGTCGATCACCAGGTGCGCCATTGCGGGCACCAAGAAGACGGACACCGGATGCTCCTCTTCGACGAGACGCAGCCAACGGTCCGCATCGAAACGGGGCTGGTAGAGCACCTGCAGGCCGAACTTCATCGGCGTGTACACCAGCGAAAT
>DASXBZ010000089.1:0-13819 GCA_036491435.1 Acidimicrobiales bacterium
GCAGGCGACCCGTCGGCGAAGGCGTCCTCGTCCTCGGTCGAGTCCGTGAGGTTCTCGAAGGCGATGGCGCCCATCTCGGTGAACTTCTGGCGCAGCCAGCCGTCCGCCGCGTCGAGCAGCCCGAGCTTCTTGAGGTTCGGGACGATCTTGGAGAAGAGGAGGATCTGGAAGTCGTCGCGCTCGGGCGCCGCCTGCATGAGCTTGACCACATCCGAGGTCGGGACCTCCATGCGGTCCCACACCTCCTGCATCGCCATACGGTCCTTCATGCGGATGGCGGCCTCGAAGGCGAACTCTTGGCGCTCGCGCAGCTCCGCCGCGTTGAGCTCCTTGTAGTACTCCTGCAGGCTGAGCACGCCGAAGGCCACGTGACGGGCCTCGTCGGCCATGACGTAGCGCAGCAGCTTCTTGAGCAGCGGCTCGGTCGTCATCATGTGGATGAAGCCGAAAGCGGCGAGCGCGAGGCCCTCCACCATGATCTGCATGCCGAGATAGGTCATGTCCCAACGCGAGTCGGAGACGATGTCGTCGAGCAGCATCCCGAGATGCGCGTTCATCGGGTAGTGCCCGGAGAGCTTCTCGTCGAGATACTTGGAGAACACCTCGACGTGGCGAGCCTCGTCCATCACCTGCGTCGCGGCGTAGTACTTGGCGTCGATCCACGGGACCGTCTCGACGATCTTGGCCGTGCACAGCAGCGCGCCCTGCTCGCCGTGCATGAACTGGGACAGGAGCCAGTTCTGGTTCTGGATCCCGAACTCGATGAACTTCTTCTCGTCCCACTTCTCGAGGACCGTGCCCGCCAGCGCCGAGTCGTCCCACTGCATCTGCGCCGGGTTGGCCTCGGCGTTCGCGATGACCACCTGCTCCTGGTCCACCTCGATCGACCAGTCGAGGTCCGTCTGGGCGTTCCACTGCGCCTTCTTCGCCTTCTCGTAGAGCTTGTCGAGCTGCGGCTTGGCGCCCTTCTGGTAGTCCCAGGTGAACTCCGCCGGGCAGTTGTCCGGCACCCGGTGGAAGCCCTCCTTGTCGTAGGAACCCACGACGCTGAGCACGGCTTCGAGATCGTCGATGTTCTCCCGCCCGATCAGCTCGAGGTTGGACCCGAATTGCTCCTGCTCGTTCTCGAGCGTGGTCATTGCACCGCCCCCTTGATGGTGGTCGTTGTTGTCTGTCTTGGATTGTCTGCACTGCCGGAGAGATCTGTCGTGTGCTCGCTGCCGGCCTCGACCCGCAGGGCGAGGATCCCGGGCAACACGAACGCGCGCACCAACGCCCGCGTCGCCACCGGGTCGGTCAGGTCCGTTGCCGCCGGGGTCTGGTCGGAGCAGTACGCCAGCACGATGCGCACCGCCCACTCGGCTGCTCGCGACGCCTGCTCTGGCTCGAGCCAGCGCGCGAAGAACGGAGCCGCCAGGTCACCGGCCACCAAGAGCACCCGGTCCTGGCCGGCGAAGGTCAGCTGCGGCAGGACGGTGCCGGGCTCGTGGGCCAGGAGGTATGACAGCGCCTCGTGCGAGCGGAGCTGGCGGGCCGACTCGACCATCCCCGCCACGAGCACGTCCTCGAGGTCGTGCGCCTCCCCCATGACGACCGCCAGCGAGGAGAACAGCCGGGCTACCTCGGTCTCGACGACCGCAGCGAGGATGTCGTCCTTGCCGCCCGGGAAGGCTCGGTAAGCGGTGGCCCGGGAGAACCCGGCCTCGCGGGCGATGTCATCGACGGTGGTCTTGGCGATCCCCTGCCGGGCCAGGCACCGCAGCGCACCGTCGACCAGACGGACCCGGGTCGAGGACCGGTCGTCCGCCCCGAGATGCCGGACGACGCCATCTCGTGTTGTCCCCCGGGAGCTCGGGAGCCCCCGCTCCGGTCGTGCTGCTGCCACACCCACTAATGAAACAGTATGGCGATTTTTGTCTCAGTGTCAACGACCCCGCCCGCCAGGACTTTCATCGCCCCCGAGGCCGGACCGCCCCCCCGCCAGACTTTGTTGGGGCCGTATTTGCATCGGATACCGGCATTTTTTGGCGGGTGGTTGGTGGCACCCCAGCGGAAGTCCGGGCCCGGTCTCCCTATACGACCGCAGTGGACTCATGCCGCCGCCGGGTCGGGGATGTCCCTGGGCTCAACTCAGGTTGACGTGCCCGGGCGCCACCCCGGTGAGCAGCAGTCCCAGCACGACCAACACGACCACGGAGGTTCCGACGGTGAGGACCATCGCCGTCGTCCGGTCGCGCAGCTCGCCGGCGTAGTCGTAGACGAAGGCCAGCAACGCCCCCACCGCCAGGCCGCCGAGGTGCGCCCGCCAGTCGATGCCGCCGGTGAATCCGATGATCAGGTTGATCCCGAGCAACAACACCACCGGCGCGACCGGCAGTCGCCGGCGCAGGGCGATGACCACGTAGGCCCCCATCACGCCCATGATCGCCCCCGACGCGCCGAGGCCGAAGATGGTGGCGGGGCTCAGCAGGTACGACGCCACACTCCCGGCGAGACCGGCGAGGAGGTACAGCACGAGGAAGCGCGTCCGGCCGAGCAGCACCTCGACCGCCGGCCCGACGATGAGCAGGGCGATCATGTTGAAGAGGATGTGCTGGAAGTTCGCGTGCAGGAACATGGCCGTGAAGGCCCGGTAGTACTGGTGCTGGTAGTGGATCCGGATCGGCTGCAGTGCGTACTTGCTGATCACCGACACGTCGTTGCCGAACCGCTCCAGGAAGAAGACGACGACGTTGATGCCGATGATCGTGAGCACCAACGGGGTCGGGTTGGTCGAGCCGACGACACCGGTCCGCCCCCGGCTCGTATGTGTGAACGCGGGAACCTGGCGCGACTTCTTCGCTCCGGCCGAGGTGCACTCGGGACACTGCCAGCCGACCGCCGCGGAGACCATGCAGTCTGTGCAGATCGGGCGGTCGCAGCGCGCACAGAGCACCGAGGCCGACTTGTCGGGGTGGCCGTAACAGGGTGGCGGCGGTGCCGGCTCGGGCGTCGGGCCGCTCACCGGATGCCGGCGAGCAGCTCGGACCGGACGAGCAGCGCCACCTGCTCGGGGTCGTCGAGGTCCCACCGTCCGGGCGACGCGATGTAGGACAGCACCATACGGGCGAGGAAGTCCGCCGCAACGTCGAGCTCGGCTCCCTCGGTCATCCCGTGGCGCAAGAGGTAGGGCGACAGGAACGCCGCGACCATCGCCTGGGTCTGGTCGGCCTCTGTCGTCATGCGGGGCAACAGGATCTCGGGCTCGGTGACCAGGATGCGTTGGAGGACCTCGTGCTCGACCACGGCGCGGTGGGCGAACATCAGCCCCCGCTCCATGACCTCCTCGAGGGTCTCGGCGTCGGACACTTCCTCGTACAGGCGCAGGAAGAAGCGCGCGAACTCCCACCCGACGACGGCCGAGATCAACTCGTCGCGCCCACCGGGGAAGTAGCGATAGACGGTCGCCCGCGACACACCCGCCTCACGTGCTGCATCCTCGACCGTCGTCTTGTCCAGACCCCAGCGCGCCACGCAGTCGTACGTCGAGCGGAGGAGCCGCTCGCGGACCTCGGGGTTCACAGCCCGAGCAGCGGCTCGAGGCCGAGCGTCAGGCCGGGCCGTCCCCCGACCGCGCGCACGGCAAGCAGCACGCCGGGCATGAACGACGTGCGGTCGTAGGAATCGTGCCGGAGGCTCAGGCTCTGGCCGGCCGCGCCGAAGACGACCTCCTCGTGCGCCACCAGCCCGGGGAGGCGCACCGAGTGGACGTGGACGCCGCCCGCCGCCTCGGCCCCGCGGGCACCTTCGAGCACGAAGTCCGTCGTCGGATCGGGGCCGAGAGGGCCGCTCCCCGCCTCCCCCCGCGCCTCGGCGATCAGGGCGGCGGTGCGCAGCGCCGTGCCCGACGGCGCGTCCCGCTTGGCGTCGTGGTGTAGCTCGATCACCTCCACGCCGTCCATGTGGGGTGCGATGACGCGGGCGCAGTGCATGAGCAGCACCGCGCCGATGGCGAAGTTGGCCGCCACGACGACGTTGCGCCCGCTGTCGTCGAAGGACTTCCGGATCTGGTCCAGGTCCGCGTCGCTCAGCCCACTCGTGCCGATCACGGCGTGCACGTGCTGCTGCGCGTAGTGAGCGACGTTGTGGCGCACCGCTTCGGCGACGGTAAAGTCGACGACGACGTCGGCGCCGAGGTCGGCTAGCGCGTTGACCTCGCCCACGATCGTGCGGCCCGCCGCGTCCTCCCCTTCGTGGGCCGGATCGACCGCCGCCACCAATTCCATGTCGGGCGCACCGTGCACAGCCCGGGCGACCTCTTGGCCCATGCGGCCGCCGGCGCCGACGACACCGACCTTGATCATGAGAACCGAGGCTACTGGGCGGCCAACGCGGGCAGGTGGGACTCGAAGACCTCCGCGTCGAAGGGGCCCACCGCGCTCAGCGTGCGCGGTGCCTGCGCCAGTTCCGCGGCGACCTCGAGCACC
The DNA here is from genome assembly GCA_036491435.1 of Acidimicrobiales bacterium. Classification (GTDB taxonomy): domain Bacteria; phylum Actinomycetota; class Acidimicrobiia; order Acidimicrobiales; family RAAP-2; genus Bog-473. The sequence goes on from DASXBZ010000089.1 coordinate 4,467, forward strand.
TGGGCCCGGTCCACGGCATCGAGGCGCGCCAGCACCTCGTCGACCGTCAACACTTCGCCGTGCAGGAGCAGCGACGCACCGATGCGGCTCATGCGCGCCCCGGAGTCCTCGCCAGAGAGGAGTGTCTCGGCGCGCAGGTTGCCCTTCGCGACCGCCAGCTCGCGTTCGGTGACACCGTCGGTGGCCAAGAGCTCGAGCTCGTCCTCGACGATGCGCAGCACCTCGTCGACGTGTTCGGGCGCGGTGCCGGCGACCACGGCCAGCGACCCCGTGTCCGCGTAGGCGGCCCGTTCGGACCACACCGAATAGGCCAGGCCGCGCTCCTCACGCACCTTCTGGAACAGCCGGCTCGACAGGCCGCCGCCCAGCACGTGATTGAGGACGGACAGCGCCCAACGCCGCTCGTCGAAGCGCGACACCGAGCGGGCGCCGTAGACCAGGTGCGCCTGTTCGGTCGCCCGGCGCACGACGTCGAGCGAGACGACGTCGGGGCCCGGCGCGGCGCGCTCGGGGACCTCACCGCCGCGCACACCTGCAAAGCGCCGCTCGAGGTCGGCGGCCACCGCGTCGTGCGTACAGTCGCCCGCCACCGAGACGACCATGTTGGACGGCCGGTAGTGCCGGGCGCGGAACGACGCAATGTCGTCACGGGTGATCTGGCCCACCGACGACGACGTGCCGAGGGTGTCGCGGCCGAGCGCGTGCCCGGGGAACATCGAGGCCTGCCAGTGCTCGGCCGCCAGGTCCGCCGGCTCGTCGGCGTGCATGAGTATCTCGTCGAGGATGACAGTCCGCTCCGCGTCGACGTCCGAGGGCCGCAGCGCGGGCTCCCAGATGATGTCGCTCAGGATGTCGAGGCCGAGCCCGAGGTGGTCCGACAGGAGCCGGACGTAGAACGTCGTGTACTCCTTCGTCGTGAAGGCGTTGCAGTCCCCTCCCACCTCATCGAGCGCCTCGGCGATCGCGGCGGCCGAGCGGTGCTCGGTCCCCTTGAAGAGCAGGTGCTCGAGGAAGTGCGACGCGCCGGCGAGCTCGCCGGGCTCGTCACGCGAGCCGGTGCCGACCCAGAAGGCGACCGCGACCGAGTGGACGTCCGCCATGGTCTCGGTGACCAGGCGGATGCCGCACGGCAGGACGGAGGTCTCGATCAACGACGACGGGAGCGGCCGCCACGCGACCGATTGCGGTCGCGGTCCCGGTCGCCGCCGCGGTCACCGCCGCGGCCACTTTCGGCCGCGGCCGCGCCCGGCCCCAGGTCGCCGAGGTCGGCCTTGAGCTCGGCCTCGAACGCGTCCTCGAAGGAGGGTGACCCGCTGCCACCGGACGCGGAGGCGGGCGCTGTGTCACCGTTGCCGCCGCCACCGCGGGCCTCGCGGCCGCCGCCGTTGCCGCCCCCGCCTGCCGGTGCCTCCGGCGCGGAAGCGAGCGACAGGGACACCTTGCCCTGCGGGTCGATGTCGTCCACCCGGACCTCGACCGGCTGGCCGAGGGTCAGGACGTCCTCCACGTTGTTGATGCGCTTGCCGCCGGCCAGCGACGACAGCTTCGAGATGTGCAACAGCCCGTCCCGCCCCGGCAGCACGTTCACGAAGGCGCCGAACTTGGTGATGTTGACGACCTTGCCGTCGTACACGGCGCCCACGTCGGCGGTCGGCGGGTCGAGGATCAAGGAGATCCGCCGCTTCGCCTCGGTCACCGCGTTGCCGTCCTTGGCGCCGATCGTCACCGTGCCGACCACGCCGTCGTCGTCCACCGCGATGTCGGCGCCCGTCTCCTGCTGCAGGGTGTTGATGACCTTGCCCTTGGGCCCGATGACCTCGCCGATCTTGTCGATCGGGATCTCCATCGACACGATCTTGGGCGCGGTCGTCGCCACCTCGGAGCGGGGCTCGGCGATGGCGCCGGCCATGACGCCCAGGATCGTGAGGCGGGCCTCCTTGGCCTGCAGGAGGGCCTTGGCCAGCACGTCGGCCGGCAACCCGTCGATCTTCGTGTCCAGCTGCAACGCGGTGACCGCGTCGGCCGTGCCCGCAACCTTGAAGTCCATGTCGCCGAACGCGTCCTCGGCGCCGAGGATGTCGGTCAGGGTCACGTAAGTGCCCTCGTCTGACACCAGCCCCATGGCGATACCGGCCACCGCCGCCTTGAGCGGCACGCCCGCCGCCATGAGCGACAGGCTCGAACCGCAGACCGACGCCATGGAGGTCGAGCCGTTCGAGGAGAGCACGTCGGACACCACGCGGATGGCGTAGGGGAACTCTTCCTCGCTGGGTACCACCGGCAGCAGCGCCCGCTCGGCCAGCAAGCCGTGGCCGATCTCGCGTCGCTTCGGGCCGCGCATGAAGCCGGTCTCACCGGTCGAGAACGGCGGGAAGTTGTAGTGGTGCATGTAGCGCTTGAACTCGACCGGCGTGATCGTGTCGAGCAGCTGGTTCATGCGGGGCATGCCGAGCGTCGTCACGTTGAGCACCTGGGTCTCGCCGCGCTGGAAGAGCGCAGAGCCGTGGGCGGTCGGCAAGAGGTCGACCTCCGCTGACAAGGGCCGGATGTCGCTCGTGCCTCGTCCGTCGATGCGCACGCCCTCCTCGCGGATGCGCTTGCGCACCAGCTTCTTGGTCAGGCCCCGGATCGCCGCCTTGACCTCACCGGGCCGATCGGCGAACTCGTCGCCCAGTGCGGCGCGGATCTCCTCACCGGCGGCGTCGAGCGCGGCGTTGCGCTCGGCCTTCGAGGTGACCAGGTTGGCCTTGGTGATGGCGTCGGTGCCGACGGCCTCCACGCGCTCCCACACGTCGGCCTCGTAGTCCTTGATAGTCGAGAACGGGATGGTCTCGATCGGGCCGCGCACCGCCACGTACGACGCCATCAGCTCGCGCTGCAGGTTGATCGACTCGCGGATCCACTGCTTCGAGGCCTCGAGACCCTGAGCGAGCACCTCTTCGGTCACCTTGGGGGCGCCGTCCGCGTAGTAGTCCCACGACTTCTCGGTCCCGCCGGCCTCGACCATCATGATGGCGATCTCGCTGTCGGCATCCTCGGTCAGCGCGCGCCCGGCGACGACCAGCTCGAAGGTGCTCTCCTCGCCCTGCTCGAAGGTCGGGTGTGGGATCCAGGTGCCCTCGGTCGTGTACGCGACGCGCACCGCGCCGATGGGCCCGTCGAAGGGGATGCCCGAGATCATCAGCGCCGCCGACGCGGCGTTGATGGCGAGCACGTCGTGCGGGTTCTCCTGGTCGGCCCCGACGACGGTCCCCACGATGTGGACCTCGTTGCGGAAACCGTCGGGAAACGACGGGCGCAGCGGCCGATCGATGAGCCGGTCGGTGAGGATGGCCTGGTCCGAGGCCTTGCCCTCCCGGCGGAAGAACGAGCCGGGGATCTTGCCGGCGGCGTAGGTCCGCTCCTCGATGTCGACGGTCAGGGGGAAGAAGTCGGTCCCCTCCCGCACCGACCGCGCCGCCGTGGCGGTGGTCAGGATGACGGTGTCGCCGATGCGGGCCAGGACGGCGCCGTCGGCCAGTTGAGCGAGCCGGCCCGCTTCAAAAGACATGGTGTGGTCGGTCCCGCTGATCGGGGCCGAGACGGAAATGGCATCAGCCATGATGCTCCTCGTTTGTCGGGGGCATCTTCTGGTCTGGTTCCCAGTGGTCGACCACCTCGCATCCCGAAGTGACCGGCAACTGGCAGCCAGCTGCTGGAGACGCCCGTGTGTGTGGGTGCCGCCGCTACCGTCGGATGCCGAGACGGCTGATGATGGTGCGGTAGCGCTCGACGTCGTTCTTGCGGACGTAGTCGAGCAGCCGCCGGCGCTGGCCGATGAGCTTCATCAGGCCGCGCCGGGTGTGGTGGTCCCCTTTGTGCTCCTTCAGGTGTTCTGTCAGGTGGTTGATCCGTCCAGACAGCAGGGCAATCTGCACCTCGGGCGAGCCGGTGTCCGTGTCGTGGAGCCGGTACTCGGCGATGGTGGCCTGCGTGTCGGGCATAGAGGAACCTCAGGAGAAACGTTGTCGGAGTCGGCCAGGAACCTGTCCTTGGCCGGCCTCCATGCTAGCAGCCGGCCGCTGATCAGGGGAGATCGGCCACGGCGAGCATCCGCTCGGCCTCGGCCACGTCCTGGTGCATCTGGGCGATCAGGTCCTCGACGGTGTCGAAACGCCGTTCGTCCCGCAGGCGGTGGGCAAAGCACACCCGGGAGGGCTCCCCGTAGAGGTCGCCGTCGAAATGCAGGAGGTACGCCTCGACCAGCACCGGGGCCGTGCCCGGCTCGTAGAACGTGGGCCGGCGCCCGACGTTGATGGCGGCCTGGTGGATCGAGCCGTCGGGTCGGCGGAAATGGCCGGCGTACACCCCGTCCGCCGGGAGGGCGATGTCGTCGGGGATCTCGAGGTTGGCCGTCGGGAAGCCCAGCTCGGGGCCGCCCCGGCCGTCGCCCCGGACGACGGGGCCCCGAACCTCGTGGGGCCGGCCCAGCAGCCGTGCCGCCCCTTCCACGTCCCCCTCGGCCAACAGGGCGCGGATGCGGGTCGAGGAGACGGGCTCGCTCCCGTCGTCGGTGAGACCCACGCCGACCACCTCGAACCCCCACCGGGCCCCCAGCTCGCGCAGCAGCGCCACGTTGCCCTTCCGTCCGTGCCCGAAATGGAAGTCCTCTCCCACCACCACGAGCCGGGCGGACAGCTGGTCGACGAGCACCTCCTTCACGAAGTCCTCGGCCGTCTCGTTCGCCCGCTCCTCGTCGAAGGGCACCACGACCGTGCGGTCGACACCGCAGTCCGCCAGCAGCTCCAGCTTCTGCTCGAGGCTCGTCAGCTGCTTGGGCGCCGACTCGGGCCGCACGACGTAGGCCGGGTGACGGTCGAACGTCACGACCACCGACGACAGTCCGGCGGCCGCCGCCCGGTCGCACAGGTCGCGCAGCAGGGCGCGGTGGCCGAGGTGGACCCCGTCGTACGCACCGATGGTGACGGCTGTACCTGGTCCGGGCGTTCCGGGCGTGGGGGGCATCGCGCCCTGAGGGTAGTCGGGCACCCGTCAGTCCCCGGCCACGACGACGGCGGGCCGGATGCGGTCGGTGCCCGTCGCCTCGTAGACCGCGAGCAGCGCGCCGCTGGCGTCGAGCATGGCCCAGGGCCCGTCGCCCACCGCGCCGAGCGGCACCCGGTCCAGGGCGAGCCCGGTGCGGATCGACGCCGCGCGGTCGTCGTCGACGCGGACGGACTCGAGGTCGCGCATGGCCGCCGCCGGCGAGAGCACCGCGTCCGGGCCCATCGACTCGATCGACTCGATCGGGAGCGTGTCCGCCTCGCCGAACGAGCCGATGCGCGTCCGCCGCAGGTGGTCGACGTGGGCCCCGCCCCCGAGTGCCCGCCCGAGGTCGTCGGCCAGGACGCGTACGTAGGTGCCCGAGGAGCACTCGATTTCGGCCCGGTACACACCCGAGCGCTCCGGGTGCGGCGACGTGTCGAAGCGGTACACCGTTACCGGCCGCGGCTTGCGCTCCACCTCGACGCCCTCGCGGGCCAGCGCGTGCAGCCGGCGCCCGCCCACCTTGACCGCGGAGACCATGGGGGGCACCTGCTCGATCTCTCCGGTCAACGCGGACGCCGCGGCCTGCACGTCCGAAGGGCGCACGCCACTCATGTCGAACGTCGCGGTCACCTCGCCCGACGCATCGAGCGTCGACGTCGCCGTGCCGAGCACGATGTCGGTCGTGTAGGTCTTCGGCAAGGGGGTCAGGAACCGCATCAGGCGGGTAGCGCGGCCGAGCCCCACCAGCAACACGCCGGTGGCGTCGGGGTCCAAGGTGCCGGCGTGGCCGACCCGGCGCTGCCCGAAGATGCCGCGGCACCGCGCCACGACGTCGTGCGAGGTCCAGCCGGCCGCCTTGTCGACGACCACCAGGCCGTTGATGCTCACCTTGGCGGCGGCTCGCCTTTGTCGACGTCGTGCTCGTCGTGATGCAGCCCGCGCAGGAGCTCCTCGACCCGGGTCCCCGTTTCGATCGCGGGGTCGGCCTGGAAGCGCAGCTTGGGGGTCCGCTTGATCGTCATCTGCGTCCCGATCAGGCGCTGCAGGTGCGCCCGCTGCTCCTCCAACACCTCGGCCGCCGCTGCATTCAGCGACGCCAGATACACGACCGCCGTGCGCATGTCGGGCGCCACCTCGACCGAGGTCACGGTCAGCATCGGCAGTTCGTCCGCGTCAGAGAGCCGCTCGAGCTCCTCCGCCACCACCTGTCGCAGCACCTGGTTGACCCGCAACGCCCGCGGGTAGGTCGCCGTACGCCGTCTCACGCTCACCGTGTCAGCTCCTCCGCTCGAACACGTGCCCAGCCCACACCAACCCCGAAACCTCGAGAGAACGTCACCACCCCTCGCACGGGGCGGCAGACGGCTCAGGTCCGGGCGATCTCGCGCTCCTCGTAGGTCTCGATCAGGTCCCCTTCCTTGAGGTCCTGGAAGTCGGTCAAGCCGATACCGCACTCGAAGCCCGACGCCACCTCACGCACGTCGTCCTTGAAGCGACGCAGCGAGTTGATCGCACCCTTCCAGATGACCGTGCCCTCGCGCAGGAACCGCACCTTGGAACCGCGGGTGATCTTGCCCTCCCGGACGTAACACCCGGCGATCGCACCGATGCGCGGCACCCGGAAGATCTGGCGCACCTCGGCCTCACCAGTGACGATCTCCTCGAAGACCGGCGCCAGCATGCCGACCATCGCCGCTTCCAAATCCTCCAACAGCTTGTAGATGATTTCGTAGGTCCGGATCTGGACGTCGGACTGCTCGGCCTGCTCCCGGGAACGCCGGTCGGGCCGCACGTTGAAGCCGATGATCGTCGCGTTCGACGCCGCCGCCAGCTGGACGTCGTTCTCGGTGATGCCACCGACGCCCCGCAACACGAACGAGAGCTTCACGTCGTCGCGCTCGAGTCGCTTCAACGACTCGGTCACCGCTTCCAACGACCCCTGCACGTCGGCCTTCAAGACGATGTTCAGCGTCGCCGTCTCGCCGCGCGAGATCTGCTCGAACAGGTCCTCCAAGCGGGCACCCGTTGCCGACGCCACCGGCTTGTGCCCCGAAAGGCGGAAGCGCTGGGCCCGTGCTTCGCCCAACGTGCGGGCTCGTGCCAGGTCCTTGGCTGCGCGCATCTCGTCGCCGGCGTTCGGCGGCTCCGAGAACCCCAACACCTGTACCGGCGTCGAGGGCAGCGCCTCCTTGATGTGGTCGCCCTGGTCGTCCACCAGCGCCTTGACCTTGCCCCAGGCGGCGCCCGCGACGACGGGGTCGCCGACCTGCAAGGTCCCCTGCTGCACGATCAACGTCGCCACCGGGCCGCGCCCGGCCTCGAGCTCCGCCTCCAACACGACACCACGCGCCTCGCCCTCGACCCGCGCCGTCAGCTCTTCGACCTCTGCCACCAGCACGATCTGCTCGAGCAACGCCTCGATCCCCGTCCCCTGCAACGCGGAGACTTCGACGAAGATCGTGTCGCCGCCCCACGCCTCGGGCACCAGCTCGCGCTCGGACAGCTGCTGCATGACGCGCTGGGGGTCGGCCTGCTCGCGGTCGATCTTGTTGACGGCGACGATGATCGGCACCTCCGCCGCCTTGGCGTGGTCGATGGCCTCGACCGTCTGCGGCATGACGCCGTCGTCGGCCGCCACGACCAGGATGACGATGTCTGTGACCTGCGCGCCGCGGGCGCGCATGGCGGTGAACGCGGCGTGGCCCGGCGTGTCGATGAACGTGATGGGGTGGCCCTGCCACTCCACCTGGTAGGCCCCGATGTGCTGGGTGATGCCGCCGGCCTCGCCGGCCACGACGTTGGCCGAGCGGATCTTGTCGAGCAGCAGCGTCTTGCCGTGGTCGACGTGGCCCATGACGGTGACGACCGGCGGGCGCGGCCGCTGGTCGGCCTCGTCTTCTTCGTCCTCGTCTTCGAAGTAGCGGGCGAGCAGCTCGGCTTCCTGCTCCTCGCCGGGGTCCACCAAGCGCACTTCGGCGCCGATCTCGGCGGCGAACAGCTCGATCATGTCGTCGCTCAGCGACTGGGTGGCCATGACCATCTCGCCCTGCAGCAGCAGGAAGCGCACGATGTCGCCCGCGCTGCGGTTGAGCTTGGGCCCGAGGTCGCGTGCCGTCGACCCCCGCTCGATGATGATCTCGCCCTCGGGTACCGGCGCCGTCGACGGCTGGTACGTGGTCAGCTGCGTCGGCTCGAGCTCTTCGAGGTTGCGCCGGCGACGCCGCGCCCGGCGCTGGGGCGGTCGCCGCCCCGGCATGCCCCCACGTCCTCCCTGCGGCGGGGCACCGGCCGGTGCGCCCGCACCCGAACGCCCGCCGAAGCCGCCACCGGGACGGCCGCCGAAGCCACCGCCACCACCGGTACCTCCACCGGGACGTCCACCGCCGCCGCCCGCGGGACGGCCGCCGGTGCGCTGCGGATAGGACCCTCCGCCGCCGCCGGGGCGGGGCCCCGAGGGCGCGTTGGAAGTGGGCCGACGCCCGCCCATACCGGGCGGGGGCGGAATGGGCCGTCCGCTCGGCCCGATCGGCGGTCGCGGCCCGGGCGGAGGGGGCACAGGCTTTCCCGAGGGGCTGAGCGGCGGCCGGGTTGCCCGACGCTGGTCGGGTGGCGCCGCGGTCTCCGGCGCGTGGGCAGCCGGCGCGCGCGCCGCAGGCGCATGGGCTGCCGGCGCCTGGGCGGGCGAGGTCGAGGGGCGCTCCCCAGCCGGCGGGGCCGGCGGCGCGGCCGGCGGACGCTCCGTGGGCCGGCTGCTGATCAGACGGGACGAGCGGGCTGGCGGCGCCTCGCCGCCGGCACCACTACCACCAGCACCAGCACCGGCCGACGCCGCCGCGGGCGCCTCGGCCGGCGGCGTAGAAACCGTGGGGGCCGGGGCCTTCTTGGCCGGGGCCGTAGTCGTGCCTGCACTCGATGCCGCCACGGCCTTCTTGACCGGCGCAGGCGCTTCGGCCGTCACGCTCGCCGCCGCGCCCTCCGCGGCCGCCGGCGCGGGCGCAGCCTCGGCCGTCGCCGCGGCCTCCTTGGCCGGTGCCGCCTTCTTGGTCGCCTTGGCCGCCTTCTTGGCCGGCGCGGGCTCCTCGGGCTGGACCGGACGGCGCAAACCCTCCGCGTCGGCCTTGCGGCGGACGCGGTCCGCCTGCGCGTCCTCGATGGAGGACGAGTGGCTCTTGACCCCGATCCCGAGGGAAAGGGCCAGCTCGAGCCCTTCCTTGTTGGTGAGGCCTAGCTCTTTGGCCAGCTCATAGACGCGAATCTTCTTCGGCAAGTGGTTTTCTTCGTCCTTGTCTTTGCGGGGTCCGGGGTCAACCCAGCCCCTCATCCTC
>DASXBZ010000090.1:0-4915 GCA_036491435.1 Acidimicrobiales bacterium
CTTGTCCCTTGCAACGGGACTTTGAAGCCTGATATTCACTCTCAAGCAGGGTTCAAGTGATCGCTACCCAGGGGAGGGCCTGGACGGTCTTCGTTGGGCGTGATTGCGGTACCCGTCTTCGAAAGGGGTTGACCGTGACGACAGGAACGACGGAGACCGCAGAGGTACTTGGCCCAGTCGCCCGTTACGAGCAGAGCGTGACGCAGCGCATACAAGACTTCCAAGACCCACGCCAGGAATGGCGAAGGCTCTTTTCCGAAGTCCTCGGAACGTTCTTCTTGGTTCTCGCCGCCGCGGGCGGAGGCATGATGGGTCAGGCGTTCCCGGGAGTCATCAGCCACCAGGCCGCCGTTGTGGCTCCTGGCCTGACCGTGATGGCCATCATCTTGTTCATGGGCAAGGTGTCCGGTGCGCACCTCAACCCAGCGGTCAGCGTCGCGTTCGCCCTGCGACGGGATTTTCAGTGGCGGCGGGTCCCCGGCTACATCATCGCCCAGCTCGGCGGGGCGACACTGGCGGCATTGGTACTCCATGCCATCATCAACGTCTCGGCGAAGTACGGGAGCAACTACCCCGCTCACGGCTATTCGAACATGGCCGCATTCTGGATGGAACTACTGCTCACCACCGGCCTGGTCAGCGTGATTCTCGGGACTGCGTCTGGCGCTCAGAACGTCGGCATCTTCGGTGCTCTCGGGGTCGGTGGCTACATCGCCCTCGCCGGACTCTGGGGGAGCCCCATCTCGGGGGCTTCGATGAACCCAGCCCGTACGTTCGGACCGGACCTGGTGTCGACCACCTTCACGGGGTACTGGGTGTACATCGCCGGCCCTCTTGCCGGGGCAGTGATCGCCGTCGCCATTGCGTTCGTGCTGCGTGGTGCGGGAGGAGGTCGGTCCGGGTCGGGCGCCGCACAAGGAGATCTGTTCACCGAGGCCTACGAACCGGGCAAGGCGTAACTCGATCGGTCTGTCGTCCTCCGCGTACCGCTGTGATGCCCACACAAGGTCATCCGGGACGACTGTGCCGAGAAGAGATCCATTGAGCTGAACCGATTCCGCCCGCCGCCCTGGCGCGTCAGGAGCTCTCGAGCGTGTTCGCTCGAGAGCTCCCTTCGCCAAACTCGGTTCGCTGCTTAGTTCGCTTGCGTCGTGCGGCGGCGGTGGCGAGCAAGCAGGAGCAAGAAGCTTCCGACGCCGATCAGCGCCAACGCCGTGGCAAACATCGCACCGATGTCAGCACCGGTGAAGGCGATGCCCGACTTCGGGGTGATCGGGGCTGCTGTGGGCACAACCGTTCCGCCACTGTTCGAGGGCGGTGCCGCTGTCCCGGACGTCGTCGAGTCGTTGGACGTGGCGCCGGCCGTCGTCGTGGTCGTCGTGTCAGGCACCGTGGTGGTCGTGTCAGGCACCGTGGTCGTGGTGTCAGGCACCGTGGTGGTCGTGTCAGGAACCGTGGTCGTGGTGTCAGGCACCGTAGTGGTCGTGTCAGGAACCGTGGTCGTGGTGTCAGGAACCGTGGTGGTGGTGTCAGGCACGGTGGTGGTCGTGTCGGGCACGGTGGTGGTCGTGTCAGGAACCGTCGTGGTCGTCGTCGGATCAGTCGTGGTCGTCGTGGTGGTCGTCGTCGTAGTGGTCCCGTTTGTACAGCCGGAGACGACGAGGTTCGAGTTGCCCGTGCCGTGCGTGGCCGTCGCCGACTGGAGCACGTCATTCTGGGGCGTGTCCACGACGAAGTGGACGGAACCGTTTCCCTGCGGCGTGCCGTCGACCGTGACCGTCCCGGCCTGGGAGAAGGTGGCGGTCAGCACGTAAGGGCCGACACCATCGGGTTGGGTCTCGATAAAGAGCCATCCCTGTTCGTTGTCAGGCACGCCGGTGAGACCCTCACTGAAGCTGCCACAGACACCGTCGTTGGTGCCATTGCCGGTCCACGTGACCGATCCCACGGAGGCACCCGATGGCGACGCCATGAAGGCCAGCGAGGCGAACAGCGCGGCCGAAGCTGCAGTCGCAGCAAAGCCACCGGTTGCCAGTACGGACGGGCGAAGCCGCCTAAAGAATTTCATCGTTCCGTTCCTCTTCCCTCTCCTCGCCCTATCGCCAAGTTGGGGATCACTGCGTAGGGCGTCGTGATCACTCTGAAGTGCAATGCCGGTAGGGAAATAGAATCGAAAGGCACTAATCACGGGGTCATTCGAGCAAATAACGCACAACGCAATCGTGATCAGCAAATAACGCACAACGGATTGGGTGCATTTCAGCGGCTGAGAACACTGAATCCGGTAGAGCAAGACCCCCTAGGGCAGGGCTGCCGACGCCAGAGGCCCCTCGAGTACACGGTCTGACATGTCGTCGCCGCTGCGCAGACGAAGCCGCCCTGGGGTGGTCATGTCCCCATCCCGTCGCCGGCGTGCGACCGAGGATTCAAGGCTTGGCCGGACGGGTCACCGTGTCGAGCCTCTTTTGGGCGGCTGCCATCTTCTGACGCGCCTGCACCGCACGGCGTTCCGAGACGGCCAACGTGGCGTGCAGCCGCTTGAGGTCCGCCTCGGCGTCGACGACCGCACGTTTCGCTGTTTTGAGATCCGCGTCGGCCTGCTCGGCCTCTTCGGTGGCTTCCTGCAGGCCGCGTCGTGCCTTGGCGACCGCGGGGGTCGTGGGGGGAGGCGATTTGGAAGCCCGAGCCCTTGCCGAGACTCGGGACGGGGTGTCTCGGGGTTCGCTCCCAAAACCAAGGCCTGAGTAGGACAACGGGCCGGTGAGACAGCCCTCCCGCAGGGCGGCTGCGCTGTCGTGGTCGGCGAACGCGGCGTCCAGGGTCGCTTCGACGTCCTGTTGTGCCGCCTGCGAGAGGGGCTCGCCTGCCCGAGAGGCGATCCTCGCCGCCTGTCGGAGGAGTGCCCTTACCGCGTCGGCCTTCTCCTTGGAGGCATTGCGAATCTGCTCGCCGCTCGGATTTCGAGAGGCGCGAAGCTCTTCGCCGAGCCCGATCAGACGGTCGACGTCCGCCTTCTGCTGCCGGGCGAGCATGTTGGCCATCCAGGCGCCGGCTGAGGGCTTGCGCAGTTTCTTGACCGACGACGCCAAGTCACGATCGCCTGCAGCACGTGCTTCCGACGCCCGAGCGTCACGAACCTCAGTGAACTGTCGTGGCGGCAGGCCGTACAACTCGCTCATGACCGATGCGAGATCCATGCGCCCAGTTTGCCGACACGGGCACGCGGATGCGCAGGTGGTCCGCCGTCTCAGGGTGAGGCCACAAAGCTGAAGCGCACGCGGCGATCCGGATTGTCCACATTTAGGTCGACGAGGACGAGTGACTGCCAAGTTCCGAACGCGGTGCGGCCGCCGATCACCGGGAGCGTCACCGAGGGGCTGACGAGTGCCGGCAACAGGTGGTCACGCCCGTGGCCAGGTGAGCCGTGCGCATGGCGGTAGCGGTCGTCACGGGGGAGGAGCCGCTCCAGGGCGTCGAGGAGGTCCGACTCCGAGCCGGAGCCGGTCTCCATCAGCGCCAGTCCAGCCGTGGCGTGGGGCACGAACGCGTTGACCAGTCCGTCACCCAGGCCCGAGCAGAAGAGTTCGAGCTCCGACGTCAGGTCGACGATGCGACGCCGGGAGGTGTCGACATCGATCTCGATCGAATGCATGACTCGGTCAGTCTGTCGAGTTCACGTCTCTGCCGCCACGCCAGAAGAATAGGCAGCCGAGAACGGGCAATCAGGCGTGCGACCGGACTGAACAGAGCTGCTCCGGGGGATGACTCGGGTATCCGCGCTCCTGTCACATCTCGCTGCCATGCTCGACGCGTGGGTGACTGGACCGAAGGGGAGGTGCTCGGTCTCGATTTCGAGACGACGGGTGTCGACCGCTTCAGCGACGTCCCGGTGTCGTACGCGCTGGTGTCGGTGGTCGACGGCGTTGCCGTGCGCAGCTGGTCGGGGTTGATCGACCCTGGGCGCGAGATACCGCTCGAAGCGACCGCGGTCCACGGGATCACGAGTGAGCGGGCCCGGGCCGAAGGCATGCCTCTGGACGTGGCGATCGCCCTGGTGTCCGATGCCGTCGTTAGTGCCGGCCGCCGCGGGGTGCCCGTGGTGGGGATGAAGATCGACTACGACCTGACCATCCTCGACGTGCTGGCAGATCGGTACTGGGGGCGCGGGTTGTCGGCACAGGGGTGGAGCGGGCCCGTGCTCGACGCGGGGGTACTCGATCGTCACTTCGACATCGAGCGTCACGGGCGACGGACGCTCAGTGACCTCTGTGCGCATTACGGAGTGGAACTCGAGGGCGCCCACGACGCGTGGGCCGACGCCGTGGCGGCCGTCCGGGTGCTGTTCGCGCTGGTTGCACGCTACGACGCACTCCGGCAGGCCGACGTGGCGGAGTTGCACCAGGACCAGATCGAGTGGCACCGGCAATGGATGGCGAACTGCGAAGCGTGGCGGTTGGGCCAGGGCATGTCGCCGACTGATCCGCGGGACTTCCAGTGGCCGATCGCGCCGGTGGCCTTGTCGCACGCGGCGTGACAGCGCACGATCAGATGCGCAAGCGCATCACTTCTTGAGCAGGTCCCACACCATGTCGACGCCCTCGTTCTCGGCGAGGACGACCTTGGCCGGGTGCTGCTTGTCGATGTGGCCGACGAGGCCGTTGTAGACCGAGTAGCCGATGAGCTCCTGAAGGCGTCGCGGGAACGTCTTGACGAGAGACGGTGGAATACCCAGCTGCTGGTTCTCCTGCTGGCGGATGTAGCCGGCGCAGTAGTTCATGGCGATGCCGACGCGACGCTGGTTCGTCTTGTTCGCGCCACCGCCGTGCCAAAGGCTGCCGACCCACACGAGGACGCTGCCCTTCGGCATCTCGGCGGGGATCGTCTCGTAGAGCTCGAGAGGGTTGGGGGGCTCGTC
>DASXBZ010000091.1:0-19976 GCA_036491435.1 Acidimicrobiales bacterium
GGTGACCAACGGGGCCAACGGCCACGCCACCGTGGCGGAGACCGGCGTGGACGACGATGCTCCCGTCGCCGTTCCCGCACCGCCGGCCGCGCCCTCGGCGACGGGACGCGCGGGCGATCCCGAGGCCTGGCCGCCACCCCCGTGGCCCCCCTCGTCCGACCCGGCGCCCGGTTCCCCGGAGGGGCCCGCAGGAAGCTAGGAACACTCCCTCGACGGCAGGCCCGCGGCGGGCGCTGGCGTGCCACGAAGGTGCGGCGACCGGATCGAACCGAACCGGGCCGGGCGGCGTCATAAGGGGGGATGGTGGAAGCACAGCTGGCCGAGTGGCTGGAGGAGGGGTACGTGCCCTCCTTCCGCACGGCCTGCCTCATCCTCGGCAACCGCGCCGACGCCGAGGAAGCGGTCCAGGAGGCGTTCCTCCGGGCCTGGCGCTTCCGTGACTCGCTGGCCGACGTGCCGAGCATCCGGCCGTGGCTCTACCGCGTCGTCGTCAACTCGTGCTACTCGAAGCTGCGCCGCGAGATCCCGCACCGGGACCGGCGCGCCGGTGACGAGCCGCTGACCAACGTCGCGGCGGAGGGCGTCGGGCCCGAGGCGAGCGCCGAACGTGGCGAGGTGGCCGACACGGTGCTGGCCGCCTTGGCGCGCTTGCCGCTGTCGCTGCGCGTGCCGGTCGTCCTGCGCTACTACGCGGACCTGAGCGAGCGGGACATCGCGCGGGCGATCGGGCGGCGGCAGGGCACGGTGAAGTCGCGCCTGCACGAAGCGCGCCGGCGACTGGCGGAGGACCCGGCGCTCAGCGCGCTGGCGTTCATGGGCGCTGATGCGGACGCGGACGACGACGCCGGCATCGGCGCAGTGGCAGGAGAGGAGGCCGGGTCGTGACCATGCTCGACGACGACCGTCTGGCCGAGCTCTTCGGGCAAGCCGCCGAGGCGTTCGAGGTGCCGCAGACCGGCATCGAGGAGATCGTGGCGCGCGCCGAGCGGGGGCCGAGCCGCGAGGGCACCGGGACCGACGGGTCCGGAGACGGCGACGCCGCGGACGGCGCCGAGGGCCTCGAGCCCGCAGACGAGCTCGGCCGGCGGCGGCGGCTCGTGGCGCTGGCCGGACGCCACCGGATCCTGTCGGTCGCGGCGGTCCTCGTGGTGGTGCTGATCGTGGCCGGCACGATCGGCGCCCTCGGGCGGTCCCCGTCGAACCAGACCGTCACGGCGTTGCGGTCGGGGAACGAAAAGGGTGGCGTCGCCAGCGGCGGCGCCAAGGCTCCCACGACGAGCACGACGCTCCCGGGCACGCACGCCGGGGGTCTCGGTTTCGGCGCGAGCAGCGCGAGCGGGTCGAGTGCCGGAGCGCCCACCACCTCGAACGGATTGAGCGCGGGGACGCAGGCGCAGAACGCGGCGCCGCTCCCGCAGGGCGCGGTCGGGCAGTCGGCGAAGATCGAGCAGACGGGCACGCTCGACCTGGCGCTCAAGAAGGGTGCTCTGGCGCGGACGATGACGGGCCTGACCAACCTCGCGGGCGCCGTCGGCGGCTTCGTGGCCAACTCCATGAGCCAGAACGGGTCCGGCGGAGGGACCGCCTACGGCACCATCACCATGGAAGTCCCGGTGAACGAGTTCGCGGCCGTGCTCAAGTCGGCGGAGCGCTACGGCAAGACCTCGAACCTCTCGACCAGCGCCACCGACGTAACGGGCCAGTACGTCGACCTGCAGGCGCGCCTCTCCGCGCTCGAGGACAGCCGCCAGCAGTACCTCACGATCCTGGCCAAGGCGACCAGCATCGGCGACATCCTGTCCGTGCAGGACCAGCTGAACGTCATCCAGCAACAGATCGAGCAGCTGCAGGGCCAGCTGCAACTACTGACGAGTCAGACCTCCTACTCGAAGGTCACGGTGACGATGAGCGAGGGGACACCCCCGCCGCGGCCGGGACCGCTCCCAGAATCGGGCCTCGTGCGGTCGTGGCACGACAGCGTCGGCGGGTTCGTCGCGGGCATCGAGGGCGTGGTCCGCCTGGCGGGCCCGTTCCTGTTCGCGTTGCTGTGCCTCGCGCTGGTGGCGGTCGGCGGCCGCGTGTTGTGGCGCCGCTACCAGCGCCACCGCCTCTGAGGGTCAGAACCCGAGTGGCGCGGCCAGAGCGATGCCCGGCATGCCCACCACCCCTACTCCCCCGCTCGGGGTGAAGTCCTCGGAGACCGCCATCGGACCGCTGCCACGCACCACGATGGGGTCGAATCCGGTGTCGGTGAGCGTCGATCCCGACACGATGGCGCTCGCACCGGGGGCGAGGGTGCCCGACGCCAACAGGTTCCGGGTTCCCGGCCCGATCGAGTAGGCGCGGAACGTCTCGTTGCTGTCGCCGACGTTGAGGACAGCCAGCGCGTCGTGGCCCACGTTGCTGACGGCGGGGCTCGCCTCTGTCCCGGGCGGCGGGACGATCCACTCGTTCGCCGGCGTGCTGCTGGTCAGACCGTCGACCGCGACGGCCACACCGGCTTGCGGCGCCGGGGCGGTGGCCGGGGCCACCACGGTGCGGTTCACGACGACGCCGGGCCCACCCGTCGCATCGACCTGGGCCGAGTAGGTCGCGCCGGCCGGAATGCGCGTCTGGCG
Source organism: Acidimicrobiales bacterium (assembly GCA_036491435.1). Taxonomy (GTDB): domain Bacteria; phylum Actinomycetota; class Acidimicrobiia; order Acidimicrobiales; family RAAP-2; genus Bog-473. Next base: position 2,619 of record DASXBZ010000091.1, read on the forward strand.
GCTGGTCGCCAGCGCCCAGGTCTCGCCCGGTGGCACCGTGTCCACCAACGGCGCCAGGGGTCCCGAGGCCAGACGCAGGTGCACGGTGACCGTTTCCGGCGACGTGCCGGGGTTGAACACGTCGATCTCGGAGTCGCCGCCCCCCTGGGTCTCCTGCGCGAGCGGGATGGCCCAGCGGTGCTCGGGCCGGCTGCTCCCCTGCACCAGCGAGAGGCCGGCGCTGGCCCCGACGTACACCTGCAGCTCGGACGCGATGACCCGGCCGGTCCGTGCGGTGACCACCGTGCTCACCTGGGACGCGTTCTGCACCTCGGACGCCACGTCCTCGGCCAGCGTCGCCCCCGGCTCGATCACCACCCCCTGGTAGTTCAGCGGCCGCACGGCTCCCGTGGGCGTCATGAAGCCGAGGTCCACAACGACCGGTGACGACGTCGGATTGAGGAGTGACACGTAGAGCGCGTTCGACCCGGCAGTGGACCCGGAGGCGAAGTACCAGTTGGCCGACGTCGAGCTCTGGCAGGGAGTGACGGACCAACCCGCCGGGCCGTGCACCGCCTGCGACGCCGCCACACCGCCGCCCTCGATGGTCACGGTCTCGGCCTGCCACGAACCCGACGACGGCACCGGCAACGACGGCGCGAGGGCGCTCTGCGCCGGCACGGTGACACCGGCGCTGACCGTGGCGCCCGTGTCCGTCACGATCGTGACATCAGCAACGACGGCCCGCGCGGTCGCGTTGGAGAGTACGAGGAAACCGGGGGCGCCGCCGGAAGGGGTCGTCTGGCCCGTGCAATACCAGGCGGAGGATTCGGCATCGGGCGCGCTCACCAGCGCGGCAGATGTCGATGGCGCGGGTGTCGGGCTGGACGACCCCCGCGCCGCGACGCCGACGGCGGCGCCCACGATGACCGCCGCCACGACGACGAGGACGGGCCAACGTCGCTCGGGACCGTGGGGCACCGCCCGGCTGGCGTGCGCCGGGCTCACGACGCGCTCCGGTGGGCCGGGCGCGGCCGGCGCCGCCGTCCGACGAGGGCGGCCACCAAGACGACCCACACCACGACCTCGGCGGTGACGGCGAGCGGCACAAAGGGGAACTGCGACAGCGAGAGCGCGGCGGCTCCCTTGGCGGTGGCGAACTGGGCCGCCCAGCCGAAGGCGGGCTGCTGGGTGACCGGCCGCCCGTCCACGGTCAGGGCAAAGTGCCCCGCCGGCGCGTACCCCGCGTAGAGGGTGCCGTGTTGCACCGGGCCGCTCGCGGCCGCGGACCCCGACTGCGAAGCCAGCACGGGTTGCCAGCCCACCACGTCGGGGCCGCCCGGGAAGGTCCAGTCCCGGACGACGGGTAGCGGCGCGGCCCGCTGCGCGGTGACCGGCATCGCCTCGTCGTTCTCGAACACCGAGATCCCGACGTCGCCGGGCACGAGGTGCAGGTCGGCCTGGTCCAACAGATCGGTCTGCAGACCCGGCGGTGGCGGCGCGTTGACGGACGGCGTGAGCGAACCGACGGTCGACGGCGCGAGGCCCTGGACCAGCACGATGTAGCGCACGCCCTCGGAGGCCACGAGCCGGCCCAGGTGCACGGTGCCGCCCGTCGTCGTCAGCTGCACCGCCTGGGCCACGAGGGAAGCCGGCCCGGGCCCGGCGGGCGTGAGCACCTGGGCCGTGTTCGGCAGGTCCGCCGGTGTCAGCGCGTAGGCCAACCCGGGCCCGATCGAGAACCCGCCGACGGGAAGGGCCCTCGGGTCGCCGAGCCACAACACCCGCGCCCCACCGGTCGGCGGCGCGTGGTCGAGGAACGACAGGGGCTGCTCGACGCCCTGGGCGGGGAGGTTCCAACGGCCGCTCACCGCACCGGCGGCCACGGGGAGGAGGCCGATGACGCCGAAGACGAGCGCGACGCCGCCGATCACCTGGCGCCAACCGAATTCGCGCCCGCTGAGGTCGTTCTCGAACGCCGAGATCCCCAGTCCGAGGCAGGCGGCGACGGCCAGCGCCGCCGGTGCGAGCACGACCGGCGTCGAGGGGGCGAAGGAACCCATGTCGGCGCGCACGGCGGCCAGTGCGAGCCCCCACGAGGCGCAGGCCATCACCCACAGCCGCGCCGCCCAGACGAGACGGATCCCGCGACCGATGGCGAGCGGGAGCGCGGCGGCCGCGATCAGCAACCAGACCAGCGGCGACCGGGCGACCGGACCGATGGCGAAGCGGACGAGCTCTCCCCAGTCGGGGGCGGTCGCTCCCGCGATCGGCAGGCCGAAGATGGCGACCGAGCCCTTGCCGGCCAGCGCGGTCCCGACGACCCACGGTGCCAGCAGCACGAGTGCGAACCCGACCGCCCCGACGGCGACGACGAGCGGGCGCCAGTTCGCGTCGCGGGCCCCGACGAGGTACGAGCCCACGACCCAGGCGAGTGCGGCGACGAGCACGAGCGGCGCCAGGGCGGGCGCGAAGGACGCGCCGAGCGCGACGAGGGCGCCCAGGATCGCCACCTGCCCGGCCGGCCGGGTCGCCCACCGCGTGCCGCGCTCGACCGCGAAGGGTTCGACCCCGGCGGCGCCGGCCAGGCGCACGGCGATGAACGGGAACAGCGCGTACGTGATCAGGCCGTCCCAGCGGCCCGCTCCGAGCGACCCGTACGGCAGCGGAACGCCGAGATAGCAGATGACGGCGACGATCCGGGCCCGCGGCGAGACGAGCGGCCGCATGAACCGCGAAAGGCCGAACGCGCCCAGCGGGATGCAGCCGAGCAGCAGGACGCGCTGCAGCGTGCCCATGGCACCGAAGAACGCGGTGCCCGCGACGCCGAAGACGCCGAAGGCCGGGGACGCCGGCGCCGTCGTGCCCACCCCGGCGGACTGCCAGCCCGAGAAGAAGTGGTGCCAGGTCGTCGACCACGATGGCAACGGCGCCAGCTGACCGACCAGCGGCAGCGAGCCGAAGAACAGCTCGCGGGTCCCGATGGCGATCACCAGCAGCGCCACGAGCAGCGCCACGAGGCGCTGGCGCCCGGTGCTCAGGGGGGCGCGGCGCACGCGCCGGCCGAACCGGTCGCGGCCGGCCCGGCGGCCGAGGTCGTCGAGCTCGTCGAAGTCCGCGTCCTCGCTGAACGCCAGCCCCACGCTGCCGGTCAGCACCGCCACCTCGGAGCGTTCGTCGTCGATGTCGGCCCGGGTGCGCACGACGGCGACGGAATTGGCGGCCTCGAGGCCCTGGTGGGAGAGCCGGCTCAGGTACCGCGACAGGCGCGCGCTGCCGCGCAGCTGGAGCCGCCGCACCTCGGAGTCCGGGAACAGGCGGTGCTCGGCCAGCTCGCCGCGGAGCAACGAGATCTCCGTCAGCCGCCGGGCGTTCCAGTTCCAGGCACCCACGACGGCCCGCACCCGTTCCCCGTCACGGGCCAGGAGCGCCACGAACACTTCGCCCAGCGCGAGCAGGGCGGCCTGCGGCAGGACCCGGATCAGGTGGATCCGGGTGTAGCACTTGAGCACGGCGCGCAGCTCGTGGCGGCGCTGCAACCCCTGCATGGTGACCGGGCGGCGGCCACGCGTCGGGCCGGCGCCGACCACCGAGAGTGGCACGAGGCCGCCGGCGACGACTTCGCGGTGGCGCACGCGCGCGTCGGGCGCGACCACCACGCGTGACCCGGCGACCTGGCACCGCCACGAGAGATCGAGGTCCTCGCCCATCGCGACGATGCCGGGGTCGAACCCCTTGAGCTCGCGGAAGAGGTCGGCGCGCACGAGGATGCAGCCACCGGGGGCGACGAACACGTCGCGCACCGCGTCGTGCTGACCGTGGTCGACCTCGCCCTCGAGGACCCGGTCGACCACCGCCCCCGTCTTGTCGCAGTTCATCCCGACATGGAGCAGCACGCTCGGGTCGTCCCAGTTGACGAACTTGGGCGTGACGACCCCGGCGTTCGAGCGGAACGACTCCTCGACCATCTCGTGCACCGCGTCGTGGTCCAGGGCGACGTCGTCGTGGAGGAGCAGGTAGAAGGCGGCGCCTTCGACCATCCCCGTCACCTCGTTCGTGGCGGCGCCGTAGGCGAGGCGGCCCGGCAGGTGGCGGACGAAGGCGTCGGGGAGCACGCGGGCGACCCGCTCGGTGACGTCGGAGGTCTCGTCACCGGTGGCGAGGACGAGGACCGAGAGCTCCTGATAGTCCTGGGAGGCCAGCGAGGCGAGCGCCTCGTCGAACCATTCACCCGGGTCCGTGGTCACCAGGACGGCGACCACGGCCGGCACTTGGGCGTCCATCAGGTGCCAGAGGCTATCCGTTCGGCGCGAAGCCCCTCAGGCACGGATTTCGTGCCTGAGCCGTGCCTGATGCTTGCTACTGTTTAACAAATATGATACTGTAGTACACAAGCTCGTAGGGGCCGAGAGCCGGCCCACGGCGAGCAGATCGTCACTGTGATCGCACAAGAGGAGGCACCAATGCCCGACGTGACCACCAACATCAGCGCCCTCTCGAAGGGTGTCACCGACCTGGCCCGGGACGCGGCGTACATCGCCGTCGGCCTCGGCGTGCTCGCCTACCAGCGGGCCCAGGTCCAGCGGGTCGAGCTCCAGAAGCGCCTGCAGAAGGACCTGCCGATCGACCAGCGCATCGGCGACGTCCGCCAGGGCGTGGCCAAGGGGTTCCGGCAGATCGACGATCTGGCCGAGTCGGCCGTGCAGTTCGTCGAGAGCACCCTGCAGCCCATCGAGGACCGGCTGCCCACCACGGTGACCCAGGTCACCACGAAGGCGCGCGAGCAGGCGCGTGAGGTGCGCATCCAGATCCGCCAGCGCGTCAGCGCCTAGTAGGACCACTCCCCCTCAGACGACGCTCGCCGTCAGTCCGCCTCCCACGAGGCGAGGACGTCGGCGAGCGTCGTCGCGAGCGGGATCTGCGGCTCCCATCCGGTGGCGGCGCGGAGCAGCGCCGCATCGCCGCGCAGCACCGGCACGTCCACGGGGCGTACGAGCTCTGGGTCCGTCTCGAGCGTGAGGTCCGCGCCGTCCAACGCCAACAGCTGCGCCGCCACGTCCGACATGGCGACGTCGACGCCCGAACACACGTTGTAGACCTCGCCCGGGATGCCCTCCTCGATGAGCAGGCGGTAGGCGGCCACCACGTCGCGCACGTCGGTGAAGTCCCGACGCGTCGTCAAGGTGCCCACCCGCAGCGAGGCCGCGCCCGAGCGCCGCGCCTCGACGATGCGCTTGGCCATGGCCGGCACGAAGAAATTGGGCGACTGTCCCGGGCCGATGTGGTTGAAGGGCCGCACAACCACGACCGGCTGGCCGTAGCCCCGCCAGGCCTGGAGCGACACGACCTCGGCGGCCAGCTTGCTCGCCGCGTACGGGCTGGCGGGCGCGGTCGGCGTCGCCTCGCCGAGCGGGAGCTGGTCGGGACCGACGACCCCGTAGACCTCGGCGGAGCTCACGACCAGGACCCGCGCCTGCGGCGTCTCCGCCCGCGCCGCCGCCAGGATCTCGGCCGTGCCGAGGACGTTCACCCGGAGGACCTGGCTCGGGTGCTCCCAGCTCTCGCCCACGTGCGTCATGGCGGCCAGGTGGTAGACGGCGTCCGGCCGCACGTCGTGCATCACCCGGCGGACCGCCGCGCCGTCGGCGACGTCGGTCTCGAGATCGATCACCGCGACCTCGTCGCCGCGATCCTTCAGGTGCGCGGCCAGCCACTGGCCCACGAAGCCCTTCCCCCCGGTGATCAGCGCACGCATCCGCGGAACCCTAATGCGGGGCCTGCTCCGCCATCGCATAGGCGCGGCGGTGCTCGGCCACGCTCGACGCCCATGTCCGCGCGGCTGCCACCCGGAGCCCGAGCGCCCGGCGCTCCGCGTCCGGGCCGGCGTCGAGGACGGCGGCCAGGGCGTCGGCCAGCGCACTCTCGGCACCCGGCGGCACCAACACGGCGGCGCCGGCCGCCAGCTCGGCCATGGCCGTTCCCTCGGTCGTGACCAGGGGGGCGCCGCAGGCAAGGGCTTCGAGGGCCGGCAGGCCGAAGCCCTCCTCCAGGGCGGGGTAGGCGACGACCGCGGCCCGCCGCAGCAGCGCCGGCACCGCCGCCTCCGGCAGATAGCCGGTCCGCACGATGCGGTCCCCGTGCCGCGCCGCCGCCAGGGCGCGCTCGGTCTCGGCCATTCCCCACCCCGTCTGGCCCGCGAGCACGAGCATCAGGTCAGGCCGGGACGCCGCGAGCGCGTCGAACGCGCCGACCAGCGGCGCCACGCCCTTGCGCGGCTCGAGGGTGCCGATGAACGCGACGAAGGGCCGCTCGGCGGGCACGCCGACGGCGCGCAGGGCGGCGTCGTCCGCACCCGGGCTCGGTTCGGCCGGCGAGAACCGCGCGAGGTCCACGCCGTGTGGCGCCACGACCACCGGTGCGCGCACGGGAACGTTCGCGGCCAGTCGATCGGCGGTGACCTGGCTCACGCAGACGAGCACCGCCGCGTGCTGGGCGGCCCGGCGGATGGCCCGGCGGAAGAACGCGGCCTTGGTGCGAAGGTGCCACTCGGGATGATCGAAGAAGGTGCAGTCGTGGACGGTGACCACGCACGGCACGGGCGACCGCGCCGGCATCGTGTAGTGCGGCCCGTGGTGGACGTCGACCGCGGCGGAGCGCAGCAGCGCCGGCAGCCCGACTTGTTCGAAGACGAGACGGCCGGGACGCGCCGCCGGCACGTCGGGCCTGAGATGCCGGGCTCCCGTCGCCTCCCAGCGCGCCGCGTCGTTGCGCCGCGCCACGAGCGTGAGCGCCACGTCCGGCTGCGCGGCCAGGCCGTTGGCCAAGGCGATGGTGTAACGGCCCGCGCCTCCGGGACGCGCCGGCACCGCGGAGACGTCGAGGGACAGCGCGAGGGACCCGGCGGCGGTCACGCCAGCCGCCTCCAGAGACGCACGTGCGCGGCCGCGGCCGCCTGCCAGGTGCGGGCCGACGCGAACAAGAAGCCCCGTGCGGCCAGGTCGTCGCGGAGGGCGTCGTCGGTCAGGACGGTGACCAGCCCGGCGACCATGTCGTCGACGTCGAGCGGGTCGACGGTGCGTGCCGGCGGCGGATCGGTCTCGCCGAGGTCGTGCACGCTCGGGACCTCCGTGGACACGAGCGAGGGCGTGCCCATGCGCATGGCCTCGAGTGGCGGGAGCCCGTAGCCCTCGGTGAGCGGGACGTAGGCGAAGGCCCGGGCGCCGCGGTACAGCGCCGAGAGGGCGGCATCGGGGACCGAGCCGGTGAAGACGACGCCGTCCGTCTCCTGCGGCCGCCCCCCGTGGCCCCATCCGGTCGGCCCGACGATGACCAAGGGCCACGGCTCGGGCAGCTGCGGTCGCGCCAGGCTGAACGCCTGCACGAGACGGTCGAGGTTCTTGCGCGGCTCGAGGGTGCCGACGGTCAACAGGTACGGGCCGCGCACGCCCGCCCGTCGCAGTAGCGCGGTGGCCGCATCCTCGTCGGGTGGCGCGAGGTGGTCGGTGCCACCGGGCACGACGATGATCCTCGACTCGTCGACGCCGAACGCCATCAGGTCCGAGGCGACCAGACGCGACGGCACGACGAGGTTCGCACCGCAGTCGCGGGCGCGGCGGAGCGCGGCCTCGTGCCACCGGCGACCCCGTCGTGTCGTCGCTTCGGGGTGGCGGCGCCAGGCGACGTCGTGCACGGTCAGGGCGAGCCGGCTGCGGCTGGGGTGCCGCAGCATCGGCGCCGCCAGCGAGACCGAGTGCACCACGGCGAAACCCTCCGGCGCGCGGAGCAGGGAGTGATCCCAGGCGCGGGTCATGAGACGCCCCGGCAGCGCCGAGACGACGACTGGCCGTCCGTAGGCGGCCAGCGGGTCGGGAGCCCCACGCGGGGGCCGGCTCGCCAACAGGGTGACCTCGACACCCTCGCCATCCTCGGCGCAACGTTGCAGGCCGGCCAGGAGCCCGCGCGCGTAGTTCCCGATGCCGCCCGGCACCTCCCGGCGCAGCTGTTCGACCGCGAGCAACACGGACGGGCCCGGGTCAGCCACGCCGGTCCCCCGCCGCGTCGCGGTACAACTGCTCGAGCCCGGCGCCGCACGACTCCCATGAGAACCGGGCCGCCCACGCCGAGCCCGCCGCGACGAGGTCCCGGCGCGCGGCATCGTCGACGAGGCAACGCTCCAGCGCGGCCGCGAGCCCTGCGGCGTCCCCGGGGTCGACCAGGAGCGCGCCGTCCCCGACGACCTCGGGCACCGATCCGGCCCGGGTGGCCACCACGGGGACGCCGGCGCGCATGGCCTGCAGCGGGGGGAAGCCGAAGCCCTCGTAGAGCGACGGGTAGGCGAGGACCGCCGCCCCGGCGAACAGCGCAGCCAGGTCGCCGTCCTCGACCCAGCCCGTCCGCACGATCCGCTCCCGGGCGGGCGATGCCGCCACCGCGTCCTCGAGGGCGGCTTCGCCCCACCCCGGCGGCCCCACCAGGACCAGCGACACGTCGGCGTGCGACGCCGCGACCTCGCCGAACGCACGGACGAGGCCGGGCAGGTCCTTGCGCGGCTCCGCCGTCCCCACGGCCAGGCAGTAGCGCCCGGTCCCGGGCGGCAGGACACGCCGCAGGAGAGCTTCGGCCTCGGCGTCGCGCACCGGCGGCAGCGCCGGCACGCCCGGGTGCACGACGCGCACGCGTCCGGCGTCGGCCCCGAACGCCTCGACCACCTCACCGGCGACGAACTCCGAGTCGGCGTGCACCCAGGCACCGCGGCGCAGGGCCCGGCGGATCAGTCCGGGGTAGGCCAGCGTCGCGGCGTCGCACAGTTCGGGGTGGCGCAACGGCGTCAGGTCGTGCACCGAGACGACGGCGGCCGCCCGGCGGGTCGGGGGCACGACGAAATTGGTCCCGTGGACCACGTCCGCGGCGCCGACGAACCATTCCACCGGCGGGCTGTCGCGACGTGCCCAGAGTGCATGGAGCGGGCGGGCGGGCATGGCGCGTTGGTGGTGGGTCACGCCGTCGGGCAGCCGGCCGTCGAGCATGGCTCGGCGACGCCACGTCACGGCGAACGCCTCCACCTCGACGCCGGGACGCGCCGCGAGCGCACGGAGCGCACCGAGGCAGAAGACACCGATGCCGGTAGGGAGCCCGAGCAGTGGTGTCGCGTCGAGCGCGACCCGCAGGCGCGACGGCGGCGTAGGGACGTCGCTCAGGCCGATATCGCCCCGTCGATGGAGAGGATCGCTCCGGTGACGTAGTCCGCCTCGTGCGAGCCCAGATAGGCGAAGGCGCCCGCGATCTCGTGGGGATAGGCGAACCCGATCGGCGTCATCAGCCGCTCGATGAGTTTGAAGTCGGCGTCCTCGGGCGGACCGAAATTGTGGATGATCGGGGTGTCGACGCCGCCCGGCGCGACGCCGTTGACGCGGACGCCGCGGGCCATGTACTCGACGGCGAGCGCCTTGGTGAGCATCTTGACCCCACCCTTGGACGCGCAGTAGGCCGCGGAGTAGGGCTGGCCGATGACGCCCGCGGTGGAGACGGTGTTCACGATGGCGCCGCCGTGTTCGATCATCCCCGGGAGCACGGCGCGGCACATGAGGAACGTGCCCGTGAGGTTGACCGCGATGATCTTGTCCCACCCGCTCAGCGACTGTTCGGGCGTGTGCGCGAAGCCGCCGATGCCGGCGATGTTGCACAGGTTGGTCACCTCACCCAGCTCGGCCTTCGACCGGGCGACTGCGTCAGCGACCGCGCCCTCGTCGGTGACGTCGCAGCGCAGGGCGAGGGCGCGCCCGCCGGCGTCGGCCGCCTCCTCGTTGATCTCCGCGGCGACGGCGGTGATCGCCTCTTCCGCCAGGTCGAGGCAGGCCACGGCGGCCCCCTCGGCGGCCAGGCGGCGTGCAGTTGCCCGCCCGATGCCCGAGCCGGCGCCGGTGACGATCGCGACCTGGCCCTTGTAGCGGGAGGGGGTGATCGCCTCGGGGGCCGTCCCCCGGTTGGGGTCGGACTCCCCGACTCTCTTGGTGGGGCTCATGCGCGCTCCTTCTTTTGGGCCGCGTCAGGCCCGTGGGTGTCGCCACTGCCTACCATCCCGGCAGACGGCCCACGTCCCTGCGCCCGGGCCGATCGGCGATCCTCGGCCGCGCGCGCCGCCAGGTCGCCCAGGCGCGCCGGGTCCACCTTCATCATCGGCGTCAGCGGGAGCTCGTCGACCACGACCAGGGCGTCGGGGGACTTGTAGTCGGAGAGCTGGGCGGCACAGTGCGCCCGCAACGAGGCGAGCTCGGGCACGTGGCCCGGCGAGGCGACGACGACGGCCACGCCGATCTCGCCGAGTACGTCGTCGGGGGCCCCGACCACCGCCGCCCGCGCGACCGCGGGGTGCGTCGTCAAGGCCTCCTCCACTTCGGCCGGGTACACGTTGTACCCCCCGCGGATGTAGCGCTCGTGGGCGCGGCCAGCCAGCTGCAGGTTCCCCTCCGGGGTCATCAGCCCGAAGTCCCCCGTCGTGAGCCAGCCGTCGTCGGCCAGCACCGAGGCCGTCGCATCGGCGTCGATCAACTCGCGTACCGAGCGGCCGCGCCCGGGACCACGTCCCCAGTAGCCCCGCATGACGGCCGGGGATCGCAGCATGACCCGGCCGATCGATCCGGGTGCCACGGGCTCACCGGCGTCGTCGACGACGGCCAGCTCCACGCCCGGAACGGGCCGGCCCACCGTGGTCGCGACCTCGTCGTCGGTCGAGGTGAGCGACGTCCCGGTTCCGAGCGAGCTCTCCGTCGACGTGTAGCGGACGACGACTGGCACCCCGAAACGCCGGCGCACGTCGGCGATCATCGTCGCGCTCATGCGCGCCGCGCCCGTGCTGACGACGCGCAGCGCGCGCAGGTCGGCACGCGCGAGCTCGTCGGACGCGAGGACGAGGGCCCATTGCGTCGGCACCCCTTGACCGACCGTGATCCTCTCGCCGGCCATGATGCGGACCGCGTCGTCGGCGCGCCACGGCGTCGGGGTGATCACGGTGGTCACCCCGTGCGCGATCTCGTCCCAGGCGCGGGTCATGTAGGCCACGTGCGCGAACGGCAGGGGTGAGATCCGGCGGTCCCCGGGTTGGCTGAGGACATCGGTGCCGCGCGCGACCGCCGCGAGGTTGGCGTGATCGAAGAGGGCGCCCTTGGGCCGGCCGGTGGTGCCGCTCGTCCACACGATCGCGACGGGATCCCCGGCGACGAGGTCGGGCCAGGACGACGGCGGCTCGCCGCCCCATGTGCCCGCCACCTCCTCCCGGGTCACCTGCGGCAGGCCCGGGGTCTCTGGGACCGGGGCCGCCTCGGGGTCGACCACGAGCAGCACCGGGGCAGCGCGCTCGAGGACCGAGGCGACTTCGCCCGCGCCCATCCGCGGGTTGATGCCCGACGTGATGGCGCCCAGGCGCTGCAACGCGGCGTAGAGCACGGCGTAGTCGATGCTGGAGGGCAGCAGGAGGCAGACGACGTCGCCCTTTTGCACGCCGCGGCGGTCGAGGTAGCCGGCGACGCCGTCCGCGGCGCGGTCCCATTGAGCGAAGGTCAGCGACCGGCGCTCGCGGGCGCCGGCGGGCTCCACGTAGGCCTCGACGTCGCCGTTGACGCGGGCGGCCTCGCGCAGGACGGACACGACCGTGGCGTGCCGTTCCGGCGGGATGGCGGTGGGCATGGCGGGCGGCGATGGTACCAGGGGTGCCGAACGGCCCTCCCCCGCCGCGCTCCTAAGCTCATCGCGTGCTGGTGGCCCTGTGCGGCGGCGTCGGGGCCGCTCGAATGCTCTCCGGCCTGGTCCGCGTGGTGCCGGGCGACGAGATCACGGCGATCGTCAACGTCGGCGACGACATGGTCCTGCACGGCCTTTCGATCAGCCCGGACCTCGATACCGTGACCTACACGTTGGCGGGCATGGACAACCGCGAGACGGGATGGGGCGTCGCCGGCGAGTCCTGGGCGGTGATGGACGAACTGGCCCGGCTCGGCGGCGAGGACTGGTTCCGGTTGGGCGACCGGGACCTGGCGACCCACCTGTTCCGCACCGGCCGCCTCGCCGCGGGCGAGCCGCTCAGCGCGGTCACCGCCGCGCTGTGCGAGCGCCGGGGCATCGCCGTGCACATGCTGCCCGTCACCGACGACCCCCTGCGCACCCGCGTCACGCTGGCCGCTCCCGGTCCCCTCGGCCCAGCCGGCACCGAGGTCGGGTTCCAGGACTACTTCGTCCGCCTCGCCCACGACGTGCCCGTGCGCGGCGTGCGCTTCGAGGGGGCGGAGTCGGCGCGTCCGGCTCCCGGCGTCATGGACGCGCTCGAGCGGGCCACGATGGTCGTGGTCTGCCCATCCAACCCTGTGGTCTCCATCGGGCCCCTCCTGGCCGTGCCAGGCGTCGAGGACGCGTTGCGCGCCCGCCGCCGCGACGTGGTCGCGGTGTCACCCATCGTGGCGGGGGCCGCTCTCAAGGGTCCGGCCGACCGGATGCTTCGCGAGCTCGGCACGGAGGCCTCGGTTGTCGGGGTGGCGCGTCTGTATGCGTCGTGGGCGGGCACGCTCGTCATCGACGAGGCGGATGCCGCGGCCGCGGCCGCCGTCGAGGCGGAAGGACTGCGCTGCATCGTGGCGCCGACGGTCATGAGCTCGCCGGAACGGGCCGCCGATCTCGCGAAGGTGGTGCTCGATGCCGGACGATGACGGCCTGACCGTGGTGGCGGTGCGCGGGATCGGCGAGGTGCTCCCGGGCGACGACCTGGGCCGCATGATCGCCGCTGCGCTGGCGCCGGCAACGGCGGATGGTCCCTACCTCGAGGACGGCGACGTCCTCGTGGTGACCCAGAAGGTCGTCTCGAAAGCGGAGGGTCGGCTGGTCGAGCTCGACCACGCGGACCCCGCCGCGAAGGCCGCCCTGGTCGAGAGCGAATCCGTGCGGGTGCTGCGCCGCCGCGGTGAGCTCATCGTCAGCGAGACCCGCCACGGGTTCGTCTGCGCCAACGCGGGCGTCGACCTCTCCAACGTCGCCGACGGCACCGCCGCCCTGCTCCCCGAAGATCCCGACCTGTCGGCGCGGCGCCTTCGGGCGTCGCTCGGTCACGCCCTCGGCACCGACGTCGGCGTGATCGTGTCGGACACCTTCGGCCGGGCCTGGCGGCGCGGCGTCACGGACGTGGCGATCGGGTGCGCAGGCATCGCCGCGATCGTCGACCTCAAGGGCACACTCGACGCGGGTGGACGCGAGCTGGTGGCGACCGAGGTCTGCGTGGCCGACGAGATCGCCGCGGCGGCAGAGCTCGTCATGGGCAAGGACCGCGGCATCCCCGTCGCCATCGTGCGCGGCGTGCCGGCGGCGTGGATGCGCCCCGCCTCGGTCCGGGCGGAGATCGTGCGACCGCCCGGCGAAGACCTCTTTCGCTGACGCGCCCTCAGGCCAGCCGGGCGCGGACGAGCTCGAGCACCGGGCGGATGCCGTCGGCCAGTTCCGTCCAGGGCCGCCAGCCGAGCTGGATGGCGGCGCGCTCGACGTCGAGGCACGAGCGCAACAACTCGCCGGGCCGCAGCGGCGCCTGCACCGCAGTCGCCTCGACCCCCGCCACGTGGGCCATCGTCGCCAAGAGGTCGTTGACGGAAGTCTCCGTTCCGGTCCCGATGTTGCACACGAGGCCGCCGCCCCGCGTCGCCGCCCGCACGAAGGCGTCCACGACGTCGTCGACGAACACGAAATCGCGCGTCTGCTCGCCGTCCCCGTAGACCGTGACTTCCTCTCCGCGCAGGATACGTTCGGCGAAGATGGCGACCACGCCCGCCTCACCATGGGGATCCTGCCTCGGTCCGTACACGTTGGCGAGGGCGAGCGCGCTGAACTCGAGTGCGTGCAACTCACGGTAGGCGACGAGGTAGTCGATGACCGCCTTCTTCGAGACCCCGTAGGGCGACAACGGCTGCTGCGGGTGCGACTCGCGCACCGGCAGATCGTCCGGCGAGGGGTCCCCGTACAGGGTGCCTCCGCTGGCGGCGAACACGACGCGCTCGACCTCGGCCTGGCGCGCCCCCTCGAGGACGTTCAGCGAGCCGATGACATTGACGTTGGCGTCGTGAGCCGGCCGCGCGACGGACACCCGGACGTCCGCCTGCGCGGCGAGATGGAAGACGAGCTCGGGCCGCCGGCGGGCCATCAGCTCGGTGACGGCCGGTGCGGTGATGTCGAGGTGGTGGATGTGGAGCGACCGGCCGCCGCTCTTGCGCGCCTCGGCCAGGTTGGAGAGCGAGCCGGTGGAGAAGTCGTCCACGACGTCGACCTCGTGGCCCTCGGCCAGCAAACGGTCGACCAGGCTCGAACCGATGAAGCCGGCGCCGCCGGTCACGAGGGTGCGCACGAGCGCCTTCTTAGCCCGACACCCGTTCGCCGTCGACCAGGGTGCCCGACGAGACGACGGCGTCGGCGCCGAGCACCGAGACCGGCCGGACGTCGCCGCGCTGCCCCACCACGGACCGGGGACCCATGACCGAGCCCGTCACCTTGGCGTCGCCCGCCACGTGACAGGCGTCCATCAACACTGAGTCCGTGACGACGGCCCCGGCGGAGACGACCGTGCCGCGTCCGAGGATGCTGTGCTCCACGCGCGCCCCGGGCTCGACCACGCAGCCGGCGAAGATCACGGCGGGCCCGAAGACGTCACCCGAGACCACGCTCTCGCCCTCGACGAGGACGCCGCGCCCGCCGTCCTCGAGGCCGGGAGCCACGACGGGCCCGCGTTTGCCCGCCAGATAGTCGAAGTTGGCCTCGAGGTACGCCGCCGGCGTCCCGGTGTCGAGCCAGTACGCGTCGTCGGAACGGGCGAAGAGGTTGCCGTCGCGCACCATCGCCGGGAACGTCTCGCGCTCGATGGAGACCCGGCCCCCTTCGGGGATGCGATCCAGCACGGAAGGCTCGAGCACGTACGTCCCGGCGTTGATCTCGTTCGTCGGCGCCTCGTCGCGTGGCGGTTTCTCGACGAAGGCGGTGACGCGGCCCTGCGCGTCGGTGGGCACCACGCCGAAGGCGGACGGATCGGCGACCGGATGCAGCGCAATGGTCCCCTCGGCCCCGCGGTCTCGGTGGAAGCGCACGAGGCTGGTGAGGTCCATGTCGGTGAGCACGTCACCGTTCACCACGACGAAGGTGTCGGCAATGCCGGCGAAGGTCGCCGCGAAGCGCACCGCCCCGGCGGTGTCGAGCGGCTCGGGCTCGACGGCGTAGGTCAGCGCGACCCCGGCGGCCCGATCGTCGGGGTATGCCTCCGTGAAGGCGTCGGGAAGATAGCCGAGGGACAGCACCGCCTCGTCCACGCCGTGCGACGCGAGATGGCCGAGGACGCGCTCGATCATCGGCACGCCGACGACGGGGAGCATCTGCTTGGGCGACGTGAACGTGAGGGGACGCAACCTCGTTCCCTCGCCGCCGACGAGGACGACCGCCTTCATTACTTGGTCGTCGTGGTGGACGAAGGCTTCGTCGTGGTGGTCGTCGGCGACGCCGTCGTGGTCGTCGTCGAGGGTGCCGTGGTCGTGGTTGCAGCGGTCGAGCTCGTCGTGGCCGACGGCGTCGAGGTCGTGGTCGCCGAGGGCGCCGTGGTCGTGGTGGTCGCGACCGGCTGGGAGCCCGCGAGGATCTGGAGCAAGGCCGTGATGGTCGAGCCCGGCGGCTTGGGCAAGGTCGTGCCGGAGGGGACGAAGCCAACGGTGACGAGCTGCCGGTTCTGGAACTTGAGATCGGCCGGCTTCACCGAGTTGATGCCGTTGGTCTGCACCAGTTGGTTGTTCTTGGTCTGGGTCGTCACGACCCACCACCGCGCCACCACTTCGCCCACCTTGCCCGCGTCCGGCGTGCCGGCGGCGCACTTCTGACCGTTCTTGTACTCGGGGATCTTGGCGGACGGGTACTTCAGCGTCGTGTTGGTCAGGGTGAGGCCCTGGTACTCGCTGGCGAACTTGCCCACGGTCGCGTTGTTGCCGGCTTCGCTGGCTTTCTTGGGCGCGATGACCACGACGCCGTTCCCGGTCGTCGTCAGGCCCGAGGTCGAGCTGGCGGGCGACGCCGTGAGCGCCGGCTGCGTGGTGCCGCAGATGTCGAAGGAGAGCGCGGCGTGCCACGTCGTCCCGACGGTCGGCGGCGTCGCGGTCGGGGTCTGGTTGTAGTGGTACTTGGCGATGGCGACCGAGGCCAGCCCGACCAGGACGATCACGACCAGGGCGGCATACCAATTGACGGGCATTTGGCCGCGATAGGTGGCGCCACCACCCGTGGCGGCGGCGCGTGCTACCGACTTCCCAGAGGAGCTTCTCGCCATGGCGGGACGCCACCCTACAGCCTGGCCGGTACCCCTCCAGGCGCAGGCCACCCACGGAGAAGGTCTCGGTACAGCCCCGTCGTCTCGGGGTGGAGGGAGCCGCTTCGGCCTGCGTCGGGCTCTCGGAACGTCGTACGCGCCGCCTTGGCCATGACGGAGAACTGCGCCATCGCGGCGCGCATCCCGGTCCGGTTGCCCTGGGCGGCCAGTGCGACCAAGAGCGACCGGTACAGGCGCTCGTCGAAGGGGCTGGCGAGGAGGCCACGCCGCACGATCCATTCGGCCTCGGCCGCCCGGCCGTCGCCGCGGAGGGTCTCGGCGGCCTGCAACACGGTGTGCACGACCATGGCCTCGACCCGCGCCGCGGTGCCGTCGAGGATCGCCCAGTCGGCCAGCCGCAACCCGCCGAAGAGCGGGCCCCGCACCAACCCGGCGGCCTCGATCCACCCCTCGCACGTGCGCGGCCGGGACAGCACCGAGAAGCGGTCGACGTCGGTGACCACCGAAGGGTGCAGGCGGAGAACGGACCCGCACGGAAGGCGCAGGGCATCGTCCGCGGCGCGCCCCAGGGCCCGGCGGGCGTCCGATGCGGTCGAGTGTGCGGTGGCCAGGGTCACGGGACGGTCCGGCCACAGCGCAGTCGACCACTCGGCGTGACGGACACCCTCGCGGTGGAACGCGAGGTAGGCGACGAGCTCGCGTGCCGCGGCGCGACGGAAGGCGAGCGGCAGGCCGGACACCGTGACGGGACCGAGGACCGCAACCTCGACACGAGCGTGGCTCACCGCAGGCGAACGGTCGGCTCGTTCGCCGACTGGGTGGATCATCGGATCTCAGCGGTGCGCGCCCCGACGTGGGTTTCCCGGAAATGGCTGAAGGTGACCTCATGGGGTGCCGACGCCTCGTCCGGATGTATAGGGCGGGTTCAAGTTGTCGTCGCAACACCTCGTCATGGAGGTGAGTTGTGGCATATCGATCCAGGAATCCAGCGGGACCTCGGAGCCGGCCTTGGGGCGTGCCGCAGCCGTGGCGCCGGGAACATCGTCAGCAGTTCT
>DASXBZ010000092.1:0-4702 GCA_036491435.1 Acidimicrobiales bacterium
ATCTCGCGGATGCCGAGACCCTGGGCCTTCAAGACGGCGAGTTCCTCGCGCTCGACAAAGGACAGGTAACGCCCTGAGAGTGGGGCTGAACCGACGGTGCGCATCCCGCCACCTTGGCGGAACCAGATGAATGCCTGCGCGCTCGAGAGGCCGAAAGCGGCGCCGGCTTCCTCGGTCGAGCTTCCCCGCGCGATCGCATCCCAGAACAGCTGACGATGTTCCCGGCGCCACGGCTGCGGCACGCCCCAAGGCCGGCTCCGAGGTCCCGCTGGATTCCTGGATCGATATGCCACAACTCACCTCCATGACGAGGTGTTGCGACGACAACTTGAACCCGCCTAGGGGGTGGTTCTTGACAGAGGGGAACGAGTGTCAAGAGCCACGCCGTATGTAACTGCAATGGACCGCACGGATGGTCCCCTCCGGCGGACATATCCACGTCGCTGTTGGTGGCCGGCGCCACCCCGCCAGAATCCGAAAGAGCCGCTTGTACCGCAACGGAGTCGGGTAGGGCTCGGGTAGGGCTGGTGGGGATCGAACCCACGACCCAAGGATTATGAGTCCTCTGCTCTGACCACTGAGCTACAGCCCCGCCGGGGATGTTATCGACGTGAAACCCGTGCACCTGTGCCCGTGGTTCCGCATGCGGCACCTCGAGCGGGTTGGTTTGGCAACATGACCCGGTGCCGACGCCGCGAACGAGGGCGACTTCTGACCTCACGGCGTTGCTGACCTCGTCGTGACGACAACCCCGGCCGCTACGCACACGGACCACATCGCAACGCTCGAGAGCACGGGCGCCCCGCTAGATCAGAACGAGCCGTGGTGGCTGCGCCTGGCTCCTTGGAGCCTGGTCTTGATCGCCATTATCTGGGGCCTGGTGGAGCTCCGGCCTGAGCTCAGAGCGGTGCCCTATCTCGACGACAGCTCCATTCACCAGCAGATGGTGCGGTTCGCGTCGATGCGTTGGAGCCACGGTCATCTGCCGCTCACGAGTTGGTTCCCGTACCTGGGGCTCGGCTCGCCGCAGTTCCTCCACTACCAGAGCCTGCCGTCGATGATCACCGGTCTCTTCGGCACCTTCATGGATCCCGACACGGCGTTCCGCTGGTCGATGTACCTCCTCTTGGCGCTCTGGCCGTTGGTCATCTACTGGACGGCCCGCGTGTTCGGGCTCGGCCGTTGGACCGCCGGCGCGGCCGCGCTGGTCGCTCCCCTACTCGAGTCGTGGGCCGGGATCGGCTACGAGGATATGGCTTACATCTGGCGCGGCTATGGGGTGTGGACCCAGCTGTGGGCATCGTGGACGCTGCCGCTGGCATGGGCCTTCACGTTCCGCGCTCTCGACGCACGCAACTCGGTGCGACGCTCGGTGTTGCCGGCGGTCGTCTTCATCATGTTGACCGTCGGCCTGCACTTTGAGACCGGCTACCTCGCGTTCGTCGCGGTGATCGTGTTCCCCTTCCTCGTGCCCTCGGACCTCCGGCGCCGGTTGGTGCGTGCGGTGCTCGTCGGCGGTTCGGCGTTGTTGGCGTCGGCCTGGGTCATCGTGCCGGTGCTCACGCAATCGCATTGGGCGGCTCGCAACCAGGTCCTCGCAGGAACCGGCCTCGAGAACGGTTACGGCGCGCGCCAACTCCTGGACTGGCTCTTCCGGGGCCAGCTGTTCGACCGCAACCACTGGATTGCGGTCATCACCATCTTCGGCGCCGTCGGGATCGGCGTCTGCATCGCCCGGTGGCGCACGTTCGTCGCCGGTCGGGCCCTGGTGGCGATGTTCGTCGTCACGATGCTGATGACCTTCGGGCGCACCACCTTTGGCGGCTTCTACTCGATCCTCCCGGGAAGCAGCGACGTCTTCATCCGCCGCTTCCAGATGGGCATGCAGCTTTCGGGGATCCTGCTGGCGGGCATCGGGCTCGTGTTCGTCGGGCGGCTGCTCGTGGAGTCGGCCGCCAAGCTCTTGCCGGCCGAGCGCCGGCACCGCCTCGAGCAGCCTGCGGGTCGCGCGCTCGTCGCCGCGTTCTGCGTCGTGGGTGCAGTCGTCGTCCTCATCCCGGCCTGGACCTCCATGGACACCTACAACACCGGCAACGCGGTCAACGTGGCGTACCAAGCAAACATCGATGCGTCCCAAGGACCGGCACTCGACTCGTTGCTCGCCTACGTCAAGGCGCATCCGCGCGGGAGGGTGTACGCCGGACAGCCCACGAACTGGGGCAACGAGTTCGCGATCGGCGAGGTCCCCGTCTTCAAGTACCTCGAGAGCAAGGACATCGACGAGGTCGGCTACACCTTGCGCACCGCATCGCTGATGACCGACCCCGAGTTCTACTTCGATGACACCAATCCGGGCGACTACCCCCTCTTCGGCATCGGGTACCTCCTGACACCGGCCTCGATGACCCCACCGGTGCCGGCGGAGCAGGTGCGCTGCGAGGGCGACTACTGCCTGTGGGCCCTGCCCGACCCCGGGTACTTCCACGTCTACGACACCACGGGCGTGCTCGATGCGACGCGGGCGGACGTCGGGACGAAGAGCGTGCCGCTCTTGGACTCGAGTGCGCTGTCGGACCACCAGGACAAGACGGTTGCGTTCAACGGCGGCGTCGCATCGCCACCAACGGCGCCCGCCGGGACGTCGTTGACCGGATCGCCGGGGCACGTCGTGGTCGAGCACGCGAGCCTCGCCCAAGGCAGCGCCGGAGCGGTGGTGAAGACCAATCGACGGGCCACCGTGGTCCTCAGCGCGTCCTACGACCCCGGTTGGACGGTGACCGTCAACGGGCACCCGGAACCGACGGTCATGGTGGCGCCGGCGTTGGTCGGGGTCGACGTCGGTCCGGGCGTGCACACGGTCCGGTTCTCCTACGGCGGATACGGCACCTACACCCTGCTGTTCCTGCTCGCCCTGTTGGTCTTCGCCGCGCTCGCCGTCGTGCCCTCCGTGTGGCGTCGCTCCCGGCGCACCACTACGGTCTGAAAACGCTCCACAGGAAGGAGGGTGCCATGCCCACTTCGCAGCAATCGAGCGCCGAGTCGGCGAAGGTTGCACCGGCGGACGTCGTCGTCGAATTCCTCGAAGCCTGGGGCCGGTGGGACATCGACCGCGTGCTCGAACTCGTCACCGAAGACCTCGAGTACATCAACGTCACGTTGCCGACGATTCGTGGCCGCGACCGCCTCGAGACCCTGGCCCGACCGGTGATGCGGCCGGACCGCTTCGGGTTCAACGCCTATCTCCACCACGTGGCGACCGACGGCGACGTCGTCCTGACCGACCGCGTCGACGAACTGACGTTCAAGAAGTGGGCGAGCCGCTTCTGGGTCTACGGCCGGTTCGTGGTGCGCGACGGGCAGATCGCCGTCTGGCGTGACTCGTTCGACTGGCTCGACGTGACGATCGGAAACCTGCGGGGGCTCGTCGGGATCTTCGCTCCCGCGCTCAACCGGCGTATGCCGGGTCGCTGACCGGACCCGAGCGCACCTGGAATCCGGACCCGGCGCCGAGCCGGGATCGCTACTGCAGATACCCCTCGACGGTGTCGGCGGAGCGTTGCGCCGCCGCGTCGGGGTCCTGGCCGGCGCTGCGCTTGGCGCGACGCTGCCGTAGGAGGTCCCACATCTCGTCGAGCGTGATCTCGAGGTCGCGCTTGCGCTTGAGCTCCTCGGCGGAGAGGCCCTCGCCGACGTGCGCCTCCTCGAGTTGCTGCTCCTCGGCAGCGAGGTCGGTGATCCGCTTCACGATCTCTTTGTCGTCCATGCGCGCTCCGATCGACGGGTGGTTCCCGTTCCCGGCCAGTCTGCCCGGCCGGGAACGGTCACAAACCCTATGCGGCAAGTCATGCGCCCTTAGGCGGCGTTGACGAGCTCCCTCTCGACGTCCGCCCCGCCAGCGTCCGCCTCCTCCGCGCCCTCCCCGGACAGAGCCGGGGTGAGCACGTCGGCGATCGTGGCCGCCAGGTGGAACTTCATGACGTCGCGGACCTCCTCGGGGACGTCCTCGAGGTCCGGGCCGTTGCGCTCAGGTAGGACGACCTCGGTCAGCCCTGCCCGGTGCGCGGCCAGCACCTTTTGCTTGACGCCGCCGATCGGCAACACCCGGCCTTGCAGCGTGACCTCACCGGTCATGCCGACGACCGACCGCACCGGGACGCCCCGCAACAGGCTGACCAACGCCGTCGTCATGGTGACGCCGGCCGAAGGCCCGTCCTTGGGCACGGCCCCTGCGGGCACGTGCACGTGGAAGCGCTTGCCGGTGAAGGCTGCCGGGTCGATCCCGAGCTCCTCGGCGTGCGAGCGCACGTAGGAGAGGGCGATCTCCGCCGACTCCTTCATGACGTCACCGAGTTGCCCCGTCAACGTCAGGCCCTCGGGCCCGTCGGACACGCTCGCCTCGACGAACAACACATCACCGCCGGCACCCGTCACGGCCAAACCCGTGACGACGCCGGGCACCGAGGTGCGATCCGCCGCCTCGAAGAAGAAGTGCGCACGGCCCAACCAGCCACGCACGTCGTCCTTCCCGACGACGACCGGCGCGGTCGCCTCATCGGAGGCGAGCTTCGTCGCCACCTTGCGAAGCAACTTGCCGAGCTCGCGCTCGAGGTTTCGCACGCCCGCTTCCCGGGTGTAGTCGGCCACGATGACGCGCAGTGCCTCGTCGTCGATCGACACCTCGTCCTCACGCAACGCCGCCCGG
>DASXBZ010000093.1:0-8563 GCA_036491435.1 Acidimicrobiales bacterium
CCCCCTGCTCATCGCGTAGCTCTTTGTGTGCGCGAGGCCGAAAATCTTGCGGCCGGCCGATCCCCTTGGAAATAAAGGGGCATTCGGCCGCGAAGCACTTCATTGCCCGTGATTGTCCGCGGGGCCATGATGGGAGCCATGGCTCCGCCCCGTACCCGCAACGCCGTGGCCGCCGAGCGGACCCTGAAGGCCCTCGCCGACGGCGGGAAGCTGGAGCACGCCGACGCCGCCACCGTCGCCCTCCTGCGCCATCTGGCCGGCGCCTTGGACCGGGTCGACCCGGAGGACCAGCCCGCCCAGGTCGCCTCCCTGGCCCGTGTCCATCTGGCCGTCATCCGCTCGTTGCGGGGAATGGCTGACGAGCCCGATGACGGCATGGCCGACCTGCTGGCCGCCCTGTCCGGTCCTCTGGGCGACGCCCCCGAGTAGGGCCCAGTGCCCGCGGCCGACCGTCACCCTGAGGCGTTCACCCGGGCCGAGCTCGAGGAGTTCGGTCGGGTCCCGCCGGCGACCAACGGCACCTCGGGGCGGGTGCTTGTCGTCGAGCGGCCGCCGGCGCCGGTCAACCCGCTCGGCTTCCCGCCCGCGTGTTCGGAGTGCGGCGGTCCGGTGACTTCGCCGCCGAGCAACCGGTCGTTGACGTGTAGTCCGGTCTGCTCGCGGGCGAGGGAGGAACGCAAGCGCCGCGAGCGCCGCGGGACGGGGGAGCGCCGCCAGGCACGGAAACCGACGCGCGATCTGGCGTCGGGAAGTCGACCTCCTCTGACGCCAAATCGCGCGTCGGCGAATTTACTCGCCACTCCACTACTGGCGTCCCCGGTGCCGGGGCTTCTCGACCAGCTCGTCGCCCTGGTCGCGGCGGTGCCGGCCGGGGTGAAGCTCACGGTCGAGGTGGCGGGCGCCACCATCGTTGCGTGCCGTCCCTGACGCTTGGTGATTCGAGACACCTCGTGGAACGAGGTAAAGGCCTTTATCAAGGCTGACCCCAAATCCCGTCACTACCGGCTGGTAGCCTTCGGGGTGTTCGGACCGCCGCGCCCGGACTGACAATCGAGAGTTCCCTCCCGGGCCCGGCACAGGACCAGGAGGTGGATGTGCTCGATGTGTTCCAATCCTTGGCCGACCCGCTTGAGGGCGCAATCATCCGGTGGGACGGCGGTGGCCCTGACGGCCCCAGCGAGCTGCTCGGGGCGAGTTTGGTGACCGCCAGCCCCCGCACCGCGCTCCGGGTCGTACGAACCCTCACGGCCGTGCTGGGCGGGCTTGGTCCTGACGACGGGCTCAGCGAGTTCTGCTCCCAGGTCGACGAATTCGCAATCCTCTTCGGGAGCGACGGCGACGGGGAAACGGCCGGGCTGTTGTTGGACTTCAGCAGCGACCTACTCAACTGGACAGGAAGGTGGCAATCGTGAACCGGCTCCTGCAGCGGCTCTCCGCTGACTACAACGAGTCGTACCGCCAGTTCAGCGACATGCTGGACCGATGCGCCGACGAGGGACGCGACCCCGACGCCCGGGAGCAAGGCATCCTCGACGGCCTGAAAGCCGACATGGAACCGCTCGGCGAGCGCATCGTCGAGCTGCGGGCGGTGGAGGACCGGCGGGCGTCGACGCTCACCGCCATGCTCCCCGACGGTGTCATCGACACCACGGCCACGCCGCTGACCCCGGGCGGGACCGGGCCCATCCATCAACCCGGCGCGCGGCGCCATCCGCTGCCGTCCCTCCAGGTGGGCGAAACCCAGCTGCGGGCGGTGATGCAGGCGTTGGAGACCCGCTCTGCCTACAACGAGCCGCTCGAGCAGGTCCAGACCAGGGCGGCCATCGAAACGCCGCCCGGGGCGGCCGTGCCGTTCTGGTCGTACCCGATTATCCCGACGGGGGTTGAGGGACGCCTGGCCGAGCACATCACCACCCGCCCGGCCGACATGGGCAACAGCGTGTCCTACCTGGCCGTGACCGCCCCCGCCGTGCTCGGCAGCGTGGCCGAAGGCGCCGCCAAACCCGACAGCACACTCGTCGTCGGCCGGAGGACGGCAACGCTGGTCAAGATGGCCGCCTACAGCGACGTGTCCCTCGAGATGCAGATGGATTTCGACTCGGTCATGTCCATGGTGCAGCTCGAGCTCCAGTCCGGGCTCATCCGGGCCGAGAACGCCAACATCGTGGCCAACATCCTGGGCGACGCCGGCATCCTGGCCCCGGCGGTGACGGGCACCAGTGGTCTTATCCAGTTGCTTCAGGTCAAGCAGGCCGTCCGCGCCGCCCCCAACGTCGGTCAGCCGGACCTGGTGATTATCAACCCGGCTGACTTCGGCGCCCTGGCCGGCGAGCTGGCCGCCACCTCGGGTCTCCTGGTGGGCGGCACCGAAGCGGTCCAGGTCGGCCCCCAGGAAACGCTGTGGGGCATGAACGTCGCCCAGACCGTCGGTATCACCAAGGGGACGGCGTTGGTCGGCGTCTCCGAGAGCGCATGCTTCTTCTTGAGAGACGGGCCCCGCCTTATTGTCGACCCCTACAGCCAGTCGACCAACAACCTGACCCGCATCCTGTTGGAGTCCAGGTTCTCCTCCGGGCTGCTCAATCCGGGACGTTGGGCGAAATGGACGGTCGTAGCGTCGGAATGACCGCGGCGGGTCTTCCTGAAGTGTCTGGTGCGGACGGCCCGCCGCCCCAACCCATCGAGACCCGCAGCACGCCGCGACCCCGCAACGGCCGGCGCCGCAAGTAGGTCAGACCTGGTCGCGCGCGAATGACCTCGTGACACGACATGTCGCAGGACGAGGTGTCTCGAAGCACCAGTGGCGGCGGGAGGCACCGCGCTGCGCTTCCGGTCCTAGTCGTCGAGGTCGCGTGCGATGGTGCGACGGAGGTAGGCGTCAGGTGCGGCGACGATCCACGCCCGGAGCTCGCCGGCGAGCATCGATCGGATGTCTTCGAGCCCGGGCTCTCGGAGCCAGTTGGGTAGTTCCGCCTCGACGAGGACCTCGATCTCGTCGTCGGTCATCAGACCTTCCACGCGATCTTGACCCTGGCCGCGAACCGTTCGTGCTGGGTCCAGTTGAGGTGGTTCCCGGTCGCCGGGTGGACCGTTACCGACTCGATGTAGTGGGCCAACGCCTTGCGTTTGCGTTCGAGCGGGAGTTTCTCCCACCGGTGGGCGATGGCGTCGACGTCGGGGATAGCGGTGTCGGGGACGGGCCGGTCGGCAAGTTCGGCCTGGGCCTGATCGCGGCGCTTCTTGGCGCCCGAGTGCATCACCCGGAACTCGTCGGAGTCGATGTCGCCGTCGCCTTTGAGGATGACCGCTTCGACCATGTCCCGCTCGGCCCGGCGGCGTTCTTCCTCCAACCGGACCCGCTCGGGGTCCTCGGATACCAACGCCGGCGGGAGTTTCGGGTTCGACGCCAGGTAGGCCACCAGCTGCTGGTGGATCCACGCTTCGAGGTCTTCGGCCGGTTGGATGGTCGTGTTTCCGCAGCCGGTGCGCTGGTCGCAGCGGTACTGGGAGGCGTTGGTGTTGCTGGTGACCACCACGAGCCCGCTGTCGCAAAGCTTGCAGCGTCCGAGCCCGCCGCCGCCGCTGAGCAACCACTTCCGGGGCCGGCCCGGCTGGTGGCGCCTCGCCGTGTGGGTTTTGCCGTCCACCCCGGTCACCGTGCTCGCTCCGAGCATGTCCAGGGTTTGACGCCACCGCTGCTCGGTGAGGACCGGTTCCCAGCGGGCTGTCCCGACGATCTCATGTGACTCCCCTCGGCCTTTGGTCTTGACCGAACGGGTCCTAAACCCGGCCATCGACGGGCGGAGCACCATGGCCCGGATGACGGTGGCGTTCCACCGGCTGCCCCTCGGCGACGGAACGCCCCGGCGGTTCAGGTCGGCGGCGATCGAGCGGAGCGAATAGCCGTCGCAGATGGCGTCGCAGATCCCGCCGATCACCTTCGCCTCGTCGTCGTCGATCACGAGGATCGGTCGGCGGTCGTCGCCTTGGGAGCTGCGATACCCGTAGGGTGCGGTTCCGCCGCCGGGTCGGCCCTCAACCCGGATCTGGTCCATGGCCGCCCGTATGCGGGCCTTGAGCCGTTCCGCTTCCTCGGCGTCGATCACGGCCATGATCCGCCCGAGGAGACGGTTCCCGGCGTCGACGGGCACCACCCCGGACTGCACGGTGTGGACCTTGGTGATCCCGGCCCGGGT
Organism: Acidimicrobiales bacterium; assembly: GCA_036491435.1. Taxonomy (GTDB): domain Bacteria; phylum Actinomycetota; class Acidimicrobiia; order Acidimicrobiales; family RAAP-2; genus Bog-473. The sequence goes on from DASXBZ010000093.1 coordinate 4,197, forward strand.
CAGGGTGACGACCAGCTCCTCCCACTGTTGGGGTTGGCGGGTCAGCCTCGATTGTTCGTGGACGACGACCTGGCCGATGTCGCCGCGGCGCACGGCGGCAACGAAGTTCTCGTAGCCGGGCCGCTCGACGTTGGGGTCGGCGCCCGAGCGGTCGTTGTCCTCGAAGACCAGGACCGGGTCGCCGGCGAAGAGTTCGGCGGCCAGCTTGGTGCACCGTTCGATCTGACGGTCGCAAGAGATCCGCTTGTCGTTCGGGTCCTTCGACGCCCTCGCATAGATCCCCGTTACCGGCATACGCTTACTGTAGTGGATGCATGTGTTAATCGTTCGTCACCATTAGATGAGGGACGATAAACACATGGACTCACCGTGGAACGAGGTTACGAACTGGCGTTCGCTAATCATGATGTAAGATGCGGCTGTGGATCGTCGTCCCCGATACCGCCGCCTCGGTGACCGGCTGCACATCGTCCTCATGACCGGCGCCGACGGCGAGGTCGAACGATTCCAACGCATGGGGGTCCGGCTCCAGGCGCGGACAGCGGCAGTGTCCGCCCGCCAAGCCGCCATCATCATCGCCCGCCCGCCTTCCGACGACGCCCCGTGGGCTGAGCCGTCCGACCACATGGAGATCGCGCCGCAACCCGCCGAAGTCGAACCGGCGCAGCCCTACCGCGGTCCTCCCGTCGCGCCCCGACCCCGGACGCGAGCGGCGGCGACAGCCCCCAGCTAGGCCACCAGGGCCAGCGCCGCCCCCGGGATCACATCGGGAGGCCGGAACAGGGGAAACACCCATGCGGTACCGCTTCGACCACGTCGAACTGAAACGACGCCGGATCGTCTCTGGCAAGAAACCCGAACTGATCGCCCTCGAGATCGACCGCACCAAAGAGGCGTACTCGTCATACGAGCGCGGTATCGCTATCCCGCCTATGCCGATCGCGCTCGCCGTGTGCGACGCCCTCGGCTGCAAACTCGAGGACCTCCTCGTCCCCGTCGACGACAGCGACGACGTTCGGGCCGCCATGATCGCCGGCCGCGCTGCCCAAGGCCTCCCGACCGAGCTGCCCGACGACCAGGTCGAAGCCGCCGCCGAACTGCTCCGCCTCGGCTCGACCTCGTAGCCCGGAAATTGGAACCACCCCGGAGGAGGCTTCCGGGGCGGGACCGTGGCAAGCAGATTGATGACCGCGTCGATGTCACGGTACCTGCTCCCAGTGACGCAGTAGCCCGCAAGGCCCACGCCTGCGAACTCATCATCCAAGCCGGACAGCTCCACGACCACGACTACCGGGCCGCGTTCGCCCTGCTGCGCCAAGCCGCCGCCGTGTGGCCGACATGAGCGAGCCCGTCGACCTCGACGAGCTCAGCGCCGATGATCTAGCCCACCTCCTGGCGATCGCCCGCGAAAACGAACGCCGCCGCGGCGACGAGCGTGGCGCCTACCTGGCTGAGCTGCTCTGGGATCGCCCGGCTCTCGGCGCCTACCGCAACCCCGTGCGCCCACCGCTGGCGCCGGGCACGCCTCCCACCCCCCATCGCAAGAAGGGCACACCGTGAGCTCCGACGAGGAACCGGAGGTCGACCTGTTGGCCGGCCTGCGCGACGGGAAATGGCTCGACGCCCAACAGTTCGCGCCGCTGGACTACCACGTGCCCGGCCTGATCCCCGAGGGAACGGTGCTGATGGTCGGCGCCCCGAAGATCGGCAAGTCATGGCTGGTGCTCGGCATCGGTCTCGGCGTGGCCGCCGGCGGCTACGCCTTCGGGAAGATCAAGGTCGCCCAACGCCCCGTCCTCTACCTGGCGTTGGAGGACGGCGACCGTCGATTACAGGACCGCTGCCGTCGGCTGCTCGGCGACGGCGAGCACATCCCCGCCGCGCTCTGCCGCATCATCACCGTGGAACCGGGGATGGTGCTGGCCACCATCGCCAAGTGGATGGAGCAGCACAACGGCGACGCCCCGTTGGTGATCCTCGACACGCTCGGCAAGGTGATGCCGCCGGCGTTGGCGGGCGAATCCTCCTACCAGCGGGACTACCGGATCGGCTCCGCGCTCAAACGGATCGTCGACGCCCATCCCGGCATGTCGCTACTCACCAACCACCACGACCGCAAGGCCGCCAGCGAAGACTTCGTCGACGCGGTGTCCGGTACCCACGGCCTGGCCGGCGCGGCCGACACCGTCATCGTCGTGAACCGCCGCCGCTACGAGACCACCGGCATCCTGTCGGTCACCGGCCGCGACGTGGTGGAGGGCGAATACGCGCTCCGTTTCGACGAGGGCTCGGTTTGGCGGCTCGACGGCGACGACCTCGGCGCCGCCGCCAAAGCCGCCGCCCAGTACCGGGCAACCGCCGGGCTCGGCGACCGCTCCGCGGAAATCCTGGCCTTTGTCGCCACCTGCGCCGCCGGTGCGACCGCGGCCGAAGTGGAAGCGGCGTTGGAAATGGACGACGCCCGCCGCTACCTGGCCCGCCTGGTGGCCGCCCAGAAACTCGTCCGCCTCAAGCGCGGCGTCTATGGGACACCCCCCACCTAGAAGCGTGTCCCAAGTGTCCCATTGTCCCAAACAGAGGTCCCGGAATGGGACAACGGGACACTTGGGACAGCCCACTGGGGGGGCAAGTGTCCCAAACACCGAAAGGACCAGAACAGTGACCACCACTAAGCCCACCACCAAACCCACCGAGAACCCGCCGATCCTGCAACCCGGATGGGGGGTCGCCATCATCCTGCGCCAACCCGTCAACGAGCTCGCTTGCTACGCCGGCGAAGTCCAGGCCGTCGACGGGCGCGGCGTGCGGATCAGCGCCATGGACTGGGCGATCGGTCTGTGCGTCGGGATGGACTGGTGGTTCCCGTGGGCCGACATCGCTGCCATGGAGGTCTGCACCGATCATCACAGCGGGTGGGACCCCGGCCGCACCCAATCCCGGGCGAACCGGGCCGCCGGGCTCAGCCGCGAGGAGGAAGCATGACCAACAACACCGCCGCCGTCGACGCCCTCGCCGGCTTCATCAGCCAGCACGGCAACATGGCCTTCTCCGGGGCCGTCGATTGGCTCTGCGCCCAACAGGGACTCGACCCCCACGGCGAAGAATCGCTCTGCCTGGCGTCGGACACCAACATCATCCTCGACTCCGGGCTCAACGACCACGCCATCGCCATGGCCAAAGCCATCCTCGACGACGAGCGGCTCACGCTGCGCCCGTTGACCTCCTTCGAGGTGCTGATCGTCTACGGCTTCGACGGCTCCCGCATGGTCGGCCTGCCTCTAGCCCAACGTCCCCCGAAAGACGGATACCGCAAACCGCACTGGCTCCCGGCTTTGGTGGATCTCCACCGATGACCGACGCCCGGCCCCGTGAGCAACAGGACCGGGCGTCACACCCGACATCTACAACCGACATCTACAACCAACACAAGGAGAATACCGATGAGCAACCGACAGTTCCGACACCAACGCCGTGACCCGCTCGTTACCGCCCTGGCCGGCTTTCAGGGCGAGGCGTTCGACCAGGACACGCCGCTCGCCGATGCCGCCGCACGGCTCGTGCCCGTCCTGGACCGGGTATTCACTCATGGCTGGCATGAGTATGAGAGCGCCGTCGACGACGACGGCACCGAGACAGTGGTTGTGACCGCCTACCGCCGCCAATGCGGCCATCCTGCCTTCGCGCTCCACGTGCGCCGTGAGCTCGGCCAGCCGCCCATGGTGCGGATGGCGCGCCCAGTCGACGACCACGACGATGAGGACCGATGATGGCGGCCCAGGTCACTGCGGTCTGTCCCCAATGCGGCAACCAAGTTCCTTGGTACACCCTGAACGAACGAACTGCGGTACAGAAGTGCCGGGGCTGGTGCCGGCGGTGCCGTCTCGAGACCGCGGTGCTGCGGGTCTTCGTGCCAGCCCAGGCCGAACAGGTTGTCGACATGGCGTCGCGCGACACCAGAGAACTGATCGACTGGCTGAACGGTCGAGAGGATGCCAGTACCCGACGACGGCGACGCCTCGACGACTGACGGGCAGTACAAAGAGAAGTGTCATGTCCGACCCGTACCAGTCGCTGATCTACAAGCGAGCGAGACCGCTGGTGTTGGCTGCCGCCAACTGGCGATGCCAGATCCGAGGACCACGCTGCAAGGTCACCGCCACCACCGTCGACCACATCATCCCGCTAGCGCTCGGCGGCAGCCACACCCCCGAGAATCTGCGGGCGGCATGCACGGCCTGCAACTGCGGTGCCGGCGCGGCCATCTCGTCGGTCAAGCGGCAAGGACGGCAGGTCGGACGCAACAGCCGCCGCTGGTGACACCCCCCCAAGCCGGGCCCGTTTATCCTGGCCGGCCCCCCCCTGCTCAT
>DASXBZ010000094.1:0-2731 GCA_036491435.1 Acidimicrobiales bacterium
CCGTCGGCGCTGCGCACGTTGCGGGCCCACTGGGTGTCCCCCCGTGGAGCGACGAGATACTGCCGGCCTTCGTAGGTGAGCAGGTTGACCGGAGTGTGGTGCAGCTTGCCCGAGGTGCGGCCCCGGTGCTCGAGGACCCGCGAGCCCCAGACGCTGATGCCGAGGCGGGTCAGGACCTTGACCAGCCGGTTGAAGACGTTGCGGGTGAACCAGTCCGGCTCCTGGTAGTGCGGGGTCGCCGGTGTCGGGGTGGTCTCCATTGGAGCCTCCTTTGTGGTGTCGGTGGAGGATGTCATGAACGGTGATACTAAAAGAGAACAGTGTTCATGTCAAGTCCTTGTGTTCTCGGTTCAGAGCATTCAAACTGGCAGCTATGCCGGCGTCGACGTCACGCACAACGAGGACGGCCCGGGAGCGGGTGCGGGAGGAGATGACCGCCGAGATCCTGGCCGTGGCGCGCGAGCACCTGGCCAAGGAGGGCGCGGCCGCCCTCTCCTTGCGCTCCGTGGCCCGGGACCTCGAGCTGGCGCCGTCCGCCCTCTACCGCTACTTCGACGGGCGCGACGCCCTGCTCAGCGCGCTGATCATGGCGGCCTACGAGTCGTTGGCGGACGAGGCGGAGCGGGCGGCAGACCAGGCGCAGCGCGCCGGGGGCACCGACGCCGAGCGGTGGCTCGAGACGCCCTGCGCCATCCGGCGATGGGCGCTCGAACGTCCGCACGAATGGGGGCTCATCTTCGGCACCCCGGTGCCCGGGTACGAGGCGCCGCACGACACGGTAGAGCCCTACGCCCGCGTCGCCTCGGCCTTGGCCCGCCCCGTCATCGAGGCAACAGCGGCCGGCCGGCTGCGACAACAGTCGGACGCGCCCAGCGGCACAAAGAGCGACGAGTTGCGGCGAGCCGTCGCGCCCGTCGCCGAAGGGCTCGGCCTCGACATGCCCGCGCCCATGGTGGCCCGCTTCGTTCAGGCCTGGACGACCCTCGTAGGCATCGTCAGCCTCGAGGTCTTCGGGCACTGGCGCAACACCATCCTCGAGCCCGAGGCCTTCTTCGAGGCCACGATGCGAGACGTCGCCACGGGGCTCGGGCTGGGCTGAATCGGCCGCCGAGCCACGGCCACGGCTCAGCGCAATCGTGCTCGCAGCGACTCGGCCCGCTCTCGCAACGGCGCCAACCGTTCCTCGGGAACGAGGTCGGACAACGCCTCGACGACGTCGCTCAACACGCCGGCCAGCTCAGCGAGCTCGGCACTCGCCTCCTGCAGCTTGATCTGCGAGAAGGGCCACGCGATCGTGACGCGTGTGGTCGCATTGTGGACGCCCGACGAGGCATCCGGTGCCTTGGCGGCATCACGGCCGGCCGCCGATGTGCGCTCGACATCGGAACGTCGAGCCTCGAGCGATTCTCCCATGAGCTACTCCTCACCCCGACAACCGGGCGCGTGCACAGACCCGTGAGCGAAGCGTGCATCGAGATCCTCGGGCCACGGCAATGGCCCGACCGTCCGCCGGGTGGCTACCCCAGAACGGGCAACTTCAGCGAGATCCCCGCATTCGTGAGGAACGCGATCTTGTGCTCGAGCGCGTTCTGCCAATCGACCATGTCCTTGTCGAACTGCATGCGGTCGCCTTCCTCGCACGCGTGCTCGAGCTCGTCGAACGCCAGGTCTTCGGCGTCCAGCAGGGCCCGGTACTTCGAAAGGAAGTGGTCGTCGATCGGCTGATGCACGTCGTCCCTCCTACCGCGGCCCGACCTTCGCGAGCCGGTGACAAAACGATACTTCCGTCACGCTTTGTTCGCTCAGGAGTGTCTCGGTATTGGACGACTTTTGACACCCAACTGCAGTATCCGTGGACGTCCAGCGAAGGGCGTCCGAAGGCCCGCCGAAGTCCCGCCGACGGACCCTCAGCCCTGGCTCCACCAGCGAAGCAGGGCCCCCAGCCGGACCCTCGGAAACCTGGGGTTCACCAGTAGCGGCGCAACCGCATGTACGTGCGAGGCATCAACGAGCGGAACACCATGGCCGCGTCAATCAGCCCCGACACGCTGATCTCGAGCGAGGGCCCGCCGGCCTGCGCCAGGATCCGGCGCGACACCGTGGTCACGCTGCGGCGGGTCAGACGGGGCGGCTTGCGCAGGCCCCGCCCGAGCGCCCCGAGGCCCAGCTCGGTGGCCATGAACGCCGGATAGACCACGTGCAGCCGGACCCCTTTGGGCCCCAGCCGGAACGAGGTCGATTCGGTGAACGCCGAGAGGGCCGCCTTTGAGGAGGGGTAGGCCCCGGGCCCGGGAGACGGGAGGCGCCCGCCGTCGGAGGACACGTTGATCACGATGCCGGACCCCCGCTCCACCATCGAAGGCGCCACGGCCAACGTCGCCGCGACCGGGGCGAAGAAGTTGACGTCGAAGGTGTGGCGGAAGTCCTCCTCGCCGATGTCGACGAGCCGGATGCCCGGGTCCTGCGCCGCGTTGTTGATCAACACGTCGATCGCGCCGTGCGTCTCGGCGACGTGGTCGAGCACCTTGCGCAGGTTGTCGGTGTCACTCACGTCGCAGGTGATCGTCTCCGACGAGGGTGCGTACTGTGCCAGCTCGGCCACCAGCGCATCGAGGCGCGCCGTGTTCCGCGCCAGCCCGACCACCGTCGCGCCGGCCTTCGCCAGGTCGCGGCAGAGCTGCGCCCCGAGGCCGGCCGAGGCACCAGTGACGACGGCCACCTTCCCGACGTA
>DASXBZ010000095.1:0-10425 GCA_036491435.1 Acidimicrobiales bacterium
GGGGATGCCGCAGTCCATGCAGCGCGCCCCCTGCTGCATCGTCGACTCCGCGGGGAAGGGCTCGTAGACCTCCCTCCAGTCGCGGAGGCGGACCGGCACGGGCCGTCGGCGCGGCAGCTCGCGCCCGTGCTCCATGAAGCCGGTCGTCTTACCCATGGGAAGCCACCATCACGGCCTCGTCCACCGAGCGCCCCTCGGCCTCGGCGCGGCGGGTCGCCTCGAGGATGCGCCGGTAGTCGCGCGGCATGACCTTCACGAACTCGAGGACGTCGGTCTCCCAGTGCTCGAGCAGCCGGGCCGCCACGGCCGACTCCGTCTCGACGCCGTGGCGCTCCACAAGCGAGCGCACGCGGAAGCTGTCCGACGGGTCCAACGGTTCGACGTCGACGAGCTCGAGGTTCACTCGTTGCCCAAAGCTGCGCGTCGGGTCGTAGACGTAGGCGGTGCCGCCCGACATGCCCGCGGCGAAGTTGCGGCCGGTCGGCCCGAGCACGACAACGAAGCCGCCCGTCATGTACTCGCACCCGTGGTCACCCACGCCCTCGACCACCGCGGTGGCCCCGGAGTTGCGCACGCAGAAGCGCTCCCCCACCTGGCCCCGGATGAACACCTCGCCGCCGGTGGCGCCGTAGAGGATGACGTTGCCGGCGATGATCTGCTCCTCCGCCACGAACGGCGACTCCAGCGGCGGCCGCACGATGAGGCGGCCACCCGAGAGGCCTTTGCCGAAGTAGTCGTTGGCGTCGCCGTAGAGGCGCATCGTCACGCCGTGAGGCACGAAGGCGCCGAAGCTCTGGCCGGCCGAGCCGAAGAAGGTCAAGGAGATGGCGTCGTCGTCCAGCCCGGCTGCACCGAACCGGCGGCTGATCTCCGAGCCCAGCAGGGTCCCGACCGTCCGGTCCACGTTGGAGATCGGCAGCTCCATCGAGACGGGACCGCCGCCGTCGAGCACCGGCGCGCAGGCGTCCATGAAGTGGTGGTCGAGCGCCTTCTCGAGCCCGTGGTCCTGGAGCCGCAGCTGGCGCCGCCCCATCGTCTCGGGCACGTCGGGCTGGGCGAGCACGGTCGACAGGTCGAGCCCGGATGCCTTCCAGTGGCTGATCGCGGTCTCGGTGTCGAGCAGGTCGACGCGGCCGATGGCCTCGTCCAAGGAGCGCAGCCCCAGCGAGGCGAGGAGCTCGCGCACCTCTTCGGCGATGTACTCGAAGAAGGTCTCGACGAACTCGGGCTTGCCGCTGTACTTCTTGCGCAGCGCCGGTGTCTGGGTCGCGATCCCGACCGGGCAGGTGTCGAGGTGGCAGACCCGCATCATGATGCAGCCCGACACGACCAGCGGCGCCGACGCGAAGCCGTACTCCTCAGCCCCGAGCAATGCGCCGACGAGCACGTCGCGGCCCGTCTTCAGCTGGCCGTCCACTTGGACCACGATCCGGTCGCGCAGGCCGTTGACCAGCAATGTTTGCTGGGTCTCGGCCAGGCCGATCTCCCAGGGGATGCCGGCATGCTTCAGCGAGGTCAGTGGCGCGGCGCCCGTGCCGCCGTCGTGACCCGAGATCAGCACGACGTCGGAGTGCGCCTTGGCCACCCCCGCTGCCACGGTGCCCACGCCGACCTCGGCCACCAGCTTCACGTGGACGCGGGCTCGGGGGTTCGACGACTTGAGGTCGTGGATGAGCTGCGCGATGTCCTCGATGGAGTAAATGTCGTGGTGCGGTGGTGGAGAGATCAGGCCGACGCCGGGTGTCGAGCTCCGCGTCTTCGCGATCCAGGGCCAGACCTTGTTGCCCGGCAGCTGGCCGCCCTCGCCCGGCTTCGCGCCCTGCGAGATCTTGATCTGCAGGTCGTCCGCGTTGACCAGGTACTCACCGGTCACCCCGAAGCGTCCGGACGCCACCTGTTTGATCGCGCTCCGGCGGAGGTCGCCGTTCGCGTCCGGCGTGTAGCGATCCGCATCCTCGCCGCCCTCGCCGGTGTTGGAGCGCCCGCCGATGCGGTTCATGGCGATGGCGAGCGTCTCGTGCGCCTCCGCGGAGATCGATCCGTACGACATGGCACCGGTGGAGAACCTCGCCATGATCGAGGAGATCGGTTCGACCTCGTCGATCGGGATCGGCCCGCCCTCCGCGGGCTTGAGTCGCAACAACCCGCGCAGCGTCCCGAGCTTCTCGGCCTGGTCGTCCACGGCCGCCGTGTACTCCTTGAAGATCTCGTAGCGCTTGGACCGCGTCGCGTGCTGCAGCTTGAAAACGGTCTTGGGATTGAAGAGGTGGAACTCGCCCTCGCGGCGCCACTGGTACTCGCCACCCACCTCGAGCTCGCGGTGGGCGCGCTCCGTGGGCCGCGGTTCGTGCGCCTGCAGGTGGCGCTCAGCCACCTCCGCCGCCAGCACCGACAGACCGACGCCCCCGATGCGCGACGAGGTCCCGGTGAAGTACTCGTCCACGATGCCGGCATCGAGCCCGATGGCCTCGAAAACCTGGGCGCCGGTGTAGGAGGCGACTGTCGAGATCCCCATCTTGGACATCACCTTGAGCACGCCCTTGCACGCGGCCTTGATGTAGTTGCGCCGGGCTTGGCGGGGCGAGACACCCTCGAGGAGCGCTTCGGAGATCATGTCGTCGATCGAATCCAGGGCCAGGTACGGGTTCACGGCCGCTGCGCCGAACCCGATGAGCAGCGCCATGTGGTGCACCTCGCGGGCGTCACCTGTCTCCACGACGAGGCCCACCTTGGTGCGCGTCTTCTCGCGCACCAGGTGGTGGTGGACCGCCGCGGTCAGCAGCAACGAAGGAATGGGCGCCCAGTCCGCGGTCGCGTTCCGGTCGGAGAGGACGATGATGTTCGCACCGTCCGCGATCGCATCGGAGACACGCCGCCGGACGTCCTCGATGGCCCGGCGCAGCGCCTCGCCGCCCGCCTCGGTGGGCGCGCCGGCCCGGCCGGCCTCGCGCACGTCGAAGAGCCCGTCGATGGCGAAGGCCTTGAAGCCCGGCGTCTCGCCGTGCTCGTTGACGTACATGAGCTTGGCGAGGTCGTCGCGGTCGATGACCGGCAACGGCAGCAGGATCTGGCGGCACGAGCCGCAGCGTGCTTCCAGCAGGTTGGCTTCGGGCCCGATCGTCGCCGCCAGCGACGTCACCAGCTCCTCGCGGATGGCATCGAGCGGCGGGTTCGTGACTTGGGCGAAGAGCTGGGTGAAGTAGTCGTAGAGGAGTCGCGATCGATCCGACAGCACGGCGATGGAGGTGTCCGACCCCATCGAGCCGATCGGCTCGGCGCCGCTTCTGGCCATCGGGGCCACGATGATGCGCAACTCTTCGTTCGTGTACCCGAACTGGCGCTGTTGGGTGACGACGCGCCCGTGCTGTGGCGTCAGCATCGTCCGGGCCGGCAGCTCCTCGAGGCGCACCTGGTCTGTCGCCAGCCACTCGTCGTAGGGGTGCTCGGACGCCAACTCGGACTTAATCTCCTCGTCCTCGACCAGGCGACCCTTCGAGGTGTCGACGAGGAACATGCGTCCGGGTTGGAGGCGGCCCTTGCGCACGACCCGCTCGGGGGCGATGTCGAGCACGCCGACCTCGCTGGCGAGGACGACCAACCCGTCGTCGGTCACCCAGTAGCGCGACGGGCGCAGGCCGTTGCGGTCCAGCACCGCCCCCACGACCGTACCGTCCGTGAACGAGATCGCCGCCGGCCCGTCCCACGGTTCCATGAGCGACGCGTGGTACCGGTAGAAGGCGCGCCGCTCGTGATCCATGAGCGTGTGGTTCTCCCACGCCTCAGGGATCATCATCAGCACCGAGTGCGCCAGCGAGCGCCCACCGAGATGTAGGAGCTCGAGCACCTCGTCGAAGCTGGCCGAGTCGCTCGCCCCCGGCGTGCAGATCGGGTACACACGGGACAGGTCGCCCTCGATCAGCGATGTCTCGAGCAACGCCTCACGGGCCCGCATCCAGTTGCGGTTCCCGGCCAGCGTGTTGATCTCGCCGTTGTGGCAGAGGTACCGGTACGGGTGCGCCAGCGGCCAACTCGGGAACGTGTTGGTCGAAAAGCGGGAGTGCACCAGCGCCAGGCCGGACTCGAAGGCCGGGTCGCGCAGATCGGGAAAGAACTCGCGCAGCTGTTCCGACGTGAGCATGCCCTTGTAACAGATCGTGCGCGCGGAGAGCGACGGGAAGTACAGGCTGTCGATCGCGTGCTCGGCCCGCTTCCGCAGCACGAAGGCGCGCCGCTCGAGTGTCATCGTGTCGACCACCGCCCCCGCCGGGCCCACGAAGAGCTGCTCGATCCGCGGCATCGCCCCGAGCGCGGTCTTCCCGAGGCCGTCGGACTCGATCGGCAACGCGCGCCAGCCGAGCACAGAGAGCCGCTCTTCGCCCGCGAGCTGCTCCACCACGCTGCGGGCCTTGTGCGCGTCGTCCGGGTCGACCGGGAGGAACGCCAGGCCGACCGCGTACCCCCCCCCGGCGTCGGGCAACGTGAAGCCCGCTGCCTCGGCCGCGCCGACGAAGAAGCGGTGCGGTACCTGCACCAGGATCCCGGCGCCGTCACCCGTCTCCACCTCGGCCCCGGACGCGCCGCGGTGGGCCAGCCGCTCGAGGACGGTCAGCGCCTTGTCGACGATGTCGTGGTCGGGCCGGCCGTGCAGATCCGCAACCATGCCGACACCACAGGCGTCGTGCTCGTAGTTCGGGTCGTAGAGGCCAGAGGCCATCGGCGTCCTTCCGAGGGGAAAAGTTGAACGGGTGACCGGGACGACGTTGGCCCGAAGGTGAACGACCAGGATACACGACGCCGCTCGTAGGCTTGATCCATGGCGACGCAGGTACACGTCGTGGGGGGCGGGGTCATCGGCCTCTCCACCGCGTGGGAATTGTCACGCAACGGTCATGAAGTGACGGTCGTGTCACCGACGCCCGGCCTCGACGGCGCATCGTGGGTGGCGGCCGGGATGCTCGCGCCGGTGACCGAAGCGCAGTTCGGCGAATCTGCGCTGACGGCGCTGCTGCTCGAGGGCGCCGGCCGGTGGCCCGCCTTCGCCCGCACGCTCGAAACGGCCACCGGCCAGTCCATCGGATACGACACGACCGGCACGCTCACCGTTGCCCTCGATGCCTCCGACCGCGCCAGCATCGACGACCTCCTCGCCTACCAGCATTCGATCGGTCTCGACGCGGCGCGCCGCAGCGCCAGTGAGTGCCGCGACCTCGTCCCGGCCCTGAGCCCCTCGCTGCGCGGCGGCATCGAAGTCCCCGGCGATCACCAAGTCGACAATCGTGCCCTCCTGGCCGCCCTCGTCGAGGCGAACCGCGCCGCCGGCGTCACCTTCCACCGGCACAGCGTGACCGCCGTGGCAGCCGGTCCCGAGCTCGTCCTGTCGGACGGCCGCCGCCTCCGTCCGGACCAGGTCGTGCTGGCGGCCGGGGTCGGCCTGCCCGGAATCGCCGGCCTCGACGCCGGTTCCAAGCCGGACGTTCGGCCGGTGAAGGGACACATCCTGCGCCTCGGACCCGCACCCGACAGCACAGCGCCACTACTCCGCCGGACCGTCCGCGGCCTCGTGCGCGGGCACTCGGTGTACCTGGTGCCCCGGAGCGACGGCTCCCTCGTCGTGGGTGCGACGGTCGAAGAGCGGGGTGCGGACACGACGGTGCAGGCGGGCGCCGTGCACGAGTTGTTGTGCGACGCACGCGCCATCGTCCCGGGTGTCGACGAGCTCGAGTTGCGCGAGGCGGCCGCCGGTCTGCGCCCCGGCACCCCCGACAACACGCCGCGCATCGGTTGGAGCGGCGTCGACAACGTCGCCGTTGCGACGGGTCATTACCGCAACGGCATCCTCCTCGCGCCCCTCACCGCGGCCGCGGTGGTCGATCTGCTGGGCCGGCGCCCGATGACGCCCTTACTTGAAGCGTTGGCCCGAACGTGAGCGACATGACGCTCAGCATCAACGGGGAGGCAATCCACGTCGCCGTCGGGTCGACGATCGCCGACCTGGTCGCCGGGCTCACCGAGGAGGACGACCCCAAAGGGGTCGCCGTCGCCGTCGACCGTTGTGTGGTGCCCCGATCGGAGTGGGCGACCACCCCGGCCCGCGCAGGATCCCTGGTCGAGGTCGTGAGCGCGGCCGCCGGTGGCTGACCCCATTGAGATCGCCCGGCGGGCGATGCCAGAATCGCCGGATGCCTGACACTCACCGCACCGGCCCGACCGCGTTCGTCCTCGCCGGAGGCGGCACCAAAGGGTCGTTCGAGGTCGGCGTGCTGCAATACCTCGTCGGCGTCGAGCAGATCGCACCGGAGGTGATCGCCGCGACGTCGGCCGGCGCGATCGCAGCCACCGTCCTCGCCCAAGCGCGGACGCTGGAAGAGTTCGCCGCACGCGTCGACGAGATCGAGGAGGACGTGCTCGCCTGGACGCAGACGGAGCACGTCTTCGGCAAGCAGGCATGGTTGAGTGCGCTCGACGGCACCTCGCTTGGCCGCGAGATCCACCACGAGCTCACCGAAGGCACGCGTCCCCCGTTCCCACTCAACCCCGCCGCCGTGCTCGCGACCAGCGGAGGGACGCCCCCTCGGGTCGCGCCGGGGCGTCACGAACGGCGCCAGGCGAAGCGGGCGCGGCGCAAGCGGCAACGCCATCTGCTCCGTCTCGTCGCCGGCGCCGGGTTGCGACTGCCTCGGGTGCGCCGCCGCTTCCGCACGAGCGGGAGCTCGGTCCTCAACCTCGACCCCTTGGCGGAGGCCCTGCGCCATGGCTCGAAGGACGGCGTGCGCCCCGTCGACGCCGCGCTCGTGGCGCGGCCGGGTCTCGAACTTCGGTTGGCCGTCACCGCCCTCCGGGCGGGCGTCGTCCGCTACGTCACCCAGGACGGCACGATCGTCGAGGCGGATGCCCGCACGCCCGCGCCGGGCGACGCCGCAGGACCGGTCGACCTCCTCGACGGGACCATCGCCTCTGCCAGCGTGCCCATGATCTTCCCGCCCCACGCGATGGCCGATGACGACTACGTCGACGGAGGCGTCGTCGAGATCATCCCGGTGCGCGCGGCGGTCGAACTGGGCGCGACGCGCATCTTCGCCGTCGTGGCCGTGCCACTCGCCGTGCCACGCGACGACCGTGACTATGCGACGGCGCCGGCGGGCTACATCGGGCTGCGTTCCATGGGCATGATCGGAGTGGCCGAGCGCCAGATCTCCAACGTCGGGTTCCCGTTGCCCGCGGGCTCTTCGCTCACCGTCATCGACCCGGTGGTCGACGTCGTGGGCCTCTTCGAGATCCAGCCGGGCCTCTTGCGCATCAACAAGGACTATGGCTGGTTGCGCGCCGCGGACGTGCTCGCCGGGGGCGACCCCGACGTCCTGGCCGACATCGCGGCCGGCACGCATGCGCTCATCGAAGCCCGCTGCGAGGCCTGGCGTCTGGAGGAGTCGCTCTGGGCCGAGGAGCGCAAGAGGGACCCGAACACTGACGCCGGTACGCTCGCGCTCGTGCGCGAGCAGAAGGAGCGCGTCCGTGAACTGGTGGAGCGGCGCAAGCAATTGGGCTTCCCCGTGCCCGACGACTGCGAGGACTGGTGGACCGAGTATGAGGGGCACAGTGCCGAGCGCCCCGAGCGTCTGCCCAGCCGGCTGGCGCCACGCCCCTGACGTTCAGACGGACGGCCCCCCGATCCAGCCGCGGCGCCAAAAGAGCGTGACAAGGAACACCACGGCAGCCAGCTCGAGGCCGATGCCCAACACGAAGAAGCTCCACGTCGGCGCCAGCCACACCCGCACCATGTAGGCGAAGTTCTGACCGAAGAAACCGGTCAGGAAGCTGAGCGGCAAGAAGATCGTCGCAATGATGGTCAGCTGCTTCATTACGACGTTGAGGCGGTTCGAGACGGTTGAAAGGTGTGTGTCCATCACTCCGCTCAAGAGGTCTCGATAGTTGTCAACCAGGTCGGCCAGCCGGATGAGATGGTCGTAGAGGTCCCGGAAGTAGCGCGACGCCTCGTCGGTCATGCCTGGCACCTCGGCCACCCCGGAGTTGATGCTCGCCATCATGTCGCGCTGGGGTGCGATGACCTTGCGCATGTCCATGAGTGAACGCTTCATGTCGAAGAGCTCCCCCAGCTGCGCCTCGGTGGGCGCCTTCAAGATGTCGTCCTCGAGTGCGTCGATCCGGTCGTCGAACTTGGACAGCACCGGGAAGAAACTGTCCGCCAACGCACTCACGGTGAGGTAGACGATCACGATCTGCGGCGACGCGGCATCCTTGGCGTGGTGCTGCTCGATGCGCGCCCGCACCTGTGCCAGGGAGGAGCAGTTTTCTCCGCGGTGCACCGTCACCACATAGCGATCGGTCCAAAACAAATGGACCTCCGCCTGACCGGTGTGCTGTGGATCGGCGCCGCGGGCCACGAGGTACATGAAGGTGTCGTAGTCGTCGATGCGCGGCCGTTGGTTGAATCGCTCCGCCGCCTGCACTGCCAGCGGGTGTATCTTGAAGTGGACGCTTAGCAGCTCGGCGACCGAGCCGTCGGTTGCCTCGTCGTCCAGATCCAGCCAGAAAAACTCGTTGCTCCCGAGAGCGGAGAGCACGTTCTCCATCGTGGCCGGCTCGTCGTGAGCGTTGATGCGCAGCGTTCCCTTCAGCACCGCCCCAGTTTCACGTCCCGACCCGCGCCGGGGTGGGATGGCCTGGGACCCTTGGTTCAGCCGAAGCGTGCCGGGTCGAACGAGTCCGGTAGAGGCGGCTCTCCCGCCGGCGCGTCGAGCCCCGCAATGTGGTGGGCCAGCACGCGGGCGGAATAGGGGCCTTGCAGCAGGCCGTTGGGCCCATGTCCGGTGGCCACCCACGCGTTCGACCAGCCCGGGACGCGGCCGACGATTGCCCGGTCGTCCGGTGAGGTCGGCCGCAACCCGACCCGCGTCTCGCCGTAGGTGGCGCCGGCGAGCCCGGGCGCGACGACGAGGCACTCACGCAACAGCTCGTGCAGACCGGCCGCAGTGGCGTCGACCGAGAACCCGGCTCCGGGCTCGAAGGTCCCACCGCAGGCAACCCGCCCTCCCGGCCACGGCACGAGATAGTGGGTGAGCAACGGCTGCGCGATCGGCCACGTCTCCGTCGCCGCGTCGACACCGAGATGCAGGATCTGGCCCTTGGT
The DNA here is from genome assembly GCA_036491435.1 of Acidimicrobiales bacterium. Classification (GTDB taxonomy): domain Bacteria; phylum Actinomycetota; class Acidimicrobiia; order Acidimicrobiales; family RAAP-2; genus Bog-473. The sequence goes on from DASXBZ010000095.1 coordinate 9,149, forward strand.
CGGCCCGACCGGGAGCTCGTGGCCCAGCCACTCCCCCATGGCCGCCGTCCACGCGCCTCCACTCACCGCCAACGCCGAGCACTCGACGTTGCGCTCGCCCTGGACCGCGATCGCCGTGACGTGGCGGCCACCGTTCGCTCCCGCGGCGACGCCGTGCACCGACCCCGCCATGAAGGTGACGCCGCGGTGCGCCGCGGCCGCCCGCAACGCGGCCGCCATGCCGCGCCCGTCGACCCGCGCCGACGAGGGCGAATAGAGGGCCCGGTGGACCGGTCCGAGGGGCGGGAAGAGCCGGCGTGCCTCATCGGACGAGATCTCGGCGACCTCGCCGCCGCTCCGTCGCAAGGTGATCTCGGCAAAGGGCGCGAACCACGAGTCCTCGTGCTCCTGCAGGCCGAGCGAGAGCAGCCCGCACACGCCGTAACCGGCGGCGGCCACATCGGCGCCGTCCGCTTCCAGGCGGCCCAACAGCTGCGGGTAGTGCACGCCGCACTGGTGCAGGAAGGGCCAGAGCGCGCCGTCGCTGTCGTGGCTCGTGGCGGGCGAGAGGATCCCGGCGCCGGCATCGGTGGCGCGCCCTGGATGCGCCGCATCGACCACGGTGACCGAGAGGTCCAGGCACGCCAGCTCGTAGGCGAGGGTGAGTCCGACCAACCCGGCGCCCACGACCGCCACGTCGCAGCGCTCCCCGGTCACGGCGCGAGTTCATCAGGCCCGGCGCCGTCCCGCCAGCGGTGCGGCACACTGAGGCCGTGGACGTGCTCCGCACACCTGACGAGGCGTTTGCCGAGCTTCCCGGATTTCCCTTCAGCCCGCAGTACGCCGAACTGCCCGACGGGCTGCGGATGCACTACGTCGACGAAGGCCCACGTGACGCCGAAGCCGTCCTGCTGCTCCACGGCCAGCCGACCTGGTCCTACCTCTACCGCACGGTGATCGATCGCCTCGTGGCACACGGCTTGCGCGCGGTGGCGCCCGACCTCGTTGGTTTCGGGCGCTCCGACAAGCCCACGGCGCGCACGGCGCACTCCGTCCGAGGGCATGTGGCCTGGGTGACGCAGTTCGCCGACGCCCTCGGTCTCCGCGGCGTCACCCTCGTCGTCCAGGACTGGGGCGGACCGATTGGCCTCGGCATGCTGGCGGAACGCCCGGGGATCGTCGGGCGCGTCGTGGCGGCCAACACGGCGCTGCACACGGCCGACGGCACGCTCGAGGGTCGTCTGGCTTGGCCTGTGCACGCTTCGGGCGATGCAACCGTGACGGTGAGCGCCGCGCTG